>NZ_RJAD01000002.1:600000-835019 GCF_003999995.1 Microbacterium sulfonylureivorans
CCCTTGGGTCCGGTGAGCTGCACGCGGTCTCCGAGGCGGAACGGTCCGCTGGGTCGTTCGGTCATCGGGCGGCCTCCTTGGCACGGTGTTCGGCGTGGAAGGATGCCACGTCCTGCGCGGTGCGGCCCTCGAGGGTCGGCCACACGGTGTGGGCGCCGGCTCCGGCGATCGAGACCATCAGCGGGACGCCGATCGTCGCCGCGCCCGACGCGACCGCGGAGCGCAGCCCGTTGGGCGAGTCCTCGATCGCGACGACCTCGGCGGGCGTCACTCCGAGCGCCTGGCACGCCTGCAGATACGGGTCGGGGAAGGGCTTGGGGCGCGTCGAGTCGTCGCCGGCGATGACGACGTCGAACGCCTCGAAGTCGATGAGGTCGACCACGGTCTGCGCCATGCGCCTCATCGACATCGTGACCAGGCCGGTCTTGATCCCCGCGTCGCGCAGGCTCGCGAGAAGCTCGCGCGCGCCCGGCCGGAAAGGGACCCCGGTGACGGAGAGCTGGCCCATCACGTCGTCTGTCAGGTGGTCGATGATGGCGTGGACGCCCATGCGGACGCCCGCCTCCTGGAAGATGCGGGCCGAATCCTCCAGGCCCAGTCCCACCAGGCTCAGCGCCTGCTCGTGCGACCACGTTCCGCCGAACCTCTCGACGAGCGGCGTCTCGGCCGCCATCCAGTAAGGCTCGGTGTCGACGAGGGTTCCGTCCATGTCCCACAGGACGGCGGACAGTGGTGGGGCGCTCACCGGTCCATGCTACCCAGCGCGGCGTCGCGTCCCCGCCGGAGGCGCCCGCGTGCGGAGGCGCGCGGTCGGCCTCGACCCGACGGACCGCACCGGGCCTATCCTGGAAGGAACCCGCACGGCGGGTGAAGGAGGTCTCGTGGACGGACTGGGACGCCGAGTGCTCATCGCCGCGTTCGACGGGTGGAACGACGCCGGCGAAGCCGCGTCGTCCGCCATCACGCAGCTGCGTGAGGGAGGGACGTACGAGACGGTGTTCTCCGTCGACCCCGAGCTCTATTTCGACTACCAGTACACGAGGCCGCAGATCGCGACGGACGGCGACGGCAAGCGGACGCTGCAGTGGCCGGAGGCATCCCTCCTCAGGCCCACCCGCACGACCCGCGGCGGCACGCAGCTGTGGCTGCTGACCGGGGTGGAGCCCGCTCGCGCATGGCAAGCCTTCGCCACCGAGTTCATCGACGTCGCCCTGCGCGAGGACATCACCGGCTTCCTCTCGATCGGGTCGATGATGTCGGACGTGCCGCACACCCGCCCGATCTCGGTGTTCGCCGGCAGCGACAACGAGGCGCTCCGCACCGCTCTGGAGCTCGAGCGCAGCACGTACGAGGGCCCCGTCGGCATCCTCAGCGTGCTCGGCCACGCGGCCGACACCGCCGGGATCCCCTCCGCCAGCCTCTGGGCGAGCGTTCCCCACTACGTCGCAGGCCACACGCCCTCGCCGAAGGCGACGCTGGCCCTCCTCGACCGCCTGGAGGACCTCACGGGCGCGACGGTGCCCCGCGGCGACCTCGCGACCGAGTCCGCCGCATGGGAGGCGTCGATCGACGCGGCCGCGGCCGACGACGAGGAGATGACGGAGTACATCCGCCAGCTCGAGCGCACGCGCGACACGTGGGACTCCCCCGAGGCTTCCGGCGACGCCATCGCCCAGGAGTTCGAGCGCTACCTGCGCCGCGGCGGCGACGGACCGACGAAGCCCGGCCGCGACGACCCGCGCCGGTAGCGGCATCCACCGTCGTCAGCGCGGTCGAGGCGTCAGTACGCCTCGATGACACCCATGCTGAGCAGCACCAGCAGCGTCGAGCCCACCGCCACGCGGTAGACGACGAACGGCAGGAAGCTGTGCTTGGAGATCCAGTTCATGAAGAACGCGATGACGCCCAGGGCGACGAAGAAGGCGACGACCGTCGCGACGGCGGTCTCGCCGAGGGTGAAGACGCCCGGCTCGTCCCAGCTCTTGAACAGCTGGTAGAAGCCGCTTCCGAACACCGCGGGGATCGCCAGCAGGAACGCGTAACGCGCGGCCGCGGAGCGCTCGTAGCCCATGAAGAGTCCGGCGGTGATCGTGCCGCCCGAACGCGAGACGCCCGGGATGAGCGCGAGCGACTGCGCGAAGCCGTAGATCACGCCGTGCGGGACCGTGATGTCCTGCAGCTTGCGCTTCTTCGCGCCGACCTGATCGGCGATGCCGAGCAGCACGCCGAAGAAGATCAGCATGCCGGCGATGAGCCAGAGCGAGCGGAACGTCGTCTCGATCTGGTCCTGGAAGAGCAGCCCGAGAACCACGATCGGGATGCTGCCCACGATGATGAGCCAGCCCATCTTCGCGTCGGGGTCGTTGCGCGGGATGCGTCCGAGGAGCGCCCAGAACCAGTGGCTGATGATCCTCGCGATGTCGCGCCAGAAGAACAGCACCACGGCGGCCTCGGTGCCGATCTGGGTGATGGCGGTGAACGCCGCTCCGGGATCCTGCGCCGACGGCAGGAACTCCCCCAGGATGCGCAGGTGCGCGCTGGAGGACACGGGCAGGAATTCGGTCAGTCCCTGGACGAAGCCGAGGATGATCGCCTCGAAGAGCATGGGCGCCTTTCGCTTCGGGATGCCGCTGCGGCAACCCGGGGTTTCAGTACGTGCGGAGGAGGTCTGTCAGCACGCCCTGGCCGAACACCAGCGCGTCGATCGGAACGCGTTCGTCGACCCCGTGGAACATGCCGGTGAAGTCGAGATCGGCGGGAAGCCGCAGCGGCGCGAAGCCGTAGCCTGCGATGCCGAGGTAGGCCAGCGCCTTGTTGTCGGTGCCGCCTCCCATGAGGTACGGGATGACCGGAACGCCCGGATCGTGGCGGCCGAGCGCCGACACCATCGCGTCGACCAGGTCGCCCGAGAACGGCACCTCGAGCCCGATGTCCTGGTGCACGATCTCGACGATGACGTCGTCGCCCACGATCTGCCGGATGTCGGCCAGGGCGGCGTCCTCCGTGCCGGGGAGCACGCGCACGTCGATGAGCGCCTCGGCGCGGTCGGGGATGACGTTGTGCTTGTAGCCGGCGACCAGTCCTGTGGGGTTCGTGGTCGTCCGCAGGGTCGAGCGGAGGAAGCCGGATGCCGCACCCGTCGCTGCTGCGACCGTGTCGGCGTCGCCCGTGCCGCGGGTCAGGGCGGCGAGGCGATCCACCATCTCGCGCGTCGTATCGGTGAGGGTGACCGGCCATTCGGTCCGGCCGAGGGCGGCGACGGCGGCCGCGAGCTTCGTGACGGCATTGTCGCCGTGGAAGCTCGACCCGTGCGCGGCACGGCCGCGAGCCACGAGCTTGATCCAGATGAGGGCCTTCTCACCGACCTGCAGGAGGTAGGCCCGACGATCTCCGACCGCGATCGAATACCCGCCGACCTCGCTGATGGCCTCGGTGGCCCCGGCGAACCACTCGGGCTTGTTCTGCACGACCAGCGCCGAGCCTTCGACGCCGCCGTTCTCCTCGTCGGCGAAGAAGGTGAGGACGAGGTCGCGCTCGGGCCGGTCCCCCGAGCGGAGGATGGCCCCCACCGATGTGAGGATCATGGCGTCCATGTCCTTCATGTCGACGGCGCCCCTGCCCCACAGCATCCCGTCGCGGACGACGCCCTCGAACGGGTCGACGCTCCAGTCCTCGGCGATCGCCGGCACCACGTCGAGGTGCCCGTGCAGGACGAGGGCCGGCTTGCTCCGGTCGCGCCCGGGGACGCGCGCCATGACGTTCGTGCGGCGCGGGATCGGCTCGTAGAACTCGGGCTCGAGTCCGAGGTTCGACAGGTACGCACCCACGTACTCGGCCGCCTCGCGTTCGCCCGCGGCGCGGCCCCCGCCGTGGTTCGTGGTGTCGAAGCGGATCAGATCACGCGCGACGGCGGCGACTTCGGGGAGCTCGACGTCGGAAGAAGACATGCCGACAAACCTATCCTCTCAACGAAGAAGGCCCCCTTCCGGGGGCCTTCTTCGTACTGTGCGCGAGGGGGGACTTGAACCCCCACGCCCGTTAAAGGGCACTAGCACCTCAAGCTAGCGCGTCTACCTATTCCGCCACCCGCGCAGGTGGATTTCGGTTTCGCAACCGAGGAACGACATTACCAGACTCTGGCGCTCTTCAAGAATCGTGGCCGTCATCCGACCGACACGCCGAAGAGCAGACCCAGGGCGTACGTGATGAGCGCGGCTCCGTACCCGATGGCGAGCTGGCGCAGTGCGCGCCGGAGGGGCGGCCCGCCCGAGAGGAGCCCGACTGCGGCACCCGTCGCGAGCAGGGCGATCCCGACGAGCACCAGTGCCACGACGACCGCAGGGAGCCCGGAGAGGCCGAAGATCCAGGGCAGCACCGGGATGATCGCCCCGGACGCGAAGAAGAGGAAACTCGACAGCGCCGCTCCCCACGCCGCTCCGATGACCTCGTGCTCGTCCGACGCCTCCGCAGGCAGCCGGTAGGGCTCGGAACGATCGGCCGCCTGCGCGGTCGCCACGACCCGTCGTGCGCGTGCGAGGGCGTCGGCCTCGGGCATCCCGCGCGTGCGGTAGACGAGGGCGAGCTCGTTGGCGTCGAGGTCGAGATCGGGCAGGACGTGGTCTGCGAAACCGCTCGGCTCGGTCGATGCCAGCAGCTCCCGCTGCGAGCGGACGGACACGAACTCGCCCGCCCCCATCGACAGCGCACCGGCGAGGAGGCCGGCGATGCCGCTGAAGAGCACGAACTGCGCCGAGACACCAGTCGCCCCGACGCCCATGACGAGGGCGAGGTTCGACACGAGTCCGTCGTTCGCGCCGAAGACGGCAGCGCGGAACGTCCCTGACAGGCGCCGCCGGCCACGCGCGGCGAGCCCCCGCACGACCTCGTGATGGATCTTCTCGTCGGCGGCCATGGCGGGCGTCGCGAAGGGCTCGTCGTCGTACGGAGACCGCGCCTCCGCGTTCTGCGCGAGGGCCAGGACGAAGATCGAGCCGAAGCGCTTCGCCATCGAGCCGAGCATCACCGTGCGGATGTCGGGACGGGGCAGGCGAGCGGGCTCGCCGCCGAGCAGAGCGAGCCAGTGCGCCTCGTGCCGCCCCTCGGCCTCGGCGAGGGCGAGCAGGATGTGTCGCTCCTCCCCCTCCCGACGCGCCGCGAGCTCCTGGTAGACGCGCGCCTCCGCGCGCTCGTTCACGAGATATCGCGCCCAGCGACGTCGGTCGCGGGACGTGGGGGCGACGGGCACGCTCACGGGAGGCCTCCTGGCGGGGGATCAGAGGAACGCGTCAACGCTAGTCATCGAGCGGATGCCGCAGCCCGCCGAGACGCGGATTGACAGCATTTCGGGGTTCCGAACCCGACCGCCCACGCCGGGTCCGCACACCGGCGGATCAGGAGTGCACGCGCTTGCGGAGCACGTCGATGCGCGCCTGCAGCTGGGCGACGGTCGCGTGCGACACCGCAGGGCCGCCGCAGATGCGGCGCAGCTCGGCGTGGACGAGCCCGTGCGCCTCGCCCGACTGCCGGGCGTAGAGCCCCACGAGACTGTTCAGCAGCTGGCGCTGCTCCTTGAGCGACCGATGCAGCGCCTGCGGGAGCGCGGGCTCCTCGCCCTCCGGCGCGTGCGACTCGCGCTCCTCGCGCACGCGTCGATGGCGGCCCTGGCGCGCCTGGCGCTGCATCAGCAGCTCGTGAACGTGCTCGGGCTCGAGGAGGCCCGGGAGACCCAGGAACTCCTCCTCCTCGGGCGTGCCGGGCACCGCGAGCTGCCCGAACTCCTTGCCGTCGAACAGCACCCGATCGAAGTGAGCGCGCGAACCCAGAGCCTGGTATTCGAACTCCTCCATGAGCGCATCGGACGCCTTGTCCTCGCGCTCGGCGGCGTCCATCATGTCCTCTTCGGCGTTCCACTCGTCGCCGTCGCTCTCGCGGTCGAGGGCGTGGTCGCGCTGCCGCTCGAGCTCGTTCGCGAGGGCCAGGAGTTGAGGCACGTTCGGCAGGAACACACTCGCCGTCTCGCCGCGACGGCGGGCCCGCACGAAGCGCCCGATCGCCTGGGCGAAGAACAGCGGAGTCGAGGCGGATGTCGCGTAGACGCCGACCGCCAGGCGCGGCACGTCGACGCCTTCCGACACCATGCGGACGGCGACCATCCAACGACTCTCGTCCTTCGAGAACGTCTCGATGCGCGACGAGGCCTCGGCCTCGTCCGACAGCACGACCGTGGGCGCCTCGCCGGTGATCTCGCGGAGGATCTCGGCGTAGGCGCGCGCGGCGGTCTGATCCGTCGCGATCACGAGGCCTCCGGCATCCGGAACCTGTTCGCGCACCTCGGTGAGGCGCCGGTCGGCCGATCGCAGCACGGCGGGGATCCACTCCCCCTCGGGGGCGAGCGCGGTTCGCCACGCCTGCGACGTGATGTCCTTCGTGTTGTCCTGACCGAGCTGCGCCTCCATCTCGTCGCCGGTCTTGGTGCGCCAGCGCATCTGCCCGGCGTAGACCATGAAGATCACGGGGCGGACGACGCCGTCCTCGAGGGCGCGGCGGTAGCCGTAGGCGTAGTCGGTGCGCGAGAGGCGGATGCCGTGCTCGTCGGGATGGTATTCGACGAACGGGATCGGGGCCGTGTCGCTGCGGAACGGCGTGCCCGACAGCAGCAGCCGACGGGTCGCCCGGGCGTACGCCTCGCGCAGCGCGTCGCCCCAGCTCAGCGCGTCGCCGCCGTGATGCACCTCGTCGAGGATCACGAGCGTGCGGGCGTCCATGATCAGGCGCTGGTGGACGGATGCCTTCACCGCCACCTGCGCGTAGGTCACCGCCACGCCGTGGTACTGCCTCGCCGGGACGGAGTGACGGTTGCTGAAGGCAGGGTCGAGACGGATCGAGACGCGGGCCGCGGCATCCGCCCACTGCGTCTTGAGGTGCTCGGTCGGAGCGACGACGACGATGCGGTCGATGATCCGCCGGCGCAGGAGCTCGCTGGCCAGGCGGAGGGCGAACGTCGTCTTGCCGGCGCCCGGCGTCGCCGCGGCGAGGAAGTCGCGAGGGCCGCCGCCGGGTCCGTCGGGACCGTCGAGCTCGAAGTACAGGTCGAGGGCCTCGGCCTGCCACGCACGCAGACGCTGGGCCGTTCCCCAGGGTGCTCGCTGCGGGTACGTCGGCGACAGATGCTCCGCGGCGAAGCTGCCGAAGTGGGCTTCTTCACGGGTGGCGTCGAGGACCGCCTCGTCGTCCATCGCACCTCCCCGACTGCCGCGCACAACGACTCACCACCCTAAACGAGCACGGCGACATGCGACCGCCGCGGCACCCCGGGCGCGGGCATCCGCTGCCGTCCGAGGCCCGCGATAGCCTGGACCCGGCCACGAACCGAGGAATCATGACACCGAGCGACGACAACCGCACTCCGTACATTCCCAACGCGCACCCGCACCCCTGGCGCCGGTACGTCGCCGTCGGCGACTCGTTCACCGAGGGAATCGGCGACCCCGACCCGTCGACGCCCGGGGGCCACCGCGGGTGGGCCGACCGGGTCGCCGAGGTGCTCTCGACGCAGGTCGACGACTTCGCGTACGCCAACCTCGCGATCCGCGGCCGGCTGATCGGGCAGATCGTCGACGAGCAGGTCGAGCCCGCACTGGCGCTCAAGCCCGACCTCGTGACGTTCTCCGCGGGCGGCAACGACGTGATCCGCCCCGGCTCCGACCCGGACGCGGTGGCGCAGCTGTTCGAAGACGCGGTCGTGCGCCTCGGGAGCGACGGCGCGACCGTCGTCGTGTTCACCGGGATCGACACCAACTTCACGCCCGTGTTCCGCGGCATCCGCGGCAAGGTGGCGATCTACAACGAGAACATCCGGGCGATCGCCGATCGCCACGACTGCATCGTCGCCGACCAGTGGGCGCTCAAGGAGGTGCAGGACATGCGCTTCTTCGACGACGACCGCCTTCACTACAACCGGCTCGGCCACCATGAGATCGCGCGCATGGTCCTCCGCGCCCTCAACGTGCCCAACGATCTCCAGCCGATGCAGCCCGACCCTTTCCCCCGACGCACGTGGCGCGAGGCGCGAACGGTCGATCTCGTGTGGGCGCGCGAGTTCCTCGTGCCGTGGGTGCTCCGGCGCCTGCGCCACCAGTCGTCCGGCGACGACATCACCGCGAAGCGACCCGACCCGCTCCCCGTGATCACGATCGCACCGGGCAGCGATCCGGCCGTGAAGCCGGGCAGCCCGGCCTGAGCCGCCGAGGGATCAGCGCACCCGCAGCTCCCACAGCGCCACCGCGGAGGCCGCGGCGACGTTGAGCGAGTCCACGCCGCCTGCCATCGGGATCGTCACGACCGTGTCTGCTGCGGCCAGGGCGGCGCGACTGAGCCCGTCACCCTCCGCGCCGAGCATCAGCGCGACGCGTCCCGGCACGGCCTCGCGGAACGCGTCGAGTGCGACGGCGTCGTCCGACAGCGCGAGCGCCGCGAGGTGGAATCCGGCGTCGTGGAGGATGCCGCGGGCCTCCGTCCACGTCGGCAGCCGCGTCCACGGCACCTGGAACACGGTGCCCATGCTCACGCGCACGCTCCTCCGGTAGAGGGGGTCGGCGCACCGCGCGCTGACGAGCACGGCGTCCGCGCCGAGCCCCGCAGCGGCGCGGAAGATCGCCCCGACGTTGGTGTGGTCGACCAGGTCTTCGAGGACGACGACGAGCCGGGCATCCGCGATCACCTCCCCCACCGGTCGCGGCGAGGGGCGGTGCATCGCCGCGAGGGCGCCCCGGTGCACGGCGTACCCGGTGAGCCGCTCGGCGATCGACGCGTCGACGACGTAGACCGGCGTCGCGGGGTGCGAGGCGAGGACGGGCTCGAGGTCGGGCAGCCACTTCTCCTGCACGAGGATCGATCGCGGCGTGTGGCCGGCCGCGATGGCCCGGCCGATGACCTTCGACGATTCGGCGATGTACAGCCCGCCCGCCGGTTCGAGGATGCGGCGGAGCGCGACATCGGTCAGATCGCGGTAGTCGGCCAGCCGCGTGTCGTCCGCCGACGTGATCCGTTCGATCGCCACGCGTCCACTCTCGCACGGCCCGTAACATCCCGGTAAACCGCGCGGCCTACACTCTCCCCCGAAGGGGTGTGATCGTGTGACCACCGTGACCGAACTCGACGCCGGAGCGATCGAAGCCGTGTCGAGAGCCGCCTCGGCGCTCGCCGGCCGCCGCATCGCGGTGCTGACCGGCGCGGGTGTGTCGACGGACTCCGGCATTCCCGACTACCGCGGCAAGGGCGCCCCCGTGCGCACTCCGATGACCGTCGAGCAGTTCCTGGCGAGCGATGCGGCCCGCCGCCGATACTGGGTGGGCAGTCATCTGGGCTGGCGGGCGTTCGCCGCGGCCGAGCCGAACGCCGGCCACCGGGCCCTCGCCGATCTCGAGCAGCACGGCATCGCGACGGGTGTCGTCACGCAGAACGTCGACGGCCTCCATGTGCGCGCCGGAAGCCGGCGCGTCGTCGAGCTGCACGGCACGATGCGCCGGGTGTTCTGCACCCACTGCGGGCAGGTGTTCGACCGGCGCGACCTCGCGCACCGGGTCGAGTCCGACAATCCGTGGATCGTCGCACCCGAGAACGTCCCGCTCGGCCCCGACGGCGATGTGCTCCCCGAGAGCACCGACGGGTTCGTGATACCCGAGTGCACCGTCTGCGGAGGGATGCTGAAGCCCGACGTCGTCTTCTTCGGCGAGTTCATCCCCGCCGAGAAGTTCCGCGAGGCCGAGCAGCTGGTGCAGACCAGCGAAGGGCTCGTGATCGCCGGCTCGTCATTGGTCGTCAACTCCGGCATCCGGCTCCTCGAGCGGGCCCGCCGGCGACGCCTCCCGGTCGTCATCGTCAATCGCGGCGAGACGCGCGCGGATGCGCGCGCGACGGTGAAGATCGATGCCGGCACGAGCGAGGTCCTCCGCGCCCTCGCCGACGCCCTGTCCACAGCGGCCTGACAGCGCCGTCCCCGTAGGCTCGGGGGGTGACCACGCTGACGCTCATCCGCCACGGCGAGACCGACTGGAACCTCGCGCGACGCATCCAGGGCTCGACGGACATCCCCCTCAACGACACGGGCCGGGACCAGGCTCGAGCCGCCGGCACCGCGCTGCGCGAGGCGCGGGATGCCGCGGCTCCGATCACCGTCGTCGCGAGCGACCTGTCACGGGCCCGTGAGACGGCGGAGATCATCGCCGACGTGCTCGGGGCCGCCTCGCCGCGGATCTATCCCGGGCTGCGTGAGCGCGCGTACGGAGAGGCGGAGGGACTCGACGCCGACGAGATGTTCCAGCGCTTCGGCGGCTGGGGCAACGCCGAGGTTCCCGGCGCCGAGCCGTGGCCCGTCCTGCGGCAGCGCGCGCTCGCCGCCCTCGGCCGCGCCGTACGCGATCATCGTCGCGCGACGGCGCCGGCGGCGGCATCCCTCGTCGTCGTCACGCACGGCGGACTCATCCGCGAGCTCATCCGACACGCGTCGGGCGGCGAGCTGCCACCAGAGGGCGAGCGCCTGGCGAACGGGTCCGCGCACGAGATGCTCTACGAGCGGGATCGCCTGCGTCTGCTGTCGTACGCGGGGGCCGTCGCCTAGGCTCTGCCTCATGCCGAGTCCCACCACCGTCGACGAGTACATCGCGGGATTCCCGCCCGAGGTCGCGCAGCGACTGAACAGGGTCCGGGGCGAGATCGTCGACGCCGTGGCGACCGCATCGGGCGCCCGGCCCGAGGAGAAGGTCCGGTACGGCATCGCCGCCGTCATGCTCGGCGGACGGTACGCGCTGCACCTCGCCGGGTGGAAGAAGCACATCGGCCTCTACCCCGTTCCGGCCCTCCCCGAGCCGCTCGAATCCGAGATCGCCCCGTACCGTGCGGAGAAGGACTCCGTCGTCTTCCCCCACACCCGGGATGTGCCGTACGACCTGATCGGGCGGGTCGCACGCGAGATCGCCGCTCAGCGGGTGGCGGCGAACGACTGACCCCGCTCGGCGAGCTCGTCCGACCCGCCGGTCATCGCTCCGCTCGTCGCAGCACCGCCCGGGCATGCCGGAGCACCGGCTCGTCGACCATGCGCCCGTCGAACGTGAACACGCCCCGCTCGCCCTCGGCGGCGGCCAGGACGCCGTTCGCCCACGCGAGGGACTCGGCGCTCGGCCGGTAGGCGTCGCGGATGATCGCGACCTGGCTCGGGTGGATGCACGCCGTCGCCGCGAATCCGGATGCCGCAGCATCCGCGGCCTCGATGGCCAGGCGCTGCGTGTCGTCGATGTCGAGGTGCACGGCGTCGATCGCGGCCTTGCCTCTCGCTCCTGCTGCGAGCAGCACGCGGGCGCGGGCGTAGCGGGCGATGTCACGGTAGCGACCGTTCGGCGTGCGGCTCGACGTGCCCCCGATGCTCGCGACGAGATCCTCGGCCCCCCACATCAGCGCGCTGACATTGTCGAGCGCGGCGATGCGATCGGCCTGCGCGACGCCTTTCGCCGTCTCGCACAGCGCGACGATGTCGAAGCGCTGATCGATCTTGCGCAGGCGCTTGGGCGACTCCGCCTTCGCCACCATGATCCGCCGGTAGTCGGTCTGCGAGAGGGTCGCGAGGTCCGACGCGAAGTCGTCGGTCTCGGGAGGGTTCACGCGCACGATCACGCGGTCGGGATCGAGCTCGGACTCGATCAGCGCACCCCGCGCGGCCGCCTTCGCGGGCGGGGCGACGGCGTCCTCCAGATCGAGGATCACCGCGTCCGAGCGTTCGAGCGCCTTCGCGAAGCGCTCCGGACGATCGGCGGGGCAGAACAGGATCGCGGGGCCCAGGGCGAAGCGTCCGTGCGAGGACGTCATGACTCTCCTTCGGCCGGGGACGAAGCATCCGGAGCCGGCTCGGCGGGCGCGCACCACATGAGCGCGACCCGAGTGGCGGTCGCGACGACGTCGCCGTGCTGGTTGCGCCCGGTGTGCCGGAGCGTCACGATCCCCTGACCGGGCCGCGACGACGACAGGCGCTTGTCGACGACCTCTGTGTCGGTGTACAACGTGTCGCCGTGGAACAGCGGAGCGGGGAACGCGATGTCGCTGAGACCCAGCTGCGCCACGAGGGTGCTCTGGGTGATCTGCGAGACGGATGCCCCGACCATCGTCGAGAGCGTCCACATCGAGTTCATCAGCCGCTGCCCGAACGGCTGACCCCCGGCGAAGGCGGCGTCGAGGTGGAGCGCCTGGGTGTTCATCGTCAATGACGAGAAGAGAACGTTGTCGGCCTCGGTCGCGGTGCGACCCGGTCGATGGGCGTAGCGGGCGCCGACCTCGAGCTCGTCGAAGTACAGCCCGCGCTGAACGATCTCGCGCGCCTCGTCCGTGCCGTCCACACCCGTCACGCTACTCCGAGCGCCCGGGCGATGACGAGCAGCTGCACCTCGGTGGTGCCCTCGCCGATCTCGAGGATCTTGGAGTCGCGGTAGTGGCGGGCGACGGGGTACTCGTTCATGAACCCGTTGCCGCCGAACACCTGGGTGGCGTCGCGGGCGTTGTCCATCGCGGCATCGCTCGCCGTGAGCTTCGCGATCGCGGCCTCGGTCTTGAACGGCTTGCCGGCGTCGCGCAGGCGCGCGGCGTGGTGCCACGCCAAGCGGGCGTTGTGCACGCGGAGCTGCATGCGCGCGAGAAGGAACTGGATGCCCTGGCGTGTGGAGAGGGCGTCTCCGAACACGATGCGCTTCTTGGCGTAGTCGACGGCGGCCTCCAGGCATCCCTCCGCGGCACCGGTCGAGAGAGCCGCGATCGCGATGCGGCCCTCGTCGAGGATGTGGAGGAAGTTCGCGAAGCCGCGGCCGCGCTCGCCGAGCAGGTTCGCCTCGGGGACGCGCGCGTCCTGGAACGTCAGCGGGTGCGTGTCGGAGGCGTGCCAGCCGACCTTGTCGTACCCGGGTTCGACCGTGAAGCCGGGTGTACCCGAGGGCACGATGATCGTCGAGATCTCCTTGCGGCCGTCCCGCTCCCCCGTGACCGCGGTGACGGTGACGAAGCGCGTGATGTCGGTGCCCGAGTTGGTGATGAACTGCTTCGAGCCGTTGATCACCCACTCCCCGCCGTCGAGCTTCGCCGTGGTGCGCGTCGCTCCGGCGTCGGAGCCCGCCTCGGGCTCGGTGAGACCGAAGCCGGCCAGCGCCTTCCCCGCGAGCAGGTCGGGAAGCAGCGCCTGCTTCTGCTCCTCGGTGCCGAAGCGGAACACCGGCATCGCGCCGAGGCTCACGCCTGCCTCGAGCGTGATGGCGAGGGACTGGTCGACGCGGCCGAGCGCCTCGATCGCGAGGCACAGTGCGAAGTAGTCGCCGCCCTGGCCGCCGTACTCCTCGGGGAACGGCAGGCCGAAGAGGCCGAGGTCGCCCATCTGGGCGACGACGTCCATCGGCAGCGTCTTGGTGCGGTCGGCCTCGTAGGCCTGCGGGGCGACGACCTCGTCGGCGAAGTCGCGCACCATGCGGGCGAGCTCGCGCTCGTCGTCTGTCAGGTTGAAGTGGTCCATGGCTTCCTCGGGTTCTCAGGAGGGGGTTTCGGATGCCTCGTGGGCGGGTTCTGCCGGGGCGGCGACGTGGGCGAGCACCTGATCGCGGCGCACCTGGTTCCCCGCGGCGACATCGAGGCGGACGACGCCTGCGTGCGGGGCGACCACCGGGTGCTCCATCTTCATCGCCTCGATCGTGACGATGCGGTCGCCCGCTGCCACCGTCGCGCCGTCGGAGACGTGGAGAGCGACGACGGCGCCCGGCATCGGCGCACGCAGCTCAGGGTCCGTCGCAGCGGTGTCGCGCTCGCGCGCGGCGAGGCGCTTCTCCATCGCCTGCCGACGCGTGAGGGGACGAAGGCGATGGGTGGCGCCTTCGGCGTGGACCCAGGTCCAGCCGTCGCCATCGGTCGCGACCATGACCCCGCGGGCAAGCGCGCGTCCGGCCGGGCGCGAGCCCCATCGCCCTCCGCGGGTGGGAGCGTCGCCGCCGGGCTCGGCGGATTCGCGCGGTCGCGACTCCATGGTGATGAGCGGCGCAGCGGGGAGGTCGGGAGCGGCGACGACGACGATCGCGCCGTTCTCGGACTCGACCGCGACCGAGCGGCCGACCGGCGCGGCGCTCGCACGCCAGCCCGAACCGGCGAGCCACATCCCTCCGGCGGCGGAGCGGGCGGGCGGGCGGGCTCTGACCCGGGCCAGCTCGCCGGCGAAGGCAAGGGCGCCGAGCGCCGCCTGCCCTGGCTCGGGCGACGTGTACGGCGGCATCCGATCGATGAGCCCTGTGTCCATCGCGCCCGCTCGCACGCCCTCGTCGGCGAGGAGCTCGCGCAGGAAGCCGATGTTCGTGTCGAGGCCGAGCAGCACGGTGTCGGCGAGAGCGGCGTCGAGCCGCTCGATCGCCTCGTCGCGGTCGGCGCCGTGCGCGATCACCTTCGCGATCATCGGGTCGTAGTCGGCCGAGACGACACTGCCGGATTCCACCGCGGCATCCGTCCGCACGTCGTCGGCGGGCCGCCAGGCGAGCACGGCGCCCGTCGCGGGGAGGAAGCCGCGCTCCGGGCTCTCGGCGTACACGCGCGCCTCGATCGCGTGCCCGTCCAGGCGGATGTCGTCCTGCGTGAGGGCGAGCGGCCGCCCGGCGGCGACGAGCAGCTGCTGCTCGACGAGATCGACGCCGGTCACGAGCTCCGTGACGGGATGCTCCACCTGCAGACGCGTGTTCATCTCGATGAAGAAGAACTCGTCGGGGCGGTCGCCGGCGACGAGGAACTCGACGGTTCCTGCCCCGCGGTAGTCGACGCTGGCCGCCGCGGCGCACGCGGCGGCGCCGAGGCGCGCGCGGGTCGCGGCATCCACCACCGGCGACGGCGCTTCCTCGATGACCTTCTGATGCCGGCGCTGGAGCGTGCACTCGCGCTCGCCGAGGTGGACGACGCTCCCGTGGACGTCAGCGAGCACCTGCACCTCGATGTGGCGGGGGCGCTCGATGAGACGCTCGAGCAGCAGCGTGTCGTCGCCGAACGCGGCCGCGGCGACGCGCCGCGCCGTCGCGAGCGCCTCGGGCAGCTCGGTCGCCGAGCGGACGACCTGCATCCCCTTGCCCCCGCCGCCGGCGGACGGCTTCACGAGGAGCGGGTAGCCGGTCGCTGCGGCCGCCTCGGCGACGCGGGCGTCCGTCATCCCGGCTGCGCTGAACCCCGGGACGGTCGGGACGCCGTGGGCGACGACGTGCTCCTTCGAGCGGATCTTGTCGCCCATGACCTCGAGCGCACGCTCCCCCGGGCCGATGAACACGATGTCCGCGTCGGCACAGGCGCGGGCGAACGCGACGTTCTCCGACAGGAAGCCGTACCCGGGGTGGATCGCGTCCGCCTCCGTCTCGCGGGCGGCGGCGATCACCGCGTCGATGGAGAGGTAGGAGGCGGATGCCGCGGCCGGTCCGATGCGGACGGCGACGTCGGCCTCGCGCACGTGGGGCGCGTCGGCGTCGGCATCGCTGTAGACGGCGACGGAGCGGATGCCGAGCCGCCGCAGCGTGCGGATGACGCGACGGGCGATCTCGCCGCGATTGGCGACGAGGACCGTCGAGAAGGGCGGGGGTGGGAGGTCGGTCACGGGGATCACATCCGGAAGACGCCGAAGCGCGGTTCGGGCAGGGGCGTGCGGGAGACGACGTCGAGCGCGAGTCCCAGGAGGTCACGGGTGTCGAGCGGGTCGACGACGCCGTCGTCCCAGAGCCGGGCGGTGGCGTAGTAGGGGCTCCCCTGCTCCTCGTACTGCGCGCGGATCGGGGCCTCGAACTCGGCCTGCGCGCTCTCGGACCAGTCCTCGCCGCGGGCTTCCATCTGGTCGCGCTTGACGGTGGAGAGGACGGATGCCGCCTGAGGGCCGCCCATGACCGAGATGCGACTCGCCGGCCATGTCCAGAGGAACCGGGGCGAGTAGGCCCGGCCGCACATCGAGTAGTTGCCCGCGCCGAACGAACCGCCGATCACGACCGTGAGCTTCGGCACCCGAGTCGTCGCCACGGCGGTGACCATCTTGGCCCCGTCCTTCGCGATCCCCCCGGCCTCGGCGTCGCGTCCGACCATGAACCCGGAGATGTTCTGCAGGAACAGCAGCGGCGTGCCGCGCTGATCGCACAGCTCGATGAAGTGCGCGCCCTTCTGCGCCGACTCGCCGAACAGCACGCCGTTGTTCGCGACGATGCCGACCGGGTGACCGTGGAGGCGGGCGAAGCCGGTGACCAATGTCTCGCCGTACTCGCGCTTAAACTCGTGGAACTCGCTGCCGTCCACGAGCCGGGCGATGACCTCGCGCACGTCGTACGGCTGGTTCACGTCGACGGGGACCACGCCGTACAGATCGGACGGGTCGACGGCGGGTGGGATGCTCGCCACCACGTCCCAGGCGGGTGCTGCGGGCAGCGGCAGCGTGGCGACGATGTCTCGCACGATCTCGAGCGCGTGCTCGTCATCCTCGGCGAGGTGGTCGACGACCCCCGAGCGCCTCGCGTGGAGCTCTCCCCCACCGAGCTCCTCGGCGGTCACGACCTCGCCGATCGCGGCCTTCACGAGGGGCGGTCCGCCGAGGAAGATCGTGCCCTGATTGCGCACGATCACGGTCTCGTCGCTCATGGCGGGCACGTACGCTCCGCCCGCGGTGCACGAGCCGAGCACGGCCGCGATCTGCGGGATGGCGGCGGCCGACAGCCGCGCCTGGTTGAAGAAGATGCGGCCGAAGTGGTCGCGGTCGGGGAAGACCTCGTCCTGCATCGGAAGGAACGCGCCGCCGGAGTCGACGAGGTAGACGCACGGCAGCCGGTTCTCGAACGCGATCTCCTGGGCGCGGAGATGCTTCTTCACGGTGAGCGGATAGTACGTGCCGCCCTTGACCGTCGCATCGTTGCACACCACCATCACCTGCCGGCCGTGCACGAGCCCGATGCCCGCGATGACGCCCGCTGCCGGGGCATCCCCGCCGTAGAGCCCTTCGGCGGCGAGGGGCGCGACCTCGATGAACGGGCTCCCCTCGTCGAGGAGCCGGGTGACACGGTCGCGCGGCAGCAGCTTGCCGCGCGCGACGTGACGGGTGCGGGATGCCTCGGGCCCGCCGAGCGCGACCGTGGCGAGTCGCTCCCGAAGGCCGGCGGCGAGCTGTGCCTGCGCCTCTCGCGTCCGCGCGAAGGCGTCGTCGTGCACGGCCGCGGTCGTCAGCGTACCCATGTCATCTCCGTCGATGCTGTTCGGACGCGGCGCTCACGTGCGGCGTCTCGGCGCGGCCCTGTCGGGTCACGTCACGATCGGGTCACGCCTGTTGAGTCGGCGGGACCGAATTGGTTAGTGTTCACTAACTGGAGTCCAGGTTAGCGAGGATTAACTGAGATGACAAGCGGTGTCACCGAGCGCGATCGCGCCAAGGCCGACCGCCAGGCGGCGATCCTGCACGAGGCCGCGCGTCTGTTCGCCGACCGCGGCTTCAGCGGTGTGAGCCTCGAAGACCTCGGTGCGGCGGTCGGCGTCAGCGGCCCGGCCCTGTATCGCCACTTCGCGAACAAGCAGGCGCTCCTCGGCGCGATCCTCGTCGGCGTGAGCGAGCGGCTCCTCGCCGGCGGACAGCGCGTGGTGGCCGACGGCGGCACGCCGTTGGCGCAGCTCGAGGCGATCATCGCCTTTCACGTGGACTTCGCCCTCACCGATGCCGACGTCATCCGCGTGCAGGACCGCGATCTCGCGAGCCTCGCCGACGAGGACAGGCACGCCGTCCGGCGCCTGCAGCGCGAGTACGTCGAGGTCTGGATCGGAATCCTGTCCGCGCTCCACCCCGGCCGCCCCGACGGCGAGCTGCGGGTGCGCGCGCACGCGTGCTTCGGACTCATCAACTCCACGCCCCACAGCGTCCGGGCACTCCGCACCCATCCGACGGACGGAACGGTGCGCGGCATCCTCGAATCGATGGCGTTGGCGGCGCTGACCGACTGATCGCGTCCCGAGTGCC
The DNA here is from genome assembly GCF_003999995.1 of Microbacterium sulfonylureivorans. Taxonomy (NCBI): domain Bacteria; kingdom Bacillati; phylum Actinomycetota; class Actinomycetes; order Micrococcales; family Microbacteriaceae; genus Microbacterium; species Microbacterium sulfonylureivorans. The sequence goes on from NZ_RJAD01000002.1 coordinate 618,020, forward strand.
CTAATCTGGTCGGACCATGCCGGGATCCGGCCGGGACAGCGACGAAGACGGGGCGGCTTGCGCTGACGGCTCCGACGCGCCCCGCGGTCGTCGTGCCGATGAGACGGCCTCCGACGAGGCGAGCTCGCGGCGCGACTTCCTGAAGTTCGGCGGCATCGCCGCGGCCGGTCTCGTCGTCGGCGGAGGCGTCGGCGCAGCCGCGGGGGCGTCGATGGGCCACGAAGCCGGCCTCCGCGAGGGTTCGGTCGACTTCGCCGCCCTCCCGGCACGATCCGAACCGGGGTTCGACCACGTGGTCGTGGTGATGGGAGAGAACCGGTCCTTCGACAACCTGCTGGGCTGGCTCTACACCCCCGACACCGTGCCCGAAGGCGAGACGTTCGACGGTCTCGCCTTCGGCGACTACGCGAACATCGCGCCGTCCGGCGACCGGATCGCCGCCCACACGTACAGCGGACCGACCGACGAGGTGATGGGCCGTCCCAACCCCGACCCGGGTGAGGAGTTCCCCCACGTCAACACCCAGCTCTTCGGGAGGGTGGACCCGCCGTCGAACGCCACGGTCGGGATCGGCGACATGTCCCCGCCCTTCAACGCTCCGCCCCCGAGGACGAAGCCGACGAACGAGGGCTTCGTCCGCGACTACTGGAACAGCTTCGTCCGCGAGCGCCGGGGCGGGAAGCCGACGCTCGACGAGGTCGGCCACATCATGGGCGGCTTCTCCCCCGAGCAGCTCCCGGTGCTCTCGACACTGGCCAAGGGATTCGCGGTCTTCGACGCATGGTTCGCAGCCGTGCCCTCGCAGACGTACTGCAACCGCTCGTTCTTCCACGCGTCGACCTCGCATGGGTTCGTCACCAACCGCCACGACGGCGGGTACATCAAGTGGCTCGACGCCGAGGCTGCGCCGACGATCTTCAACCGCCTCGAGGAGGCGGGCATCTCCTGGAAGGTCTACTTCGACGAGATCCAGCTCGTCTCCCTCACCGGCATCCTCCACGCCCCTGCGCTCGAGCGGTTCTGGCGCACCGGGCGCTTCGGACACATGTCCGAGTTCTACGACGAGGCGAGGGCCGGGACGCTTCCCGCGTACGCGTTCATCGAGCCGCGGCTCGTGTACAACCACAACGACTTCCACCCGCCGGTCGGCATCTACCGTGCGAGCGACGTCGACGGCGAGCTCGTCCTCGACTCCGCGGTCTCCGACGTCCGTGCCGGCGAGAAGCTCATCGCCGACATCTACAACGCCGTGAAGGACAGCGCATCGCCCGACGGGTCGAACGCGCTCAACACGCTGCTGCTCATCACCTTCGACGAGCACGGCGGCACATACGACCACGTCGCCCCGCCTGCCGCGACGCCCCCGATCGCCGACGACGCGCCCGGCGAGATGGGGTTCGGCTTCGACCGCCTGGGGCTGCGCGTGCCGACGATCGCCGTCTCGGCGTACACCCGCGCCGGAACGATCGTGCACGACGAGTACCACCACGCTGCCGTGGTGGCGACGCTGACCCGCCTTCACGGGCTCCGCCCGTTGACGCGACGCGATGCCGAGGCCAATGACCTCTTCGCCGTCGTCAACCTCGACACGCCCCGCGACCCGTCGACCTGGCCGGTGGTGCACCCGATGTACGTGCCGCCCAATCCGCACGAGGACTCGCTCGGCGACCTCGAGCAGGGCGAGCACAAGGACAAGCCACTGAGTCCGCCCGGACGCGGAATGCTCGGGCTGCTCCTCGCGCGCTATGCCGAACCGGGGCATCCCGAGCCCATCACGTACGCGCAGGCGTACGCCGCCCTCCAGAAGCACGGGCTCGGGCTGTTCTATCCCAAGCGCGACTGACTCGGGTGCGTCTGAGGACGGCGAAGGCCGGACGGATGCTCCGCCCGGCCTTCGACCGTGGATCGTGTGCGGGTCAGCGCAGCAGCATCGCGCGCCCGGGCTCGCGCAGCACGTCCGCGACGTCGACGAGGAACCGCGACCCCTGTTCGCCGTCGACCAGGCGGTGGTCGAACGACAGAGCGAGCGTCATGACATCGCGCAGCGCGATCTCGCCGCGGTGCTCCCACGGCTGCCGGCGCACGGCGCCGACAGCGAGGATGCCCGCTTCGCCCGGGTTGAGGATCGGCGTGCCGGCATCGACGCCGAAGACGCCGACGTTCGTGATCGAGAACGTACCGCCCATCATCTCGGCGGGCGAGGTCTTGCCCGCGCGCGCCGTCTCGGCGAGGCCGCGGATGGCGTCGGCGAGCTCGACGAGCGTGAGATCCTGCGCGTCGCGGATGTTCGGCACGACGAGGCCGCGCCCGGTCGCCGCCGCGATCCCGAGATTGACGTAGTGGTGCTCCACGATCTCGCCCGCGGCGTCATCCCAGCGCGAGTTCAGGCCAGGGTGCCGCGCCAGAGCGAGGCACACGGCCTTCGCGGCGACGGCCATGACGCCGATCTTGTGCTCCTGGAGCGAACGGTCGGCCTTGAGAGATGCGATGAGCTCCGTCGTCGCCGTGACGTCGACGGTGAGGAACGTGGTCACGTGAGGCGCGGTGAAGGCGCTGCGCACCATCGCGTCCGCAGTGTGCTTGCGGACCCCGCGGATCGGCGTGCGCGTCGTGCGCTCCCCCGGGGTCGACGGCTGGCGGAGATCCGAGATGGGCTCCGGCTGAGCAGTCGGCACCGCAGCGGTCAGGGATGCCCCGACCCGCGTCGCGTAGGCGTCGACGTCGGAACGCGTGATGAGCCCGCTCGCTCCGGTCGCCTCGACGAGCGCGAGATCGACGCCGAGCTGCTTCGCGTGCAGTCGCACCGGGGGCGTCGAGCGCGGGCGCTCCAGCGGCCGATCGGGTTCGGCGAGATGGATGGCATCGTGCGGCGCGGCCTCGAGCACCGCGGTGTCGGATGACGACGACACGTGCGCTCCGGCCGCGGCGCGCGATCGGCGCTGCGGCCGAGCGCTGCCGCGCGGCGCGGCGCCGTATCCGACGAGGTTCGGCTCGGCCTTGGCCGACTCCTCCGCCGACTCCGCCGCCGGAGCGGGCGCCGGAGCGTCATCGCCGCCGATGTCGAACGAGATCAGCACCGAGCCGACCATGACCACGTCGCCTGCGCCCGCGTGCAGGGCGGTGACCGTGCCCGCGTAGGGCGACGGCAGCTCGACCACGGCCTTGGCCGTCTCGACCTCGGCGATCGTCTGGTTCAGCGTCACGGTGTCGCCCTCGGCGACCATCCACTGCACGAGCTCGGCTTCGGGAAGACCCTCGCCCAGGTCGGGCAGCATGAAGTCCTTCACACTCACAGCTCGACCCCCGTCAGCGAGTTCGGCCGGTCCATCACCCGGTCGACCGCATCGAGGATCCGGTCGAGGTCGGGCAGGTGGTGCTTCTCGAGCTTGGCCGGCGGGTAGGGGATGTCGTGCCCGGTGACCCGCTGCGGGGCTGCCTCGAGGTAGTTGAAGCAGCGCTCGGTGACGCTCGCGATCAGCTCGGCGCCGACGCCGGCCTCGCGCGCGGCCTCGTGCGTGACGACGACACGACCGGTCTTTCGGACCGACGCGGTGACGGTGCGGTAGTCGACCGGCGAGATCGAGCGCAGGTCGATGACCTCGATCGACACGCCGTCGTCCTCGGCGGCGGTCGCGGCATCCAGCGCCGTCATCACCTGCGAGCCGTACGTGAGCAGCGTGACGTCGCTGCCCTCGCGCGCGACGCGCGCCAAGCCCATCGGCGGGGCGTCGGCCAGGTCGACGTCGAGGTCGACCTCGCCCTTGGTGTGGTACAGCCGCTTCGGCTCGAAGAACACGACGGGGTCGTTCGATGCGATCGCCTGGCGGAGCATGACATAGGCGTCCTGCGGGTTCGACACGGCGATCACGCGCAGCCCGGAAGTGTGCACGAAGTATGCCTCGGGCGACTCCGAGTGGTGCTCCGCGGCACCGACACCGCCGGCCCACGGGATGCGGATCGTGATCGGCATGGTGACGTTGCCGCGCGTGCGGTAGTGGAGCTTCGCGACCTGGCACACGATCTGGTCGAATGCGGGGTACACGAAGCCATCGAACTGGATCTCGACGACGGGACGGTACCCGCGGAAGGCGAGTCCGACCGCGGTGCCCATGATGCCGGCCTCGGCGAGCGGGGTGTCGACCACGCGCTGGGCGCCGAACTGGTCGAGCAGACCGTCGGTGATGCGGAACACTCCGCCGAGCTTGCCGATGTCCTCGCCCATGACGAGCACCTTCGGGTCGTCGGCCATGGCGCGGCGGAGACCTTCGTTGATGGCCTTCGCCATCGTGAGCTGCGTCATCGTGCCGCCTCCTCGGAGTCGGTGCCGAAGCCGTCGAGGTAGGCGCCGAACCAGGCACGCTGCTCCTCGAGGCCCGAGTGGGGCTCGGCGTAGACGTGATCGAGCACGCCGATCGGCTCACGGCTCGTCGCCCCCAGGGCGGCGGCGCGCACCTCAGCTCCGAGCGCATCGGCGTCGGCGGCGACCTGGGCGGCGAACTCGTCGCTGAACGCGCCTTCGGCACGCAGCAGCGCCTCGACGCGAGCGATCGGGTCGCGGCCCTTCCAGAGCTCGACCTCCTCCTTGTCGCGGTAGCGGGTCGGATCGTCGGAGGTCGTGTGGGGTCCCATGCGGTAGGTGACGGCCTCGATGAAAGCGGGACCGATGCCGTTGCGTGCGTTGTCGAGCGCCCAGCGCATCGCCGCGAGGCACGCGAGGACGTCGTTCCCGTCGACGCGCATGCTCGGGATGCCGAACCCCGGCGCGCGTCCGGCGATCGGGAACTTGGCCTGGACGGTCACGGGCTCGGAGATCGCCCACTGGTTGTTCGTGCACACGAACACCACGGGCGAACGGAACGACGAGGCGAAGATCATGGCCTCGTTGACGTCGCCCTGGCTGGTGGCGCCGTCGCCGAAGTATGCGGCGGATGCCTGATCGGTGCCGTCCCGCTGGATGCCCATCGCGTAGCCTACGGCGTGCAGCGCCTGCGCACCGATGATGATCTGGGGCGTCGCGGTGTTGATGTCGTACGGGTTGTAGGTCGAGTGCTCCTCGCCGCGCCAGGCGAGCACGAAGTCCGCCGGCTTGGCGCCGCGGACCAGGTTGACCCCGATCTCGCGGTAGCTCGGGAAGACGAAGTCGTCGGCGCGGAAGGCGCGGGCCGTGCCGACCTGCACGCCCTCCTGGCCCTGGCAGGGGGCCCACAGACCGAGCTGTCCCTGGCGCTGCAGGGCGACGCCTTCGGTGTCGACCCGGCGCACCAGCACCATGTCGCGGTACAGGCTCTGCAGGACCGACGAGTCGACGTCGGTCACCCACCGCTCGAGGTCGGGATCGGAGATCCGCTGTCCGTCGGGGGTCAGGAGCCGCGCGACGTCTTCGGTGTCGGTCGCGGGTTCGGCGGTAGGGGTCAGGGTGTGCGTCATCGTCATCACTCCTCGGTGCAACCCTCCCTCGTGAGGAGAGGCGTCGTGGCTCGCCGGCAGCTTCGCCGACATGCCTGAGACTACGTCGGCATCGCACCTCGCTCAAGCTTCTGCGATCCGCTTGAGCATGTTGACAACTAACCCCTCCTCAAACCGTGCTAACGTTTCGCACTATGAGTGCCCTCGATCACGTCGACCTGGAGCTTCTGGCCGCCCTTTCGACAGACCCCCGCGCGACGGTCGTCGCCCTCGCGGAGCGGCTCGGGCTGTCCCGCAACACGGTGCAGGCGCGCATGGCCAGACTCGAACGGTCCGGGGTGTTCCTGTCGTACGAGCGGGCGATCTCCTCCTCGTCGCTCGGGTACCCGATCGAGGCGTTCATCAGCGTGATCGTCCGCCAGGCCGATCTGCCGCGCATCACCGCCGACCTCTCCCGCGTCCCCGAGATCGTGCAGGCGCACGGGCTCTCCGGGCAGGTCGACCTGCTCGTCCGCGTCGCGTGCCGCGACACCCAGCACCTGTTCGACACCGACGCCCGCATCCTCGCGATCGAGGGCGTCGAGCGCACCGAGACATCGCTGGTCATGGGCGAGGTCATCCCCCACCGCGTCATGCCGCTGATGGAGCTGGCGCGCCGCGACTCCTGACCCGGCGGGGCTACGGGAGCGGAACGGATGCCGCGGCTGTCGCGCGCGCCGATGCCGGCGCCGACCTGAGGTCGTCGATCTTGACCAGCACGACGCCCGCGAGGATGAGCGCTCCGCCGACGAACTGGATCGGCGCAGGCACCTCGGCCAGGAACACCCACGCGAATCCGAGGGCGAACAGCACCTCGGACAGCCCGACGAACGATGCGACCCTCGACCCGATGCGCGGCACGGCCATGACGCCCAGCGCGTAGCCGAGGGTCGTCGCGATGCCGGCGACCCACAGGAGCGGGACGAACCACGGCACCTCGACGCCGGCGAGCTGGACCGTGACGGCGGGGGCCTGGAACGGCATGATGCCGCTCAGGCAGAGCAGTGCCATGATCGCCGCCCCGACCAGCAGTCCGCTCGCGGCGAGGGCGAGGGGCGGCAGGTCGTCGCCGGCGCGCTCGGAGATGACGAAGTACGCGCACACGCACACCGCCGCAGCCAGCGCGAGGAGCGTGCCGACGAGGTCGAAGGATGCACCCGAGATGTCGACGACGAGGACGAGTCCGAGGACCGCGACCGCAGAGCCGCCCAGCACGAGCGCCGACGGCGCCTTGCGGGTGCGCAGCCAGACGAAGGCGACGAGCATGATCGGAGCGAGGTACTGGATCAGCAGCGCGACGGCCACAGGCATCCTCTGCATGGCCGAGAAGAAGAAGAGCTGGCAGCCGAGCACGGGCATCAGGCCGAAGCCGAGGATCAGTCGCCAGTGGCGACGGAGGAAGCCCGGCTGACGCCGGATCGCGAGCACGACGGCCGGCGAGAGGATCAGCCCCGCGACACCCATGCGCACCAGCAGCGCCGCGCCGAGCGACCAGCCGCTCTCGAGCAGTGGCTTGATGAACGGTCCGCTCGACGAGAACGCGAGCGCCGACGCGACGGCCATGATCAACCCCGTCGAGCGCAGACGGGCGGACGCCGCGATCGGCGCGATCACCGGAAGGGACGCGGTGGAAACGGTCATGGGCGGCATCCGACTGTCAGGAGCGAAATGTGCTTACACTGGTGACAGTATCGAAGCGGATGTCAGGAGTCAACATGGTGTTCATCCATGACACGAAACGCACGCTCATGATGGTCGTCGATCTCGTCAACACGATGCCCGGGTACGACGGCGACGACACTCTGCAGACGCCCGACGACCTCGGGCGCTTCCTCGTCACCAACCCCTACACCGGCAAGATCCGCCTCGACGATGCCGAGGTCGCCGCGGTCCGGGAGGTGCGCGCGCGCCTGCGCGAACTGTGGGAGGTGGACCGCGTCGGAGCGGTGCCGCTCGTCAACCGCATGCTCGCCGACGGCGAGGCCCTCCCCCGGCTCGTCATCCACGACGAGTACGACTGGCACATCCACGCGACGTCGGACGACTCGCCGCTCGCGACGCGCATGCTGGTGGAGGCCGCGATGGCGTTCGTCGACGTCATCCGCTCGGACGAGTACGACCGCATCCGCATCTGCGCCGCGGACGACTGCGACTCCGTCTACATCGACTACTCGAAGAATGGCTCGAAGCGGTACTGCGACACCGGCAACTGCGGCAACCGCATGAACGTCATCGCGTACCGGGCGCGGAAGGCACGAGAAAGCGCCTGATCGCGTCGGCGGCGGGCGCCGGCGTCTCGTAGTGGATGAGATGGCCGACGTCGTCGATCTCGACCAGCTCGGCCGAGGGGAAGAGCGTCGCCAGGCGGCGCTCCGCCTCGATGGGAGTGATGTCGTCGCGCACCGCCGCCACGAGCAGCGTCGGCTGGGCGATGCGCGGGGCGAACTGCCGGACGTCGTTCGACACCGACGCGACGAACGCGTCGTGGAGCACGTCGCGGTCGGCGAAGTTCGAGAAGTACGTGTCGTGCTGGTCGTGGATGAACCGACGGAGGTCGGCATCCTTCGTCTTGGCCATCGACTCGCTCATCACGCGCACGATCAGTCCGTTGCGCAGGAGCGCCTCGCCGAGCCCCTGCGGCAGGCGCGCGCCGGCCCAGTAGTAGAACACGGCGAGCCGCGTGAGAAGGCCGCGCGGCCCTTCGAGCGCGGGAGCGCCGATCGGGTTCACCAGGATCATGCGCGGGGTATCGAGTCCTCCCGCGACGGCGGCCGAGACCACGATCGACCCGAAAGAGTGTCCGAGGATCACCGCGCCCGGCGCGACCGCGGGAGCGAACTCACGCAGCCACCGCGCATATGCGTCGAGGTCGTGGCGGACGCCGGGCAGCGGTGCCGTCTCGCCGAATCCCGGCAGGTCGGGAGAGATCACCCTCACATCGGGAAGGTGGGCGACGACCGGCTCGAGTCCGTGATGCTCGCCTCGGAAGCCGTGGACGGCGATGACCGTCGTCTCGGCCGTCTCCGGTCCGTAGACCCAGTACGCCGTCGTGCCCCCGAGCACGACCACCTCGCGCCGCTCCACCGGAATCTCGGCGAGGAGTGGTGCGTAGGGGTTCGGGGGGGTCACGTCTCGAGTCTACGAGTGCCGGACGTGCGGTGCGCCTCGCCGCCGCTGTCGGACGGGGCGCATACCGTGAGCGGCATGGATCACCGGCAGCCCGAGACCCTCTCGCTGTTCGACACGCCGGAGTGGCTGCGGGTCGTCGGGGTCTTCGATCTGGAGACGACCGGAGTCGACGTCACGGCCGATCGTGTGGTGACCGCGCACGTCGGAGTGCTCGATGCCTCGGGTGCGGTCATCAGCGCTCGGGACTGGCTCGCCGATCCCGGCGTGCCCATCCCCGAGGGCGCGACGGCGGTCCACGGCATCACCACGGAGCACGCGCGATCGCACGGTCGGCCCGCTGCGACAGTCGTCGCCGAGGTCGTCGAATCGGTGCGCGCCCTTCTCGATGCCGGCATCCCGGTGGTGGCGTACAACGCTCCCTACGATTTCTCGCTGCTCAAGCACGAAGCGCTCCGTCACGGCGTCGACCCCATCGTCGCTCCGTCACCCGTCATCGACCCGCTGGTGGTCGACAAGGCGTACGACCGCTGGCGGCGCGGCAAGCGCACGCTGTCGGTCGTGGCCGAGCACTATGCCGTCCGGCTCGACGGCGCCCACGAGGCATCGGCCGACGCCGTGGCGGCGGGGCGCGTCGCCCAGGCCCTCGCCGAACGGTTCGCGCCGTGGCTGCCCCAGACCGTGGAAGAGCTCCACACCCGCCAGATCGCATGGGCGCGTGCCCAGGCGGCGAGCCTGACCGACTACTTCATCCAGATCGGTCGCATCGAGCCCGAAGAGCGCCTCGACGGCAGCTGGCCGATCCGCTGATCGACGGGGTCCCGGAGACGACGAGAGCCCCGCCGAAGCGGGGCTCTCGTGCAAAGGGCGTCTTACTTGGCGCCGAAGTTCTTGAAGCGCTGGTTGAACTTCTCGACGCGACCGGCCGAGTCCATGATGCGCTGCTTGCCCGTGTAGAACGGGTGCGACGCCGACGAGATCTCGACGTCGATGACGGGGTACTCGACGCCGTCGAGCTCGATCGTCTTGTCGCTGCTCACCGTCGAACGGGTGAGGAAGGTCTCGCCCGAGCCGAGGTCGCGGAACACGACCGCCTGGTAGTCGGGGTGGATGTCAGTCTTCATGGGAAGTCCTTTGAGATGTGGTGCCCTGGATTTTGCCAGGGCGGTCAAAGTCTGCGGTGCGAGCGCACCAAAGGAAGATTCTACCAGCCTCGGGGCCCCTCCGCGGAATCGGGCGCCCGCAGTGGTCAGTGCGCTGCGCGTGCGGCGTAGCGCCCGCCTTCTTCGGTGAGCTGGATCGGCACCCCGAACGTCTCTGTGAGCGCCTCCGCGGTGAGGGTCTCGCGCAGCGGACCGGATGCCACGGCGCGGCCGTCGGCGATCAGCAGGACATGGGTGAACCCGATGGGGATCTCCTCCACATGGTGGGTGACCATGATCATCGCCGGCGTAGTGGGCGCCTGCGCGTAGCCGCCGAGAAGCGTCAGCAGCTCCTCGCGGGCGCCGAGGTCGAGGCTCGCCGTCGGCTCGTCGAGGAGCAGCAGCTCCGGGTCGGTCATGACGGCCCGCGCGATCTGGACGCGCTTCTGCTCGCCGTCGCTCAACGTGCCGAACGTGCGGTCGGCCAGGTGGTCGAGCTTCCACTCGGCGAGGACGCGCAGCGCCCGGCGCTCGTCGATGTCCTCGTAGTCCTCGCGCCAGCGGCCGAGCACGGAGTACGCCGCCGTCAGGACGACGTTGAGCACCGACTCCTCCGGCGGGACGCGCCGTGCCATCGCCGAGGACGCGAACCCGATGCGCGGGCGCAGCTCGAACACATCCGTTCGCCCGAGGCGCTCCCCCAGGATCGACACGATCCCGGACGTCGGGTGCATCAGCGTGTCGGCCAGCTGGAGGACGGTCGTCTTGCCGGCGCCGTTCGGACCCAGGATGACCCAGCGCTCATCATCGCTGACGGTCCAGTAGAGGTGATCGACGATGTCCCTGGCGTTCCTGCGGACGACGACGTCGGAGAATTCGAGCACCTGCGGCATGTCGTCCAGCCTATCGGCCGCCGGCGGTCACCTCCGCGTACAGCGCGGCCGTCTGCTCCGCGATGCTCTGCCAGCTGAAGTCGTCCGTCGCCCTCTGCCGGCCGGCGGCTCCGTACTTCCGCGCCCTGTCCGGGTCGCCCACGACCTCCGTCAGCACACGGGCGAGATCCTCCACGAAGCGCTCCGGGTCGACCGGTGTCCCGGTGCCGTCCTGCACCTGCTCGATCGGGACGAGGCGACCGGTGACCCCGTCGACGACGACCTCGGGGATACCGCCGGTCGCCGTGCCCACCACCGCCGCGCCGCACGCCATGGCCTCGAGATTCACGATGCCCAGAGGCTCGTACACGGACGGGCAGACGAAGGTCGTGGCGGCGCTCAGGACCGTGCACAGCTCGTGGCGCGACAGCATCCGATCGATCCAGACCACACCCTCGCGGGTCTCCTGCAGTCCGCGGACAAGACCCTCGACCTCGGCCATGATCTGCGGCGTGTCGGGCGCGCCGGCGCACAGGATCACCTGGACGTCGGCGGGAAGGCGCTCGGCTGCCCGGAGGAAGTAAGGCAGGCCCTTCTGGCGCGTGATGCGCCCCACGAAGACCACGGACGGCTTCGAGGCGTCCACCCCCAGCTGCGCGAGGACGGCGGGGTCGTCGACGGGATGCCACGACTCGACGTCGATGCCGTTGTAGATCACGCGCACATCGGCCGGATCGAGCGCGGGGTAGCTGCGCAGGATGTCCTGCCGCATCCCCTCGCTCACCGCGACGATCGCCGCGGCGCCCTCGTAGGCGGTCTTCTCGATCCAGCTCGACACGGCGTAGCCGCCGCCCAGCTGCTCGGCCTTCCAGGGGCGGAGCGGCTCGAGGCTGTGCGCGGTCACGACGTGCGGGATCCCGTGCAGCAGCGAGGCGAGGTGACCGGCGAAGTTGGCGTACCAGGTGTGACTGTGCACGACGTCTGCGCCCGCGACATCCGCCACCATCTCCAAGTCGGTGCCCAGGGTCTGCACGGCCGCGTTCGCGGCGGCGAGCTCGGCGGGCACGACGTACGACGCAGTGCCCGCTTCGTCGCGCTCCGCACCGAAGGCGCGGACGCGCACATCCATCGCCGAACGGAGCGCCTTGACCAGCTCGGTCACGTGGACACCGGCGCCACCGTAGATCTCCGGCGGGTACTCCTTGGTGATGATGTCGACGCGCATGGCACGAAACCTAGTACACGTGACGCCCCGCGGATAGCCGCTACCGACCGCCGCAGACGGGGGCCTAGGGTGGTCCCATGCCTGCAGCGCCGAAGGTCTTCGGAATCATCCTCGCCGGCGGCGAGGGCAAGCGCCTGATGCCTCTCACGGCCGATCGGGCGAAACCTGCCGTGCCCTTCGGAGGGCAGTATCGGCTCATCGATTTCGCGATATCGAACCTCATCAACTCGGGCCTGCGGCAGATCGTGGTGCTGACCCAGTACAAGTCGCACAGCCTCGACCGTCACATCTCGCAGACGTGGCGGATGTCGGCGCTCCTCGACTCGTACGTCACCTCGGTGCCCGCCCAGCAGCGCCTCGGCAAGAGGTGGTTCTCGGGATCGGCGGACGCGATCCTGCAGAGCCTCAACCTCATCAACGACGAGCAGCCCGACATCGTCGTCGTCATCGGCGCCGACCACGTCTACCGCATGGACTTCCGCCAGATGCTCGCGGCGCACATCGAATCCGGCGCGCGGGCGACCGTCGCGGGCATCCGCCAGCCGATCGCGCTCGCGAACCAGTTCGGCGTCATCGACGTCGTCAAGGACGACCCCACCCGCATCAACGACTTCCTCGAGAAGCCGCAGAACCCGACCGGGCTCGCCGACTCCCCCGGCGAGGTCCTCGCTTCGATGGGCAACTACATCTTCGACGCCGACGCGCTCATCGAGGCCGTGGAGTCCGACGGGGAGCTGCCGACCAGCAACCACGACATGGGCGGCGACATCGTGCCGTACTTCGTCGGTCGCGGCGAGTCCGGCGTCTACGACATGAAGCGCAACGACGTGCCGGGCTCGACCGATCGCGATCGCTACTACTGGCGCGATGTGGGGACGATCGACTCGTTCTTCGACGCGCACCGCGACCTCATCTCGACCCTGCCCATCTTCAACCTCTACAACATGGACTGGCCGATCCACTCGCAGGCGGTCAACTCGCCGCCCGCGAAGTTCGTGCGCGACTCCGTCGGTCGCATCGGCAACGCGATCGACTCGATCGTGTCGCTCGGCTCGGTGCTGTCGGGCACGCACCTCGAGCGGAGCGTCGTCGGGCCATGGACCCTCGCGGGCGGCGGATCGACCATCACCGACTCGGTGCTGTTCGACCACGTCCACGTCGGCGCCGGCGCGCGCATCCACCGCGCGATCCTCGACAAGAACGTCGTGCTCGCGGACGGAGCCACCGTCGGCGTCGACCGCGACAAGGACCTCGCGCGCGGCTTCACGGTCACCGACAGCGGCATCACGGTCGTCGGGAAGGGCATCCACGTCGAACGATGACCCCGGGTTGGGGCCGAGGCATCCTACGCCGCTAGCGTGGAGGGATGCCTGCCCCCGCCGCCCGCTTCCTCGTCGTCCTCGACGCCGATTCGACCCTCATCCGCAACGAGGTCATCGAGCTCATCGCCGACGAGGCCGGCCGGGGGCCCGAGGTCGCCGCGGCGACCGAAGCGGCCATGCGGGGCGAGGTGGATTTCGCGACGAGCCTGCGGTCGCGGGTGGCCCAGCTCACCGGCGTTCCGGTCTCGTCGTTCGAGCGGGTGCTCGCACGCGTCGAGCCCACGCCGGGCGTCCGCGAGCTCATCGACGCGGTCCACGCGCGCGGCGGAGCCGTCGGCGTCGTCTCCGGCGGCTTCCACGAGATCCTCGACGCCGTCGCCCCCTCGCTCGGAGTCGACGTGTGGCGCGCCAATCGGCTGTCGACCACCGACGGTGCCCTCAGCGGCCTTGTGGACGGCCGGATCGTGGATGCCGAGGCCAAGGCCGAAGCGCTGCGGGAATGGGCGGTCGACGCCGGTGTGCCCCTGAGCCGGACCATCGCGATCGGCGACGGCGCGAACGACCTGCGGATGATGGCCGCGGCGGGCCTCGGAGTGGCGTTCAACGCGAAGCCCACCGTCCGGGCGCGGGCCGATGTCGTCGTCGGCCCCGTCGACCTGAGCGAAGTCGTGGCGCTCCTGCCCTGACCGCGGATGTCGCCGGCCCTCGGTAGCGTCGGAGCATGGACATCATCCTCGTTCCCGGACTGTGGCTCGACGCGTCGTCGTGGGACACCGTCACGCCCGCCCTCGAAGCGGCGGGGCACCGCGTGCGCCCGCTCACCATGCCGGGCGTAGGCGCACCGGCATCCGTATCCGCCGACATCGGCATGCAGGATTGGGTCGATGCGGTCGTCGCCGAGATCGACGCCTCCGCCGGTCAGGTCGTCCTCGTCGGACACAGCGGCGGCGGCAACGTCGTATGGGGTGCGGCCGAGGCTCGGCCAGACCGCATCGCGCGCGTCGTCTTCGTCGACACCGTTCCGCCCCCCGACGGCGGGCAGATCTCCGAGTTCGAGGTGGTCGACGGCGTCATCCCGTTCCCGGGGTGGGACTCCTTCGACGAGCCCGACGTCTCCGACCTCGACGCAGCCGTGCGCGAGGCCTGGGCCGCGCGCACGCACTCCGTGCCGGCGAAGGTGCCGACGGACCCGATTCGGCTCGACGGCACCGCCCGTCACGCGGTTCCGGTGACGCTCCTCATGGGGCTCATGGACGATGCCGCCTTCCGCGCAGCGGTCTCCCAATGGGGGCCGTACGGCGCGGAATTTGAGGCGATCGCCGACTCCGAGGTCGTGCGTCTCGGTTCAGGACACTGGCCGCAGTTCTCGACACCCGACGCCCTCGCGCAGGCGCTCGTCGCGGCGATCCGCTGAGGCGCACGCAGTCCGACTAGTGGCCCATCCCGAGACCGCCGTCGACGGGGATCACGGCGCCGGAGATGTACGCGGCGTCGTCCGACGCCATCCACGTCACGACGCCCGCGACCTCATCTGCCGTCGCGAACCGCCCGGCCGGGATGTTCTTCTTGTACTCCGCCTGGGTCTCGTCCGCGAGGGCCGCGGTCATGTCCGTCTCGATGAAGCCCGGAGCGACGACGTTCGCGGTGATGCCCCGCGCGCCGAGCTCACGGGTGAGTGAGCGGGCGAAGCCGACGAGGGCGCTCTTGGACGCCGCGTAGTTGATCTGACCGGCCGAGCCATAGAGGCCGACGACGCTCGAGATGAGGATGACACGACCCCACCTCGCCCGGAGCATCCCCTTCGACGCGCGCTTGACGACCCGGAACGCGCCGCCGAGGTTCGTTGCGACGACGCTGTCGAAGTCGTCCTCGGTCATGCGCAGCAGCAGTGTGTCCTTGGTCACTCCGGCGTTCGCGACAACGATCTCGACGGGCCCGAGGGTCTTCTCGACCTCGGTGAACGCCGCGTCGACGGCCGCGGCATCCGTCACGTCCGCCCGCACGGTCAGGGTGCCCTCGGGGCCTTCGCCCGAGCGGGCGGTGACGGCGACCCGATATCCCTCCGCGACGAAGCGCTCGGCGATGGCACGGCCGATGCCGCGGTTTCCGCCGGTGACGAGGACGACGCGATCGCTGGACATGGTGGAGCTCCCGGGGCTATGTGACAGATCCGCACCAGCCTACCGGCGCGGCGTTTGACACCCTGCGTCGCTCGCTGGAACGCTGGGGTCACGTCTCGACGAAAGGTCCCACCCGTGAGCGACAACACACCCGACGCGCCCTCCCCCGACCCGGCGGCGCAGCCCGCTCCCGAACCGACCGCTCCGGCGCCCGGCGCGTACCAGGCGCCGGCAGAGGCCGCATACCCTCCGCCTGCCCCGCCCGGACCCGCCGAACCCCCTGCGTACGGTGCTCCTCCCGCATACGGCGCCGCTCCGCAGGCTCCTGCCCCGTCGCCGTACGGCACGCCGGCCCCGTACGGCGCCGCGCCCCAGTACGCCGCACCCCCGCAGTACGGCGCACCCCCGCAGTACGGCGCCGCGCCCCAGTACGGCGCACCCCCGCAGTACGGGTACGGCGCACCCGTGAAGACGAATGTCCTCGCGATCGTCTCGCTGATCGCGTCGATCGTCGGCTTCATCGGCATCGTGCCGATCATCGGATCCATCGCGGGCGTCATCACGGGGCACATCTCCCTCCACCAGCTCAAGACGAACGGCGAGAAGGGCCGGGGCATGGCGCTCGCCGGCACGATCCTCGGATACGTCGGCCTCGCGCTGTGGATCATCGGCGGGATCGTCTTCTTCGCGTTCATCGCGTGGGCGGCGAGCCAGGGCTCGCGCTACGGCTACGACTACTGATACCTCGAACCGCCCTTCCGTGCGGCCCCTCCACTCCCTCACGAGGGAGACCGGAGGGGCCGCGCGGCGTAGTCTTGAAGGACGGTGAAGAGTTCGAATCGGCCCCAGTCCGCCACGTCGCTGCCGCGGGCGCCACGTGACGACGTCGACGCGCGCTCGACGCGCTACCTCATCACCATGGGCGTCCGCGTGGCGTGCTTCATCCTCATGGTCGTCATCACCCCGTACGGGTGGTACACCTGGGTGTTCGGAGCCGCCGCCATCCTCCTCCCGTACATCGCGGTCGTGCTGGCGAACGTCGGCCAGGAGGCGCGCCGCAACCGCCGCGAAGACCCGGAGCGATCCCTTCCCGCCGTCCCCCACACTCCGCTCGGACATCCGTCCGACGTGATCCGTGTCGACGAGACGCCGGCGATCGACGACGGGCGTCCGGCCGACGACCGGACCACGGACGGGACGGCATGAGTCTCCCCGCAGACGAGGCCGTCGCGGAGGCGACGTGCTCCCGGGCCGGTTGCCGCGCCCCCGCGCGCTGGCGGATCGACTGGCGAAATCCGCGCATCCACTCGGCCGACCGGACCAAGACCTGGGTCGCGTGCGACGAGCACCGCGACTACCTCCGGGAGTTCCTCGCCGCGCGCGAGTTCCCGGTGTCGGTGAGGCTCCTGGCCGGCGCGAGTTCGGAGATCCCCCGATGAGTCCCCGCCGCGAGGTCAGCATGCAGAGCCTGCCGAGGGCTGGTCGGTGGGCGATCTACGTCTCGCTGGCCGTCGTCTTCGCCATCGCGTGCGCCTTTCTGTCGAACTGGCAGTTCTCACGCAACGAGGAGCGCTCCGCGCAGCTCGCTCTCGTCGAGGCGAACTACGACGCGCTGCCGGTGCCGCTCGCCGAGCTGATCCCGCCCGGCGGTGAACTCGATCCCGAGGATCAGTGGCATCCGGTTCTCCTGGTCGGCGAGTACGTCGCCGACGAGGAGCTGCTCGTGCGCAACCGCCCGCACGGCGGCACCTCCGCCTTCGAGGTGCTCGCCCCATTCCGCCTCGACGACGGCCGCGTGCTGCTCATCGATCGAGGCTGGGTCGCTCCGGGGAAGGATCAGCCCGACCCCGACAGCGTGCCGACCCCTCCGGAGGGGGAAGTCACCGTCATCGCACGCCTCAAGCCCGGCGAGCAGCTGCCGTCGTCCGGCCGCTCCGCTCCGGAGGGCCAGGTGCCGACCATCCACCTTCCGCTGATCGCCGACACCGTGTCCGCCGACACCGGTGACGCGCTCGAGCTCAGCGCGTACGGGATCATGGTGTCGGAGGACCCGGCTCCGGCATCCGCACCGCAGGCGCTCGAGTCGCCGTCCGAAGACCCCGGCCCGCACCTGTCGTACGCGATCCAGTGGATCCTCTTCGCGGTCATGGGCTTCGTGTTCATCGGCTACGTCATCCGCACCGAGCGTCGGCACCGTCGCGAGGATGCCGAGGACGACGACGCCGCGGATGCGGTGCCGGCGCCGGCATCCCGTCGCCGCGATCGCGACGCAGACGACGAGGACGCGCTCCTCGACGCAGCCGGCCGCTGACGCGGGCTCGCTGCGTCAGGCGAGCGAGATCAGGTCGGCGTAGTCGCGGCCCCAGATGTCCTCGACGCCGTCCGGCAGGATGAGGACCCGCTCGGGATTGAGCGCCTCGACGGCGCCCTCGTCGTGCGAGACCAGCACGACGGCGCCCTCGTAGTGCGAGAGCGCGCCGAGGATCTCCTCGCGCGATGCGGGATCGAGGTTGTTCGTCGGCTCGTCGAGCAGCAGCATGTTGGCGCTGGACACCACGAGCGTCGCGAGCGAGAGGCGCGTCTTCTCACCGCCCGACAGCACTCCCGCGGGCTTGAGCACGTCGTCGCCCGTGAAGAGGAACGAGCCGAGAACCTTGCGGGCATCCGTCGCCGTGATGTCCGGCGCCGCCGACATCATGTTCTCGAGCACCGAGCGCGACACGTCGAGGTTCTCGTGCTCCTGCGCGTAGTACCCGATCTTGAGCCCGTGACCGGGCTCGAGCTGACCGGTGTCGGGCTTGTCCACGCCGGCGAGGATGCGCAGCAGGGTGGTCTTGCCGGCGCCGTTGAGGCCGAGCACGACGACCTTGGAGCCGCGGTCGATCGCGAGGTCGACGTCGGTGAAGATCTCGAGCGATCCGTACGACTTGGAGAGCCCCGATGCCATCAGCGGCGTCTTCCCGCACGGCGCGGGCTTCGGGAACCGGAGCTTGGCGACGCGGTCCTCCTGGCGCACGTCGTCGAGGCCCGAGAGCATCTTCTCGGCGCGAGCGACCATCTGGTGCGCGGCAGCGGCCTTCGACGCCTTGGCACCGAAGCGCGCGGCCTGAAGCTGCAGGGCGGTGGCCTTCTTCTCGACGTTGACGCGCTCCTTCTTGCGGCGTTCCTCGTCGGCGACCCGCTGGCGCAGGTAGTTCTTCCAGTTCATGTTGTAGACGTCGATGACCTGGCGGTTCGCGTC
This sequence comes from Microbacterium sulfonylureivorans, assembly GCF_003999995.1. Taxonomy (NCBI): domain Bacteria; kingdom Bacillati; phylum Actinomycetota; class Actinomycetes; order Micrococcales; family Microbacteriaceae; genus Microbacterium; species Microbacterium sulfonylureivorans. Next base: position 636,513 of record NZ_RJAD01000002.1, read on the forward strand.
GAGGTAGAACACGCGGTTGACGGTCTCGCCGACGAGCTCGACATCGTGGCTGATGACGATGAGCCCGCCCTTGTAGCCCTTCAGGAATTCGCGGAGCCACACGACGCTGTCGGCGTCGAGGTGGTTCGTCGGCTCATCGAGGATCATCGACTCGGCGTCGGAGAACAGGATGCGGGCGAGTTCGATGCGGCGACGCTGGCCGCCGGACAGGGTGCGCAGCGGCTGGTCGAGGATGCGGTCGGGCAGCGACAGGTTGTGCGCGATCGACGCGGCCTCGGCCTCGGCCGCGTATCCGCCCAGGGCTTCGAAGCGCTCGGTGAGGTTCGCGTACTTGCGCATGGCGCGGGCCGCGACATCCGGGTTCTCATCGCCCATGGCGAGGGATGCCTCATGCATGCCGAGCGCGATCGTCCCCAGCCCGCGCGCGTCGAGGATGCGCGTGCGGGCGAGCATCTCGGGATCGCCGGAGCGAGGATCCTGCGGCAGGTAGCCCAGCTCGCCGATGCGATCGACCTTGCCGTCGGCCGGGAGCAGGTCGCCCGCGAGGACCTTCGTCAGGGTCGTCTTCCCGGCGCCGTTGCGGCCCACCAGTCCGACCTTGTCGCCGGCGGAGACGCGGAACGACACGTCGGACATGAGCACGCGGGCGCCCACGCGGATCTCGAGGTCGTGCACGGCGAGCACAGCGAAACGTCCGTTCCGTCGGTGGATGGGGAAAATGGCCGAACGGCCAGCCTCCCAGTATAGGTCGCCCTGCCGAGCCCGCGTCCCCGGAGCGGCGTGCGCGCGATCTGGAGATCGCGGACAGATGATGCGGCCATCATTGGTGGACTCCGTCTAATAACCGTGTCATCGTCCCTTCCTAGGCTGAGGAGCATGTCAGCCATCGCAGCAGCCCCCTCGTCCCGCCGCGTCCTCGCCGATGTCATCGCGCGCCCCTCATCCCGCGCCCGCGCCTTCGCGCTCGACGCCGCCCTCGTGGTCACCGGCGCCGCCTTCGTCGCCCTGCTCGCGCAGGCGTCGATCCCGCTGTGGCCCGTGCCGATCACCGGCCAGACACTCGGTGTGATCGTCGTCGGGGCCGCTCTCGGCTCGCGCCGCGGAGCGGCGGCGCTCATCACCTACCTGCTGGTCGGACTCGCCGGGCTCCCGGTGTTCGCAGACTTCACCGGCTCGATCGCCGCCGTCGCCAAGCCCAGCTTCGGCTTCGTGATCGGGTTCGTCTTCTCCGCGTTCGTCGCGGGATGGTTCGCCGAGCGCGCATGGGACCGTCGCCCGGCTCTCGCCTTCGTCGGTTTCGCCGCCGCCAGCGTCGTGCCGTTCCTGTTCGGCATCCCGTACATGGCGTTCATCCTGAACGTCGTGATGGGCCTCGACTACTCGTTCCTCGGCCTCCTCGAGGTCGGTCTTCTGCCCTTCATCGTCGGCGGTCTCATCAAGGCGGCCCTGGCCGCCCTGATCATCCCCGGAGCGTGGGCCCTCGTGCGTCGCGCGGACGCCACGAAGGAGTGAGCGGATGCCTCGGCACGAGGCATCCGAGACGACGAAAGCCCCGGCCGAGCGACCGGGGCTTTCGCGTGCGTTCCGGGGATCAGCCCTGGGCGACCGCCGTGGCCGTGGCGAGCTGGTCGACGATGTCGGACAGGATCCACGGGAGCGTGAGCGCGGTCGGCGAGATCGCCGCGACGTTCTCCTCGCCCACGATCGCGCCCACCGCGCCTGCGGCGACGCCCGGGATCAGCTGGGTGCGGTCGGAGGTCAGGAACGTGTCCAGCGCCGCTTCGGTGTCGACCTGGGTGAAGATCACCTCGGCGTCGATCTGGTCGAGGTTCTCGCTCGACACGGTGGTGTAGAACGTCGACTCGCCGGTGTCGAGGGCGGTCACCGACTCGGCGGTGACGAAGCCGAGGTCCTCGAGGATCTCCACGCGCGGGTCGGCCGGAAGGTACAGGTAGAACGTGTCGACGTCGTCGGCGGCGTAGGCGATCGACGTGCCCTCGAATTCGGGGTGGGCCGCGGCGGCGTCGGCCACCTGGGCTTCGAGGCCGGCGACGAGCTCCTCCGCCTCGGACGAGAGACCGAGCGCCTTGCCGGTGTCGGTGATGACGTCGCGCCACGGCGTCGACCACAGAGCCTCCTCCGGCGCCACGACGGGGATGCCGGCGCCGGTCACGGCGTCGTACTCCTCCTGGGTGAGGCCCGAGTACGACGCGATCAGCACGTCGGGATCGGTCGCGAGCAGCTCCTCCACCGAGAGCTCGAAGCTGGAGTTGTCGAGCAGCACGGGCTCCTCGCCGCCGAGGTCGGCGATCGCCTCCTCGACCCACGGCGTGATGAGGTTGTCGCCGCCGCCGTACTCGGACGAGGCCATCGCCACCGGCACGATCCCGAGGGCGAGGACGGCGTCGGTCGCGCCCCAGCCCCACGTCGCGATGCGCTCGGGGGTCTCTTCGATCGTCGTCTCGCCGTAGATGTGCTCGAACGTGACGGGGAAGCTCTCGGACGAGCCGGAGCCCGCGTCGGCGGTGCCGGACGTCTCGGGCGCGGCGGACCCGGCACAGCCGGAGAGCGCCAGGCCACCGGCCACTGCGAGTGCCACGAGCGCACCGAGGCGGGGGTTCAGTACGGACATACGGGGACTTTCCTTTCGGTCGCGTCAGGCCTCGTCCGCAGCGGCGTGGGCGCCGCCCGGAACGGGGATGACGAGGGGGGTGGAGGTGAGCGGGTCGGGGATGACGAGCGCGTCGAGGTCGAAGGCACTCGACACGACCTCACGGGTGAGCACGTCGGACGGAGCGCCGTGCGCGACGACGCGGCCCTCGCTCATCACGACGAGGTCGTCGGCGTAGCGCGCGGCGAGGTTGAGCTCGTGGAGCACGACGACGATCGTCGTCCCGTCGGTGCGGTTGAGGGTGCGCAGCAGGTCGAGGACCTCGATCTGGTGGCTCAGGTCGAGGAATGTCGTGGGCTCGTCGAGCAGCAGGACGCGCGGCTCCTGCGCGAGGGTCATCGCGATCCACACCCGCTGGCGCTGGCCGCCCGAGAGATCGCCGACCGGGCGGTCGGCGAGGGCGGAGACGCCGGTCTTCGCCATGGCGTCGTCGACGCGGGCCGTGTCGGCGGCGCTCCACCGCTGGAAGACGCCGCGATGCGGGTGCCGGCCGCGAGAGACGAGCTCGGCGACAGTGAGGCCGTCGGGCGCGGTGGGATGCTGCGGCAGCAAGCCCACGGTCTGGGCGAAGCGGCGGCGGGGAATCGTGGCGATATCGGACCCGTCGAGCTCGACCACGCCTGCCAGCGGCTGGTTCACACGGGCGAGGACGCTGAGCAGCGTCGACTTCCCGCACGCGTTGGCGCCGATGATCATCGTGATGCGACCGGGGGCGAAGTCGAGGTCGAGATCGTCGATGACGCGGCGCCCTGGATACCCGGCGGCGAGCCCCCGGACGCTGAGGAGCGGTGCGGGTGACGTGGTCACAGGTGTCGTCCTTTCGACGTCGCGAGGAGCCAGAGCAGGAAGACCGCGCCGATCGCGCCGGTGACGACGCCGACCGGAACGGACATGCCGGGCAGCGCGAACTGCGCCACCAGATCTGCCGCGGTGAGCAGGCCCGCGCCGATGGCGGCGCTCGTCCCGATGCCCACGGCGCCGTGACCGAGCAGTGGCCGCGCGATGGCCGGAGCGCACAGCGCGATGAATGCGATCGGCCCCACGAAGGCACAGGTGACCGCGGTGAGCAGCACTGCGGTGAGCACCGTCACGATGCGCACCGTCGAGGCCCGAACGCCGAGGGAGGCGGCGGTCGACGCGCCCATCTGGGTGATCGGAAGCCATCGCGCGCACGCGATGACCGCCGGCGTGGCGAGCACGACTGCGACGAGCACGATCACGACGTTCCACCACGGCGTCGACGCCAGGCTTCCCGTGAGCCAGATCAGCGCGGATTGAGCGAGCTCGACTTGGGCGCGCACCATCAGATAGTTCGTGATGGCGACCGTCAGGAACGCCACGCCGATTCCCGCGAGGATGAGGCGATAGCCGCCGTCGGCACGATGGCGCCCGGCGAGCAGGAGGAACGAGGCCACCAGGAGACCGCCGGCGAAGGCCACGACGGCCAGCAGCGGTCCACCGAGTCCCAGGACCAGGATGCCGAAAACGGCGGCCGCCCCGGCGCCCCCGCTGATCCCGAGCAGATCGGGACTCGCGAGCGGGTTCCCGAGCAGCGATTGCAGCAGGCCACCGGCCGCGCCGAGCGCCGCGCCGACGAGGAGGGCCATCGCGAGCCTGGGTGCACGCACCTGGAAGACGACGTACTGCTGCGCACGGTCTCCCCCGCCCCACAGCGTGGCCCAGAGATCGGCGGGCGCGATGGGGTAGTCGCCGATCGAGAGCGACACGATGGCGAGCGCGGCCACGGCGAGGAGCACCGACGCGACCACCGTCGTCCGGCGGCGGCGCACACGGGAGCGGATCTCCCGGACGGACGAGCTCACAGTGTCACCCGCCCCGGTCGGAGGACGATGGAGATCAGCACCGGCGCCCCGACGAATGCCACGACGAGCCCGGCCTGCACCTCGCCGGGGGGTGCGATCACGCGCCCGAGCACGTCGGCCGCCAGCAGCACGATCGCGCCCGCGGGCGCGCCGATGGCGAGCAGCCAGCGATAGTCGCCGCCGATGATCGCGCGGAGTGCGTGAGGCACGAGGAGGCCCAGGAACACGATCGGCCCGGCGATCGCGGTCGCGCTGCCGCAGAGCAGGATCGTGGCGATGATCCCGAGCGCTCGGGTGCGCGAGACGCTGTGCCCGAGCCCCGTCGCGGTGTCGTCGCCCAGGGCCATGAGGTCGAGTCCGCGCGCCGAGGTGAAGGCGATGACGGCTCCGACGACGATCGGCACGAGTACGACCGCGACGGTGTCCAGCCCGCGCGCGGTGAGGCCGCCGACCTGCCAGTAGCGGAACACATCGAAGGCGGTGATGGATGTCGTGAGGATGAGCGTGGTCACCGCGGTCAGTCCGGCGGTGACCGCGGCGCCGGTCAGCGCGAGTTTCGCGGGACTCGTGCCGTCCGGGCCGCGCGTGCCGATGACGGCGACGACGATCGATGCGATCGCGGCGCCGATGAAGGCGAACCAGACGAATCCCGACGGCGCCGTGATCCCCCAGATCGTGATCGCGGCCAGCACCGCGACGGATGCCCCGGCGTTCACGCCCAGCAGACCCGGGTCTGCGAGCGGATTGCGCGTCAGCCCCTGCATCAGAGTGCCCGCGAGTGCGAGCGATGCCCCCGCGAGCACGCCGATCACTGTACGGGGCAGGCGCTGCGTGAGGATCACGCTGTGATCGTTGATGGACATGTCGGGGCGGAGGAGCGCGTCGATCACCACTGCTGGCGCGACGGGCCGCGCACCGATCATGAGGCTGACGACGATCATGATCATGAGCAGCCCGATCGCGAGCAGCAGCAGCAGACGCCCGCGCCGGTCGCGAGCGGAGGTCATTCCTGTCGCTCGGACTGCCCGAGCCGCCAGTACCCCATGAACGCGATCCGCTTGCGGTCGACGCCGCATCCCTGCACGAGGTGGCGCCGCAGTCCCTTGACCATGGCCGCCTCCCCCGCGATCCACGCGTAGAACTCCCCCTCGGAGTCTTCGGGGCTGTCCCACAGCAGATCGGTGTCGACGTCGACATCTGCGAGCTCCTGGCGGCGTGGCGCCGCGGCGTGCGCGAGCACGTCGCCGGCACCGGCGGTCCAGCCCTTCACGGCCTCGGTGAGCGCGGCGCCGTGCTCGCGGCCCTCGCGCGCCAGCCATGTCACTCGGAATCCCGCGGGGATGTCGAGGGTCAGGGCGTCGGCGGCGGTCGGCACCTCGATGAAGGCGTCCACCTCGTGCGACTCGTCGAGCGACTCGAGGATCGAGCCGATCGCCGGGGCGGCCGTCTCGTCGCCCGCGAGCACCACGCGGCGGGCGGTGCCGGGATGCCAGTCGAGTCCGAGTCGGTGGCCCTCGCTGCGCTGATCGGGGCCGACGATGACGATCTCCTGACCCACGGCGGCCTGCTCCGCCCAACTGCCCGCCGGCCCGGCGTCGTGGTGCACGACGAAGTCGACCAGCAGCCGGCGCGCGGCGGGGTCGATGCGCCGGACGGTGTAGGTGCGCAGCGGGCTGCGATTCGCCGTCGGGATCTCGCGCCACGCGGTGTACCAGTCCCCGGCATCGATCACGCCGTCGTCGTGCTGGCCGATGTCGCTCAGCGTGCCGTCGGCGAGCGGCAGGATCAGCTTGATCCGCTGGTCGAGTCCAGCGGATCCGAACACGTCGAAGTCGGGGCCGGTGAAGGCCACCCGCACGAAGTGAGGAGACAGACGGTGCACGTCGGCCACGGTGGCGGCGTAGGGGCGGTACGCGGGGCGCGTGCGAACGGCTGTCGAGGAGGTCACGTGGTAAGGCTAGCCTTACCTGCCCTCACAGCTCAAATCGGCCGTCATCTCCGCTGCGTCGTAGCCGCCTCGTGCGCATGACCGAGGCGCAGACCCGGGAGGAGTGCGAGCAGCGCGAGTCCGGTCGCGATCGCGAACACGGCGGGGAACGCGGCATCCGTTCCCGCCAGCGCCGTGAAGACGAGCCCCATGACGGCGATCGAGGTGGCTGCGCCGACAGAGTCGGAGATCGACAGCGCCGAGGAGTTGAATCCCTGGTTCTGCGGGGTCGAGTAGGCCAGCGTCAGCACTGTCAGTCGTGGATACATCAGCCCCATGCCGCCGCCCGCGAACGCCCATCCGGCGATCAGCACCGCGGGGTGCAGCATGAGCACGGCCACGACGGCCGCGACCACCGTCGACGTGACGAGCAGCGACGTTCCGATCACCGTGATGCGGGCATTGCCGAGTCGATCGCCGAAGCGCCCCTGCACGTCGGCGGCCGCAGCCCAGGCGATCGCGGCGGCGGTGAGGCCGAGGCCCGCCCACGTCGGAGAGAAGTCGTAGTGGTCGATCAGCAGATAGGGGACGTAGATCTCGGCGCCGAACAGCGCCCCCGCGATCAGGCCGCGCATGAGCACCACGCTCGGCAGCCCGCGGCGGGCGAGCAGCGTTCCCCGCGGCAGCAGGGGCCTCGAGGCCAGGGCGATCACGAGAGCGGATGCCGCCACCACCGCCCAGGAGTACGCCCCGAGTCTGCCCGCCAGGCTCAGCGCCAGCGCTCCGAGGGCCACCGCCACCGCGCAGGCCATGCGCGGTCCGATCCGGCCCGTGGCCGGACGGTCCGCGCCCAGCGGGAGTCCGTAGAGGCGGAGAACGACCATCGTGAACGCGACGACGGTGAGCGCCGCGACCCCCAGGAAGACCCAGCGCCAGTGAAGGGCCTCGGTCACGGCGCCGGCGAGGAACGGTCCGATCAGCGACGGGACCACCCACGCGGCCGAGAACGCCGCGAACACCCGTCCGTGAAGCACCGCCGGGTACACGCGCGCCACCACGACGTACAGAGCGACGGTCTGCCCGCCGGTGCCGAGTCCCTGGACCAGTCGCCCCGCGACGAGCCACGGCATCGAGGCGGCGAGCCCGGCGACGACGAGACCGACGACGAAGAGGATCACGGCGGTGGTCAGCGGTGCGAGCACTCCCCCGCGATCGCACCAGGCGCCCACGGCGACCATCCCGATCACGCTTGTGGCGAGCGTCCCCGCGAAGGCGACCGCGTACAGCGCGTCGCCGTCGAGATCAGCGCTGACGACCGGCATCACGGTCGTGACCGCGAGCGACTGCATCGCCGCGAGGAAGATGAGGGCGACCGCGCCGACCGTGACCCAGACGTACCGGCCCTGCCAGATACCCGTCGAGGTGTCGACGGGTGCGGTGCTCATCAGGCCAGGCTACCCACCCGGCGGACGGCCTCGGTCAGCAGCTCGGGCGAGCATCCGAAGTTGATCCGGACATGGCCGTTGCCCTCTTCCCCGAAGTACGGACCCAGGTGGAAGGCGACGTCGGCCTCACGACGGATCTTCACCGCGGGGTTGTCGCCCCACCCCAGATCGGACAGATCCACCCACGCGAGGAATCCGGCATCCGGGATGCGATAGCGGGCGGAGGGAACGTGCTCGGCGAGGAGGTCGGCAAGCAGCACGCGGTTCTGGTCGAGTGCGGCGAGCTGGGCGTCGAGCCACGGATCGCTCTCCTCCGAGAACGCCGCCAGCGCCGCGATCGCGCCGAACAGGCCCGTGCGCCACTCCACCTCGTCCGGGAGCGAGCGGACCACCCTCGAGGTCGCGTCGTCCGCGGTGACCATCAGCGCGCACTTGAGGCCCGCGAGGTTGAATGCCTTGCTCGCGCTGACGACTGCGTAGCCCACGCGCGCGGCGACGGGCGAGGCGTCCAGGAACGGGGTGAACGTCGCGCCCGCGTGCGTGAGCGGCGCGTGGATCTCGTCGCTGACGACGACGGCGCCGAAGGCGGCCGCCAGGTCGGCGAGGGCCGCGAGCGTCTCGCGGGAGTGGACGGTGCCCGTCGGATTGTGCGGATTGCACAGCAGGATGGCGCGTGCTCCTCCTGCGAAGGCGGCCTCGATGCCCAGGAGATCGAGCTCCCACCCCGTGCCCGTGTCGACGAGAGGGACGCGTTCGACGACGCCGCCGGCCTCCGGGATGCACTCGAAGAATGGCGGGTACACGGGGGTCGTCACCACGACCCGGTCCCCCGGCTCGACGACCTTCCGGAGGATCTCCACGATCGCCATCATGACGTCGCAGGTCGTGCGGATCCGCGACGGATCGACCGCCCAGCCGAACCGGCGCGCGGCGAAGCCTGCGTAGGCGGCTGCGACGCCGGGGTCGGGCGGGGTGTACCCGGTGTCACCGAGGGCGATCGCGCGGGTCAGCGCGGCCGTGATGGCCGGCGCCGCGGGGTAATCGGTCTCTGCCACGAAGAACGGCAGGACGTCGTCGCCGTACTTGCGCCACTTCGTGCTGGACCGCTGTCGCAGCTGCTCGATCGGCAGGGCCTCAAGGGGGATCACGCTCACCCGACGAGACTAGCCACCGGCCCGCCCGGGCCCGATTCGGGCGTCACCGTTCGAAACGCGACGGGGCGCGGGTCAGATCGCGAAGCCGAGCGCCCGCATCATGTCGCGGCCGTCGTCGGTGATCCGCTCGGGACCCCACGGCGGCATCCACACCCAGTTGATGCGGAAGCGGTCCACGACCTCGTCGAGCGCCTGGGCCGTCTGCTCCTCGAGCACGTCGGTCAGCGGGCAGCCCGCCGACGTCAGTGTCATGTGGATGACCAGCGCGTCGTTCTCGTCATCCCACCCGAGGTCGTAGATCAGGCCGAGGTCGACGACATTGATCCCCAGCTCGGGGTCCATGACGTCCTTGAGAGCTTCGGTGACCTCGTCGTACTTCTCGGGTGTGAGCGTTGCGGTCATGTAACGATTCTATGCTTCGCTGACGACGGCGGCGTCGGCCGGCTCTTCCTCGCCCGAGGGGAGGTAGCGGTCGTAGCCCTCGTCCTCGAGACGGTCGGCCAGCTCGGGGCCGCCCTCCTCGACGATCCGGCCGCCCACCATGACATGGACGAAGTCGGGGTGGATGTAGCGCAGGATCCGCGTGTAGTGGGTGATGAGGAGGACGCCGAGGCCGGTCTGCTCCTTGGCGCGGTTGACACCCTCCGACACGATCTTCAGCGCGTCGACGTCGAGTCCCGAATCGGTCTCGTCGAGGATCGCGAGCTGCGGCTTGAGCAGCTCGAGCTGCAGGATCTCGTGGCGCTTCTTCTCGCCGCCGGAGAACCCCTCGTTGACGTTGCGCTGAGCGAACTTGGGGTCCATCCGCAGAGCCTTCATGGACTGCTTTACGTCCTTGGTCCACGTGCGGATCGACGGCGCCTCGCCCTCGATCGCGGTCTTCGCGGTGCGGAGGAAGTTGGTGACCGTGACGCCGGGGATCTCGACCGGATACTGCATCGCGAGGAAGAGCCCCGCGCGTGCGCGCTCGTCGACAGACATCTCCAGCACGTTCTCGCCGTCGAGCGAGATCGAGCCGCTCGTGACCGTGTACTTCGGGTGACCGGCGATCGTGTACGCCAGCGTCGACTTGCCGGAGCCGTTGGGGCCCATGATGGCGTGGGTCTCGCCGGTGCGGATCGTGAGCGTCACGCCGTTGAGGATGGGGGTGATTCCGGCATCCGTCTCGACCGTCACATGCAGGTCGCGGATCTCGAGGACAGACATTCAGACTTCCTTTTTGACAGTGGGGTCGATGAGCACGTCGTCACCGTCGATCACGACGGCGAAGACGGGGACGGGCTCGTACGCGGGGAGGTTGAGGGGCTTTCCGGTGAGCAGCGAGAACGCCGAGCCGTGAGCCCAGCACTCCAGCGAGTCGCCGTCGACGAAGCCTTCGGCGAGCGAGATGTCGCCGTGCGTGCAGGTGTCGCCGATCGCGTGGACCTCACCGGCGGAGTCGAGCACGACGGCCATGGCGACACCGTCGACCTCGACGCGGATCGCGGAGTCCTGCTCGAGCTCGCTGAGGGCGCAGACGCGCTGTGCGGTCATCGGGCGACCTCCCGTGCGAGCTCTTCCTCGATGGCGGCGAACAGCTCGGCCTCGAGTTCTGGGACGCCGAGCTTCTGCACGATCTCGGCGAGGAAGCCGAGCACGACCATGCGGCGCGCCTCATCCTCCTGGATGCCTCGCGCCTGCAGGTAGAACAGCTGCTCGTCGTCGAAGCGTCCCGTCGCGCTGGCGTGCCCGGCGCCGCGGATGTCTCCGGTCTCGATCTCCAGGTTCGGGATCGACTCGGCGCGTGCGCCGTCGGTGAGGACGAGGTTGCGGTTCGCCTCGTACGAGTCGGTGCCCACGGCATCCGGCCCGATGAGGACGTCGCCGATCCAGACGCTCCGTGCCGCCGCTCCCTGGAGCGCGCCCTTGTAGAGCACGTCGCCGGTCGTCTCGGCGCCCTTGTGGTGCAGGTAGACCTGGCTCTCGAGGTGCTGGCCGGCATCGGAGTAGCTGAGGCCGTAGAGCTCGGCCCGCGAGCCGGTGCCGGCGAGTTCGACGCTCGGGTTCACCCGGACGACGCCGCCGCCGAAGCTGACGACGATGTGGCGGAGTGTGGCATCGCGCTCGACGCGGGCCTGGTGGGATGCCGCGTGCACGGCCTCGTCGTCCCACTGCTGCACCGTGACGACCTCGAGGTGAGCGCCTTCGCGGACGATGACCTCGACGTTCTGGGCGAACTGGGCGGCGCCGACATGACGCAGCACGACCGTGGCGCGGCTGTGGCGCGATGCCTCGATCACGATGTGCGCGTGCGCCACGAGGCCGGCGGAACCGCCCACCGACTCGATGACGACGGGTTCGTCGAGCTCGGCCTCCACCGGGACGGTGATGTACAGCGCCTCCGCGGAGCGGCTCCATGCGATCGCGGCGGGGAGGTCGTCGGGGAGGAAGACCTCGCCGCGCGGTGCGGCGCCGACCGCGAGGCCGGCCGCGGCCACGGGTCCGGACACGGCGACCGACACGGCGCCGGCGTCGCCCGCCTCATCGGCGAACAGGCGCGTCAGGCGGTCGACCGGAGTGTGCTTCCAGTTCACCTCGCGCCCGGTCGGGGCCTCGAAGTCGGACGGATCGTACGAACGGGGACGCTCGTCGCGGGTCTGCACGGGCACGAACGCACCGGCGCCATCGGTGTGGCCCTTCGCACCGGGGACGGTGACGGGGGCCTGGGTCACGGAACTCACTAGCCGACGGATCCTTCCATGCCCATCTCGATGAGCTTGTTCAGTTCGAGTGCGTATTCCATCGGAAGCTCGCGGGCGATCGGCTCGATGAAGCCGCGGACGATCATCGCCATGGCCTCGTCCTCGGGCATGCCGCGGCTCATCAGGTAGAAGAGCTGCTCCTCGCTGACCTTCGACACGGTCGCCTCGTGGCCGAGCTGCACGTCGTCGACGCGGATGTCGATCGCCGGATAGGTGTCGGAGCGCGAGATGGTGTCGACGAGCAGGGCGTCGCAGCGCACGGTGTTCGCGGAGTGGTGCGCATTGGCGTCCACCCGCACCTCACCGCGGTAGCCGGCGCGGCCGCCGCCGCGGGCGATCGACTTCGAGACGATCGACGACTGCGTGTACGGCGCCATGTGGATCATCTTCGCGCCGGCGTCCTGGTGCTGGCCGGGACCGGCGAAGGCGACGGAGAGCGTCTCGCCCTTGGCGTGCTCGCCCACGAGGAAGATCGACGGGTACTTCATCGTCACCTTCGAGCCGATGTTGCCGTCGATCCACTCCATGGTGGCGCCCTCGTGCGCGATCGCGCGCTTGGTGACGAGGTTGTAGACGTTGTTCGACCAGTTCTGGATCGTCGTGTACCGCACGCGAGCGTTCTTCTTCACGATGATCTCGACGACGGCCGAGTGCAGCGAGTCGCTCTTGTAGATCGGGGCGGTGCAGCCCTCGATGTAGTGGACGTACGAGCCCTCGTCGGCGATGATCAGCGTCCGCTCGAACTGGCCCATGTTCTCGGTGTTGATGCGGAAGTACGCCTGCAGCGGGATCTCGACGTGTACGCCCGGGGGCACGTAGACGAACGAGCCTCCCGACCAGACGGCGGTGTTCAGCGCGGCGAACTTGTTGTCGCCGGCGGGAATCACGGTGCCGAAGTACTCCTCGAAGAACTCCGGGTGCTCGCGCAGGGCCGTGTCGGTGTCCATGAAGATGACGCCCTGGGCCTCGAGCTGCTCGTTGATCTGGTGGTAGACCACCTCGGACTCGTACTGCGCGGCGACGCCGGCGACCAGGCGCTGACGCTCGGCCTCGGGGATGCCCAGGCGCTCGTACGTGTTGCGGATCTCTTCGGGGAGCTCCTCCCAGGAGCCCGCCTGCTTCTCGGTCGAGCGCACGAAGTACTTGATGTTGTCGAAGTCGATCTCGCTGAGATCGGCTCCCCACGTCGGCATCGGCTTGCGGCCGAACAGCTGATAGCCCTTGAGCCGGGTCTTCAGCATCCATTCGGGCTCGCTCTTGAGAGCCGAGATGCCGCGAACGACGTTCTCGTTGATGCCTCGCTGCGCGACGGCGCCTGCGGCATCGGTGTCGTGCCACCCGAACTCGTAGACGCCCAGGCCATCCAGCTCCGGGCGATCGATCAGCACATCAGACATCGTCAGGTTTCTCCTCCGGGCTCTGGCGGTTCATCCGCCCCGGCATTCCGGCTCCTCCGGTGGAGTTACCGGAGGGGGATGCCGCTCGTGGGCCCTCTCATTCGGCGCTGACCATCGCGCCTAGACTGTCAGTGGTTCGCGCGCCCGAACCCTGTGGTTCTGTGCGTGCGCGACCGACCCCTTGATTCTACAGGTTCCACCCCGGCGCCGGGCCCCGCGTGTCTTGCACGCCCCGTGTGCGGAACCGGCCCTAGGAGGCGACCACACGCATGTCCGCGGAACCGACGACCACGACACGTCCCGGAATGCTGCGGCGACTCTGGAACCGGATCGTCGAGATCGGGCGTCGGTTCTGGGCCTGGCTGCCCTCGACGATCGACCGCCGCGTGATCGTCCTGGCGTGGGCGACGCTCGTCGTGCAGATCGGGATCGTCGGCACCGGGGGCCTGGTGCGGCTCACGGGATCGGGACTCGGATGCCCGACCTGGCCGCAGTGCACCGACGACTCCCTCATCGCGACGCCCGAGATGGGCATCCACGGCGTGATCGAGTTCGGCAACCGCCTCCTCACCTTCGTGCTCGTGGTCGTCGCGATCCTCATGTTCCTCTTCGTCGTGCGGATGCGCCGCGAGCGCGGCGATCTCTTCTGGCTGTCGCTGGGCATCGGCCTGTACGTGCCGCTCCAGGCGATCATCGGCGGCATCACCGTCCTCACGAACCTCAACCCCTACGTCGTCGGACTCCACTACTTCGCGTCCGTTCTCCTGGTCGCACTCTCAGCCGCGCTGGTCGTGCGCGTGTACGCGACGCCGGGGCCCCGCGCGCTCGCCGTGCCCCGCTGGTATGCGATGACGACGCACCTCACGAGCTTCTTCGTGCTCGTGACGGTCGTGGTCGGAATCCTGGTCACCGGCTCCGGACCTCATGCCGGCGACCACGGCGCGGCGCGCAACGGCCTGAACCCCGAGTTCATGCAGCACGTGCACTCGTGGCCCGCCTACATCACCTTCGCGCTGACGCTCGTGCTCGTCGTCGGCGCGCGCCGCACTCCCCCGGCGCTGCGCCTGACCCTGTGGAGCGGACTGCTGCTCGCAGTCGAACTCGTGCAGATCGCGGTCGGACTGTGGCAGGCGCGCGCAGGACTGCCGATCTTCCTGGTCAACATCCACATGGTGCTCGCCGTCATGCTCGTCGCAGCCATGACAGCCGTCGTGATGAACCTCACGGCGCCGACAGGCGCACTGCCCCGCACAGCGGACTCATAGGCGATGCAAGGCTCCTGCACGAAGACGGGTGGAAGCGTGGCGGATGCCGCGGCCCACCCGGGTCCGCGGATCACCTTGAGGAGTCGCCCGTGAGCAGCCGTCCCGCCCTTGTCCGCAGCATCCCGTTCTGGGGTCTCGTCGCCGCGTCCCTCGGCACCGCCGGGTACGGCGCCCTGGTCCTCACCGAGAAGCTCGGCACCATGACCACGACACTGACTGACGGCACCGCGACCGGCGTCGAGGTCTACGTCGGCCAGTCGCAGGCCGTGTTCGGCGCCGTGCTCGTCGGCGCGGGCGTCGTCGGCATCCTGCTCGCCCTGACCGTCGCGTCCCTCGCGACGCTGCGCCCGTCGGCACCGGTGGAGGTCGTCGAGCCCCTCGACTGGGACTCCGCGACCGATGACATCGAAGACGGCTCCGTGCACGGCTACGAGCGCGGCCTGGGCTACACCGCCGCGGTCGAGACCGTCGGCCGGTCCGACGAGGACGCCGAGCGCGAGGCATCCGCAGCCACCCGCTGACCTGCGCGCGAAGAAGGCCCGCCGTCCCGGATGATCGGGGCGGCGGGCCTTCTTCGCGCTGTGGTACGCGCCTAGAACGGCAGCAGCGGATCGACCGCGATCGCGACGAAGATGAGCGTCAGGTAGGTGATCGAGGCGTGGAACACGCGCATCGGGCGCGGCTCCGTGCCCCGCACGGCGCGGTTGTAGAGGCGGTGCGACTCGTAGATGAACCAGCCGCCGAAGACCAGCGACGACACGATGTAGACGAGTCCCATGTCGGCGACGGGGATGAGGAGCAGGGAGCACGCGACGGTCGCCCACGCATAGAGGATGACCTGCAGGCCGACCTGCGAGCCGTTGCGGGTGGCGCCCAGCATCGGCACGTGCACCTCTTCGTACTGCTCCTTGTACTTCATCGAGAGCGGCCAGTAGTGCGGCGGCGTCCACAGGAAGACGAGCGCGAAGAGGATGACGGGCGGCCACGCGAGCGATCCGGTCACGGCGGTCCATCCGATGAGCACGGGGAAGCAGCCGGCGATGCCGCCCCACACGATGTTCTGCTCGGTGCGGCGCTTCAGGATCATCGTGTAGATCACGACGTAGAAGAAGATCGCGGCGGCGGACAGCGTCGCTGCGAGCCAGTTGGTCGTGAGCCACAGCCACGCGGTCGAGAACACCGCCAGGGTCCAGGCGAACACCAGTGCCCCGCGCGGCGATACCTCGCCCGTGACGAGCGGGCGGTTCACGGTGCGCTGCATGTGCGCATCGATGTCGCGGTCGAGGTACATGTTGAACGCCGCGGCCGAGCCGGCGCTCGCGGTGCCGCCGATCACGGTCGCCACGACGAGCCACAGGTCCGGCAGCCCGCCCTGGGCGAGGATCATGACCGGCACCGTCGTCACCAGGAGCAGCTCGAGGACGCGAGGCTTCATCAGCGCGATATAGGCGCGGACGGTGCGACCGAACGGCTGGCGGGACGGGCGGGCTGCCTGAGCAGATGCCTCGGCTCCCGCTGTCGTCGTGATGTCCATCGCCCCCGCAATCGCCGCGTGCAGAATCGCTTAAGTCTATGGCATCGGCCCGGCCCGCCCGGCGCCGGCGCGAGCGCTCACAATCCGGTCGGCCTCCGCGTGAGGAGAACGTCACTCCGGCGACACGACGCCGACACGGAACACGAGCCGGGGTTCGCAAGACTCTGTCACACAGCGGCTCACATGGCCGGGGTGGTATGCCCCTTCGCTATGCTGAAACCACACGCGCGCCCCACGCCGATTCCCCCTTCTCCACCACCGGACAAGGACGCGGAGCGGTCCTCGTCTGGGCGCACCTTCATTAGAGAGGCGGTCCGGGTGTCGGAACTGCGTTGGGATGAAATCGATCGGCGCGCGGTGGACACCGCTCGCGTGCTGGCAGCGGATGCCGTGGAGAAGGTCGGCAACGGCCACCCCGGCACGGCGATGAGCCTGGCCCCTGCGGCCTACCTGCTGTACCAGCGCGTTCTGCGCCACGACCCCGCGAACACGCACTGGGTGGGTCGAGACCGGTTCATCCTGTCGGCCGGGCACTCGTCGCTGACGCAGTACGTCCAGCTGTACCTGGGCGGCTTCGGCCTCGAGCTCGACGACCTGAAGGCACTGCGCACGTGGGGCTCCCTCACGCCGGGTCACCCCGAGTTCGGCCACACCGACGGCGTCGAGATCACCACCGGCCCGCTCGGCCAGGGACTGGCCTCGTCGGTCGGGTTCGCCTACGCCGCCCGCTACGAGCGCGGCCTGTTCGACCCGGATGCCGCGGCCGGCGAGTCCCCCTTCGACCACCACGTGTACGTCATCGCGGGCGACGGCGATCTGCAGGAGGGCGTCACGTCCGAGGCATCCAGCCTCGCGGGCCACCAGCAGCTCGGCAACCTCATCGCCATCTACGACTCGAACCAGATCTCGATCGAGGACGACACCAACGTCGCCTTCACCGAGGACGTCGCCAAGCGCTACGAGTCGTACGGCTGGCACGTGCAGATCGTCGACTGGAAGAAGACCGGCGAATACGTCGAGGACGTCGCCGAGCTCTTCGCCGCGATCGAGGCCGCCAAGGGCGAGACCGCCAAGCCGTCGCTCATCGTGCTGCGCACCATCATCGGCTGGCCCTCCCCCGGCAAGCAGAACACGGGCAAGATCCACGGCTCCGCCCTCGGCGCCGACGAGCTCGCTGCGACCAAGAAGGTCCTCGGCTTCGACCCCGAGCAGAGCTTCGTCGTCGCCGACGACATCATCGCCCACACGCGCTCCCTCAAGGAGCGCGCCGCCGAGGAGCGCTCCGTGTGGCAGGAGTCGTTCGACGCCTGGGCCGCCGCCAACCCGGAGCGCAAGGCGCTGTTCGACCGCGTGCAGGCCCGCGAGCTGCCCGAGGGCATCGCCGACGCGCTGCCGTCGTTCGAGGCCGGCAAGGACGTCTCGACCCGTGCCGCATCCGGCGTCGTGATCAACGCCCTCGCCGCTGAGCTCCCCGAGCTGTGGGGCGGATCGGCCGACCTGGCCGAGTCGAACCTCACCACCATCAAGGACGGCAAGAGCTTCATCCCCGCCGAGTGGTCGACGCATGAGTGGTCGGGCGACCCCTACGGCCGGGTCCTGCACTTCGGCATCCGCGAGCACGCCATGGGCGCGATCGTCAACGGCATCGTGCTGCACGGGCCGACCCGCGCCTTCGGCGGCACGTTCCTCATCTTCAGCGATTACATGCGCCCCTCGGTGCGTCTGGCGGCGCTGATGGGCATCCCGTCGATCTTCGTGTGGACGCACGACTCCGTCGCGCTCGGCGAGGACGGGCCGACCCACCAGCCGATCGAGCAGCTCGCGACGCTGCGCGCCATCCCGAACTTCACGGTGGTGCGTCCGGCCGACGCGAACGAGACCTCGGTCGCGTGGCTCGAGCTTCTCCGTCGCAACGCCGGACCGGCCGGCATCGCCCTGACCCGCCAGAACATCCCTGTGTTCGCCCGCGGCGAGGGCGAGGCATCCGGTGACGTGTTCGCATCGGCCGATCTGGCCGCGAAGGGCGCCTACGTGCTGGCCGAGGCCCCCGGCGGCACGCCGGACGTGATCCTCATCGGCACCGGCTCCGAGGTCCAGCTCGCCGTCTCGGCGCGAGAGACGCTCGCCGCCGAGGGCATCAACGCCCGCGTGGTGTCGGCGCCGTCGCTCGAGTGGTTCGCCGAGCAGGACGAGGCCTACCGCGAGTCGGTCCTGCCCAAGGACGTGACCGCCCGTGTGTCCGTCGAGGCCGGCATCGGCCTGACGTGGCGCGACATCGTCGGCGACAAGGGCCGTTCGGTGTCGATCGAGCACTTCGGCGCCTCCGCCGACTACAAGACCCTGTTCCAGAAGTTCGGCATCACCGCCGACGCCGTCGTCGAGGCGGCACGCGAGTCCATCAAGGAGAACGCAGCATGAGCACCCCCACCGAACAGCTCGCCGCCGCCGGCGTGAGCATCTGGCTCGACGACCTGTCGCGCGAGCGCATCACGTCGGGCAACCTCACCGAGCTCATCAGCACCCGCAACGTCAGCGGTGTCACGACGAACCCGACGATCTTCCAGGGCGCCATCGGCGGCGGCGGCCACGCGTACGCCGCCCAGATCGCCGAGCTGGCGGGCCGGGGCGCGAGCGTCGACGAGGCGATCTTCGCCGCGACGACCGACGACGTCCGCGACGCCGCCGACATCTTCCGTCCCGTCTACGACGCCACGCACGGCGTCGACGGCCGCGTGTCGATCGAGGTCTCCCCCGACCTCGCGCACGACACCGATGCGACGATCGTCCAGGCCAAGGAGCTGTGGGCGAAGGTCGGCCGCCCGAACGTCCACATCAAGATCCCCGCGACCAAAGCGGGCCTCCCGGCGATCACCGCGGTGCTCGCCGAGGGCATCTCGGTCAACGTCACCCTCATCTTCAGCCTGGAGCGCTACGCCGAGGTCATCGACGCGTACCTCTCCGGCATCGAGAAGGCGAAGGATGCCGGGCACGACATCTCGCAGATCCACTCGGTCGCGTCGTTCTTCGTGTCGCGCGTCGACACCGAGGTCGACAAGCGTCTCAAGACCGTCGGCACCGACGAGGCCGCGGGGCTGACCTCGCTCGCCGGCGTCGCCAACGCGCGTCTGGCCTACGAGCTCTTCGAGAAGGAGTTCGCGACCGACCGCGCGAAGGCGCTGACGGATGCCGGGGCCAATGCGCAGCGTCCGCTCTGGGCATCGACCGGGGTCAAGGACCCGTCGCTCCCCGACACGCTGTACGTGACAGAACTGGTCGCCCCCGGCACCGTGAACACGATGCCCGAGAAGACCCTCGAGGCGACCTTCGACCACGGCCAGGTGGCAGGCGACACCGTGACGGGCACCTACGAGGCCGCGCACAAGGTCTTCGCAGACCTCGCTGCCGTGGGCGTCGACTTCGCCGACGTCACCCAGGTGCTCGAGGACGAGGGCGTCGAGAAGTTCATCGCGTCGTGGCACGACCTGCAGGGCACGGTCAAGACCGCACTGGAGAGCGCACCCGAGGTCGCGCGATGAGCTTCGACATCCATCTGAGCGGCCACGTCAAGTCGGTGGTCGACGAGACGCTCCCGAGCCTCGTCGCCAGCCTCATCGCGTCGGGCATCACCGCGGGCGACAGCTCGCTGTGGGGTCCCGAGGCCGAGGCCGAGGCATCCCAGCGTCTCGGCTGGGTGCAGGCGGTCACCGTCTCGCGCCCCCTGGTCAACGAGATCGAGGCCCTCCGTCAGCAGCTCGCGGCCAAGGGCGTGACGCGTGTCGTCCTCGCCGGCATGGGCGGCTCGTCGCTCGCCCCCGAGGTCATCGCGCAGACCGCAGGCGTTCCCCTGGTGATCCTCGACTCGACCTCGCCGGGCCAGGTGCTCGCCGCGATCGACGGCGACGCGCAGCAGGGCGACCTGACCAACACGGTCCTCGTGGTGTCGTCGAAGTCGGGCTCCACAGTCGAGACCGACTCCGCCAAGAGGGCGTTCGAGGCGGCTTTCCGCGATCTGGGCATCGACCCGCTCGAGCGCATCGTCGTGGTCACCGACCCCGGTTCGCCGCTCGACCAGGCCGCGCGGGCCGACGGCTACACCGTCTTCAACGCCGACCCGACCGTCGGCGGCCGCTACTCGGCGCTGACCGCGTTCGGCCTCGTGCCGACCGGTCTCGCCGGCGTCGACATCGCCGAGATCCTCGACGAGGCGGAGGCGACGCTCCTCGAGGTCGCCATCGACAGCCCCGACAACCCGGCGCTCGTGCTCGCCGCGGCCATCGCGGGCGGCGAGCCCCGCCGCGACAAGCTCGGACTCGTCACCGACGGCACGCACATCGTCGGCCTGCCCGACTGGATCGAGCAGCTCGTCGCCGAGTCGACGGGCAAGGAGGGCACCGGCATCCTGCCCGTCGTCCTGCTGCCGGTCTCGCCCGAGGTCGAGAGCCGGCCCGCCGACCTGCAGATCGTGCGTCTGGTCGATGAGGCGAAGAAGTTCCACCTCTTCGAGCACCACAACGGCGAGATCCTCGTGAGCGGCTCGCTCGGAGCCCAGTTCGTGGTGTGGGAGTACGCGACCGTGATCGCCGGCAAGATGCTCGGCATCAACCCGTTCGATCAGCCCGACGTCGAGTCCGCCAAGATCGCGACCCGCGGCCTGCTCGACGCCCGACCCGAGCAGGCCGAGCCGGCCTTCGCGGTCGACGGCGTCGAGGTGCGCGTGTCCGACCCGTCGCTCGCCGTGTCGGGAACCGTGGCCGGAGTGCTCGACGCGCTCTGGGCGCGCCTGCCCGAAGACGGCTACGTCGCCATTCAGGCATACGTGAACCGCCTGGAGCTCGACCAGCTCCAGGGGCTGCGCGAGCTCGTCGCCGCCGACTCCGGACGCCCGACCACGTTCGGCTGGGGCCCGCGCTTCCTCCACTCGACCGGACAGTTCCACAAGGGCGGCCCGGCGAACGGCGTGTTCCTGCAGATCCTCGAGCAGACCGACGTCGACCTCGAGATCCCCGAGCGGCCGTTCACCTTCGGCCAGCTCATCCAGGCGCAGGCGGCCGGCGACGCGAGCGTGCTCGCGGACGGACACGGCCGACCGGTCGTCACCCTCACGCTCACCGACCCCCGGATCGAAGTGCTCTCGCTCTTCGAGGCGGCCCAGTAGGAGACCCACTCCCCGATGACTGTCGAGATCTCGCACGGGAGCAACCCGCTGCGCGACCCCGAGGATCGCCGCCTCAACCGCATCGCCGGTCCGAGCGCTCTCGTGATCTTCGGGGTGACGGGAGACCTCTCCCGCAAGAAGCTGATGCCCGCCGTCTACGACCTGGCCAACCGCGGCCTGCTGCCCCCGGGGTTCGCCCTGGTCGGGTTCGCCCGACGCGACTGGGAGGACCAGGACTTCGCGCAGGTCGTGCACGACGCCGTCCGCCAGCACTCCCGCACGGAGTTCCGTGACGAGACGTGGCAGCAGCTCCTGCAGGGCATCCGCTTCGTCTCCGGTGAGTTCGGGGATCTCGACGCGTTCAAGCGGCTTCGCGAGACCGTCGAGAAGCTGGACGTCGAGCGAGGCACGATGGGCAATCACGCCTATTACCTGTCGATCCCGCCGAAGGACTTCCCGATCGTCGCCGAGCAGCTCAAGAAGTCGGGACTCGTCGACGACACGGCCGACCAGCCCGACCGCTGGCGCCGCGTCGTCATCGAGAAGCCGTTCGGGCACGACCTCGACTCGGCCCGTGCGCTGAACGACGCCCTCCGGTCCGCCTTCCCGACGGACTCGATCTTCCGCATCGACCACTACCTCGGCAAGGAGACGGTCCAGAACATCCTGGCGCTGCGCTTCGCGAACGAGCTGTACGAGCCGATCTGGAACCGCAACTACGTCGATCACGTCCAGATCACCATGGCCGAGGACATCGGCGTGGGAGGTCGCGCGGGGTACTACGACGGCATCGGCGCGGCGCGAGACGTCATCCAGAACCACCTCCTCCAGCTGATGGCGCTCACGGCGATGGAGGAGCCCATCTCGTTCGATGCGAAGGAGCTGCGCGCCGAGAAGGAGAAGGTGCTCGCCGCCGTCACGCTGCCCCCCGATCTCTCCCGCTCGACCGCGCGAGGACAGTACGCCGGCGGCTGGCAGGGCGGCGAGAAGGTGCTCGGCTTCCTCGAAGAGGACGGGATGAACCCCGAGTCGACGACGGAGACCTACGCTGCCATCACCCTCGAGGTGAACACCCGCCGCTGGGCAGGGGTCCCGTTCTACCTCCGCACCGGCAAGCGCCTCGGCCGCCGTGTCACCGAGATCGCGGTCGTGTTCAAGCGAGCGCCCGAACTGCTCTTCTCGCGCAGCCAGACATCCGGACAGGGGCAGAACGCTCTCGTGATCCGCGTCCAGCCCGATGAGGGCGTCACGATCAGGTTCGGCTCGAAGGTGCCCGGTGCCGGTGCCCAGGTGCGCGATGTGACCATGGACTTCGGCTACGGCCACGCGTTCACCGAGGCCAGCCCCGAGGCGTACGAGCGGCTCATCCTCGACGTGCTCCTCGGCGACCCGCCGCTGTTCCCCCGGCACGAGGAGGTCGAGCTCTCCTGGAAGATCCTCGACCCGATCGAGAAGTTCTGGACAGAGCAGGGCGGACCCCTCGAACAGTATTCGCCCGGGTCGTGGGGCCCGGCATCCGCGGACGAGATGCTCGCCCGCGACGGCCGTACCTGGAGGCGCCCGTGATCGTCGATCTTCCCGACACCACCGTCAGCAAGATCTCCCGCGCCCTCGTGAGCGTGCGGGAGGAAGGCGGGGCGGTCGCGCTCGGCCGCGTGCTGACGCTCATCATCCTCACGCGCGAGGGCGCGATGGAGGAGGTCATCGAAGCCGCCAACGACGCGTCCCGCGAGCATCCGATGCGGGTCATCGTGCTCATCATCGGAAACGGCGTCGACGAGGAGTCGCGACTGGACGCACAGATCCGCGTCGGAGGCGACGCCGGAGCGAGCGAGGTCGTCACGCTGCGCGTGGCCGGTGAGGCCGGCAGCTCGAACCTCGAGTCGCTCGTCACGGGACTGCTCCTTCCGGACGCTCCCGTGGTCGTGTGGTGGCCCAACCGCACCCCGGAGAACATCTCGAAGACGTCGATCGGCCGCATCGCGCAGCGACGCATCACCGACGCGGCGACCAAGTCCGACCCGTCGGCATGGGTCGCGGCGCTCGGCGCACAGTACGCCCCCGGTGACACCGACCTGGCGTGGACGCGACTCACGCGCTGGCGCGAGCAGCTCGCCGCGATCCTCGACCAGCCGCCGTACGACCCGGTCCTATCGGTGCGCGTGCGCGGCGCGTCGGACTCGCCGTCGACGGCGCTCCTGGCCGCCTGGCTGCGTCTGGCACTCGACGTGCCGGTCGACTGGGCGTACCTCGACCCCGAGGAGTGGCCGCACGGCATCAAGTCCGTTTCGCTGCTCCGCGCGAGCGGCGAAGTGCTCCTCGAGCGCCCGAGCTCGGCGTCGGCGATCCTCACGCAGCCGGGTCAGCCCAGTCACGAGCTCGCCTTCCCGCGCCGCACGCTCCGCGAGTGCCTGGCCGAGGAGCTCCGTCGTCTGGATCCCGACGTCCTGTATGGTCGAGTGATCACGGAGGGCTGGGAGCTGCTCGACCCTCCGGCGACGAAGGAGACGCAGGACGCATGAGTGAGTCGCGCGGTGAGTGAGCCCCATGGTTGAGGCCTGGGCCGAGAAGCGCGTGGTCATCGCTCCCGACCCGTCGACGCTCGCGGAATCCGTCGCCGCACGCTTCCTCAACCGGGTGGCCAAGCGCGTCGACGAGGGCAAGCTCGCCCATGTGTCGCTCACCGGCGGCTCGATGGGCTCGGCGGTGCTCGCCGCCGCTGCCCGCAGTCCGCGGATCGCGCGGATCGACTGGTCGCGCGTCCATTTCTGGTGGAGCGACGAGCGCTTCGTCCCCCGCGCCGACGACGACCGCAACGAGAAGCAGGCTCGTGCCGCCCTGCTCGACGCGCTCGACACACCCGCCGCGAACATCCACGCCGCTGCCGCGAGCGATGAGGGCATCGACCTGGATGCCGCGGCCGCGGCCTACGCCGACGACCTCGCGCGCTTCGCCGGGGCCGACGGACCGTGGCCGTCCTTCGACGTCTGCTTCCTCGGCGTCGGGCCCGACGCGCACATCGCGTCGCTGTTCCCCGACCGCCCCGAGATCCTCATCACGGATCGCTCCGTGGTCGCGGTGCGCGATTCGCCCAAGCCCCCGCCCGAGCGCGTGACGATGACCCGTCCGGTGATCAACGGCTCGAAACGCGTGTGGATGGTCCTGTCCGGCGCCGACAAGGCCTCCGCTCTCGGCCTCGCCCTCGCGGGCGCCAGCTACGCGAGCGTTCCGGCTGCCGGCGCAAAGGGCCGCAAGCGCACGGTCTTCTTCGTCGATCAGGCTGCGGCGGCACAGGTGCCGCCGGAACTCATCGATCGCGAGTACTGACAGACGAACGAGAAGAGCGGATGCCGAGGCATCCGCTCCTCTCGTTCGTCTGTGTCGTCAGTCCTGGCCGCGACGCTCGCGCAGCTGCTTGAGGGCGTCGTCGAGGAGGGCGTCGGCCTCTTCTTCGGTGCGGCGCTCCTTCACGTAGGCGAGATGCGTCTTGTACGGCTCGGTCTTGGCCACGGCAGGCGGATTGGCCTTGTCGCGACCGGCCGGAAGACCGGAGTGCGGCGAGTCGATCGTGTCGGGGATCTCCTCCTCGGGGATCCCTGCGGCGAAGTAGCGGACCGTCTCGTTGCCGAGGGCGTCCCAGTAGGACACCGCCACACGCTCGGCGTGGTAGCCGTGGTCCTGCTCGCCCATCGGCCCGGCACCGACGCGGGTGCCGCGGATCGCGTTGCCTCCGGTCGCCATCAGAGGCTCTGGAACTTCGTGATCAGTCCGAGCGCCACGATCGCGACGAACCACGTCAGGGCGAGGATCACCGTGAAGCGGTTGAGGTTGCGCTCAGCAAGACCGGACGAGCCCAGCGCGGACGTCATGCCGCCGCCGAACATGTCGGACAAGCCGCCGCCGCGCCCCTTGTGGAGCAGGATGAGGAGGGTCAGCAGGAGGCTCGTGATACCGAGGAGCACCTGCAGGACGAACTCGAGGATCTGCACAGTCGTTGAAGCCTTTCGCCGCGATCATTCGCCGATCGCACAAGGGTCGAGTATACCGGTCAGACGCCGACGTGCTTCTGGTATCGGATGATCGCGGCGAACTCGTCGGCGACGAGGCTCGCCCCGCCGACCAGCGCGCCGTCCACATCCGGCTCGCGCATGAAGCTCGCGATGTTCGCCGACTTCACCGATCCGCCGTACAGAACGCGCGTGCGGGCCGCGGCATCCTCCCCCAGCTTCTCGGCGATGACGCCCCGGAGCTTGGCGCACACGTCCTGCGCCTGGTCGGGCGTCGCCGCCTGGCCGGAGCCGATCGCCCAGACGGGCTCGTAGGCCACGACGATGTCGGCGTCGGCCTTCACGCCCTCGAGAGCGACCTGGAGCTGCCCCACCGGCACGGCGCTGGCGCCGTACTTCTCGAGGTCCTCCGCGGTCTCGCCCACGCAGATCACCGGAACGAGCCCGTGCCTCAGCGCCGCCTGCACCTTCGCGGCGACGATGTCGTCGCCTTCGTGGTGGTACTCGCGACGCTCGGAGTGGCCGATGATCACGTAGCGGTTGTCGAGCTTCGCGAGGAACGCGCCCGACACCTCACCCGTGTAGGCGCCCGAGTCGTGCGACGAGATGTCCTGAGCGCCGAGCGCGAACGGGATCTTGTCGGCGTCGAGGAGCGTCTGCACGGTGCGGAGGTCGGTGAAGGGCGGGAAGACCGCCACCTCGACCGAGCCGTCCTCGTGCTTGGCGTCCTTGAGCGTCCAGTGCAGCTTCTGGACGAACGCGACCGCCTGCAGGTGGTCGAGGTTCATCTTCCAGTTGCCGGCGATGAGCGGGGTCCTCGGCTTCTGAGAAGTCGTCGCGGATCCCACGTTGTCCACTACTGCCATCCGAGGACCTCCAGTCCGGGGAGCTTCTTGCCCTCGAGGAACTCGAGGCTGGCGCCCCCGCCCGTCGAGATGTGGCCGAATTCGTCGTCGGCGAAGCCCAGCTGACGAACGGCGGCGGCGGAGTCGCCGCCGCCCACGACGGAGAGTCCGTCGACTTCGGTGAGCGCCTTCGCGACCGCCTTCGTGCCCGCGGCGAACGGCGCGAGCTCGAACACGCCCATCGGGCCGTTCCAGAACACCGTCTTCGAATCGCGGACGAGGTCGGCGAATCGCGCGGCCGTCTCGGGACCGATGTCGAGACCGAGACCGGATGCCCCGAACGGCGTCTCCTCGATCTGGTCGGCGCGGGTCACCACGTGCTCCGCATCGGCGCCGAACTTCGACGCCACCACGACGTCGGTCGGGAGCACGAGCTCGACGCCCGACTCCTCGGCACGGCGCATGTACTCGCGGACGGTGTCGAGCTGGTCGGCCTCGAGCAGGCTCGACCCGACCTTGTGGCCCTGGGCCGCGAGGAAGGTGAAGAGCATGCCGCCGCCGACGAGCAGCCTGTCGACGCGCGGAAGCAGGTGCGAGATCACACCGAGCTTGTCGCTCACCTTCGAGCCGCCGAGCACGACCGTGTACGGCCGCTCGGGGTTCTCGGTGAGCCGGTCGAGCACGTCGAGCTCGGTGGCGATCAGGTGCCCGGCAGCGGACGGCAGGAGCTCGGCGAGCTCGTACACCGACGCCTGCTTGCGGTGGACGACGCCGAACCCGTCGGAGACGAGCGCGTCGCCGAGTCCGGCGAGCTGCTCGGCGAACGCCCGGCGCTCCCCCTCGTCCTTCGCGGTCTCGCCCGGGTTGAACCGGAGGTTCTCGATCACCGCGACGTCGCCGTCCTCGAGAGCCGCGACGGCCTCGTGAGCGGACTCGCCGACGGTGTCGCGCGCGAACGCGACGGGCTTGCCGAGGAGCTCGGACAGCCGCTGGGCGACCGGCGCGAGGCTGTACTTCGCGTCGGGCGCGCCCTCGGGGCGACCCAGATGCGAGCAGACGACGAGCCGTGCGCCCTGGTTGATCAGGGCGTTGAGCGTGGGAAGGGATGCCCGCACACGGCCATCGTCCGCAATGACCGCGTCCTTGAGAGGAACGTTGAGGTCACAGCGGACGATGACGCGCTTGCCTGCGAGCGAACCCAGCGAATCGAGGGTGCGCAGAGCCATGGTGGTGATCGCTTAGAGGCGCTCGGCCACGTACTCGGTGAGGTCGACGAGGCGGTTGGAGTAGCCCCACTCGTTGTCGTACCAGGCCGAGACCTTGACGAGGTTGCCGCTGACGTTGGTCAGCTCCGAGTCGAAGATCGACGAGTGCGGGTTGCCCTGGATGTCGCTCGAGACGATCGGGTCCTCGGTGTACTCCAGGTAGCCGGCGAGGCGCCCCTCGGCTGCGGCGGCCTTGTACACGGCGTTGACCTGGTCGGCCGTGAGGCCCTCGGTCGGCGTCACGATGGTGAGGTCGACGATCGATCCGGTGGGCACGGGGACCCGGTACGACGAGCCGCTCAGCTTGCCGTTGAGCTCGGGCAGGACGTGACCGATGGCCTTCGCGGCACCGGTCGAGGCGGGGACGATGTTGATCGCGGCACCGCGCGCACGGCGCAGGTCACTGTGCGGGCCGTCCTGGAGGTTCTGGTCGGCCGTGTAGGCGTGCGCGGTCATCATGAAGCCGCGCTCGATGCCGAACGCGTCGTTGAACACCTTCGCGAGCGGCGCGAGGCAGTTCGTGGTGCACGAGGCGTTGGAGATGATGACGTCGGTCTCGGGGTTGTAGTCGCCCTCATTGACGCCCATGACGATGGTGACGTCGTCGCCCGTCGCGGGAGCCGAGATGAGGACCTTCTTGGCGCCGCCGGCGATGTGCTTCTTGGCGTCCTCGGCCTTGGTGAAGCGACCGGTCGACTCGATCACGATGTCGACGCCCAGCTCGCCCCACGGGAGGTTGGCGGGGTCGCGCTCCTCGAAGACCTTGATCGTCTTGCCGCCGATGGTGATGGACTCCTCGTCGTACGAGACGTCCTCCGACAGCACACCGCCCACGGAGTCGTACTTGAGCAGGTGCGCGAGCGACTTGTTGTCGGTGAGGTCGTTCACCGCCACGATTTCGAGGTCTGCTCCCTGCGCGAGGGCCGCGCGAAGGTAGTTGCGTCCGATGCGGCCGAAGCCGTTGATGCCGATCTTGACAGCCACGGAATTTCTCCTGAGAAGTGTCGTGCGCGAGTGCGCGGTTGGTGCGATTCAGACAGTGGACAACGGCGTCCCGGCCGGCAGTCCCGCCGGGACGCCGCGCCTGCTATGACAGTACCAGCAGGCCCGAGGTCTTCTCGCGGGCGGCGTCGAGGCGCTGCGCCACGTTCTGCCAGTTGGCGATGTTCCACACGGCCTTGACGTAGTCGGCCTTGACGTTGAGGTAGTCGAGGTAGAACGCGTGCTCCCACATGTCGAGCTGGAAGACGGGGATCGTCCCCTGCGCCGTGTTGCTCTGCTGGTCGAAGAGCTGCTGGATGATGAGCTGCTCGCCCAGCACGTCCCAGCTCAGGACGGCCCAGCCGGACCCCTGGATGCCGGTCGCGGCGGCAGTGAAGTGCGCCTGGAACTTGTCGAAGCCGCCGAAGAACTCGTCGATCGCGGCACGCAGCTCGCCCTCGGGCTCGCCACCGCCCTCAGGGGACAGATTCGTCCAGAAGATGGAGTGGTTGACGTGACCGCCGAGGTTGAAAGCGAGGTCCTTCTCGAGCTTGTTGACGTTCGCGAGATCGCCCTTCTCACGGGCCTCGGCCAGCTGGTCCAGAGCGGTGTTCGCGCCCGTGACGTATGCCTGATGGTGCTTGTCGTGGTGCAGCTGCATGATCTTGCCGCTGATGTGCGGCTCGAGCGCCGCGAAGTCGTAGGGGAGGTCGGGCAAGGTGTACTTCGCCATGTTCTCTTCTTCCTGTCAGCGCGGCGCCGAGGCTCCCCGGCGCTGCGAGGGGACTGGTTCATCCTACTGAGGCCCAACACCCGGGCGAGGGGGTTGCTTCCCTCCGTGACGCGAACTACGACGGGAGATCGCGCCGCTACGATCGCGGGATGACGCAACCGGCGGTGCAGCGATGGGCGGCCTTCACGAACGACCCCGCGGGCGGGAATCCCGCGGGCGTCGTGACCGGCGCCGACGAACTCGACCCCGCCGAGATGCAGCGCATCGCCGCCGACGTCGGGTACGCCGAGACGGCGTTCGTGACCGGCACCGGGCGGAGCCGCGGCATCCGCTACTACTCGCCTGTCGCCGAGGTGCCGTTCTGCGGGCATGCGACGATCGCGTCGGCCGTCGCGCTGGCGACGGAGCTCGGCGACGGGGTGTTCTCGTTCTCCACACCGGTCGGTCCGGTGGACATCGTCACCCGGACCGACGCGGCAGGACGGTCGGCCGCGTTCACGAGCGTGGAGCCCTGGGTCCGCTTCCTTCCCGACGCCTCGCTCGACGCGGTGCTCGACCTGATCGGGCTCACGCGCGACGACCTCGACCCCCGGCATCCGCCCCGTCTCTCCTTCGCCGGCAACGCTCACCCGCTGCTGGTCCTCGCCGACCGCAGCGCCTTCGATGCGTTCGTATTCGATCCGGACCGTGCCCGCGCCCTGATGGACGCGGAGTCCTGGCCCGCCACGATCATCGTGCTGCACGAGCTCGACGGCGGACGCTGGGAGGCCCGCAACATCTTCCCTGTGGGGAGGATCGTCGAAGACCCGGCGACGGGCGCGGCGGCGGCGGCGACCGGCGGCTATCTGCGCGCGACCGATGCCGTCGACACTCCGGCTCGCATCGTGATCGAGCAGGGGCGCCACGTCGGGAGACCGGGCCTTCTCACGGTCGACATCCCCGTGGCCGGAGGCATCACCGTCTCGGGCACCGCGGTGCCGATCGACTGAGGGCCGTCAGTCCTCGATGCCCGCCGGCACGGCGGACTCGGTCCCCGGCAGGCCCTCGGCGTCGGCCTTCTTGTCCGCCATCGCGAGGAGGCGCCGGATGCGGCCTGCGACGGCGTCCTTGGTGAGCGGCGGGTCGGCGTGATGGCCGAGCTCGTCGAGGCTGGCGTCGCGATGCGCGAGGCGCAGATCGCCGGCCTCTCGGAGGTGGTCGGGCACCTCGTCGCCGAGGATCTCGAGCGCCCGCTCCACCCGGGCGCACGCAGCCACCGCAGCCTGAGCCGACCGGCGCAGGTTGGCGTCGTCGAAGTTGACGAGGCGGTTCACGCCCGCCCGGACCTCACGACGCTGGCGCAGCTGGTCCCACTCGGCCGCGGCCCGCTCCGCGCCCATGGCGGCCAGTGCCGCGCGAATGGCCTCGCCCTCGCGCACGACGACACGGGGAACCCCGCGGACTTCACGGGCCTTGCCGGGAATGCCCAGCCGGTGGGCCGCGCCGACGAGCGCCATGGCGGCCTCGGGCGACGGACAGGTGATCTCGAGCGCTGCGGAGCGGCCCGGCTCCGACAGGGAGCCCGCGGCGAGGAACGCCCCGCGCCACACGGCGGCGAGGTCGCCGCGCGACCCCGTCGTGAGCTTGTTGGGCAGCCCCCGCACGGGCCGGCGGCGCTGGTCGAGGAGGCCGGTCTGCCGGGCGAGCGTCTCTCCGCCGTCGATCACGCGCACGGCGTAGTGGCTGCCGCCGCGGGCGCCGGAGCCCTGCACGTGGACGAGCTCCGGACGCACGCCGTACAGCTCGACCAGGTCTCGCGCGGTGCGGCGGGCGAGGATGTCGGAGTCGAGCTCGGCCTCGACGGCGACGCGGTTCGCGATCGAGTGCAGGCCGCCGGAGAACCGCAGCAGAGAGGTGAGCTCGGCCACCCGGGCCGTGGGGCGCGGGTCTCGCACGGTGATCAGCTCGGCCTTCACGTCAGCGGTCAACGACACGGGACTCCTTCTCGGATGGGGGGAACGACGGTCCAGCCTACTCGGGGGCCGGACGGTTGGTGGAGCGTCTCACTCGCGACCGAGGTCGCGGTGCTTCACGCGCACCGCGACTCCGGGCACGGCAGCCAGCCGCTCGGCGAGCTCGCGGGCCGTCGCGACCGAGCGGTGCTTGCCGCCGGTGCAGCCCACCGCGACCACC
Source organism: Microbacterium sulfonylureivorans (assembly GCF_003999995.1). NCBI lineage: Bacteria > Bacillati > Actinomycetota > Actinomycetes > Micrococcales > Microbacteriaceae > Microbacterium > Microbacterium sulfonylureivorans. The sequence continues at coordinate 667,628 of NZ_RJAD01000002.1, forward strand.
GAATGCCGCTTGTTCTCCCGCTGGTACCCCTCGAGCACGGGGCGGAGTGCCGTCGCGTAGGCCGCGATGAACTCCTCGGCGCCGGGCTGCCCGAGGACGAAATCGCGCACGGCCGGGTCCTCGCCGGTCAGCGGACGGAGCTCCTCGTTCCAGAACGGATTGGGCAGGAAGCGCATGTCGGCGACGAGGTCCGCGTCGGGCGGCAGGCCGTACTTGAACCCGAAGCTCAGGATCGTGAGCGTGTGGCGCGCGGCATCCGCTTCGGTGAACAGGTCGTTGACCTGGGTCGCCAGCTGATGGATGTTGTACGTCGACGTGTCGATGATGACATCGGCGCTCTCGCGCATCCCGGTCAGCCGCTCCCGCTCGAGGCGGATTCCGTCGAGGATCGTGCCGTCGTCCTGGAGCGGATGCGGTCGGCGGACCGCCTCGAACCGTCGCACCAGCACCTCGTCGGAGGCATCCAGGAACATCAGACGGATCTGGCGCCGTTCGCGCAGTGCGCGCATGGCCTCGGGAAGCTCGGAGAACAGGTCGCGACCGCGGACGTCGACGACGACCGCCACCCGCGGCAGCACGCCCGCCGCGAGCTCGGTGAGATCGAGCAGCGGCTTCAGCATCTGCGGCGGGAGGTTGTCGACGACGTACCAGCCGAGGTCCTCCAGCGCGTTGGCGGCGGTGGACCTGCCCGCGCCGGACATGCCCGTCACGACCAGGACCTCGCCTGTCTCTCGGCGCGCTGCCTCGCTCATGACCACCCCCGTCGTCGAGACCACCCTACCCACCGGAGAGGTGCGCGTGGATCGCGGCCGCGAGCTTCGGCCCGACGCCCGGCAGTTCGGCGATCTCGTCGGGTGTCGCCTTCTTGAGGGCCGAGACCGAGCCGAAATGACGCAGGAGCGCCTTGATCCGAGCGTCGCCGAGACCGGGGACCTCGGCGAGCACGCTCTGGATGTCGCGCCGGCGGCGCCTGCGCTGATGGGTGATCGCGAACCGGTGCGCCTCGTCGCGAAGTCGCTGCAGAAGGTACAGCGACTCGGATGTGCGAGGGAGGATGACGGGGAACTCCTCCCCCGGCAGCCAGACCTCCTCGAGCCGCTTGGCGATGCCGCACAGGGCGATCTCCTGGTGCCCCGCGTCACGCAGTGCACGCGCCGCGGCCTCGACCTGGGGCTTTCCGCCGTCGACGACGAGAAGCTGGGGACGGTACGCGAAGCGCGCGCGCTTGCGCTCGGTCACCACCTCGCCGTCGGCCGTCGGCTCCACCCGCTCCGGCTCGTTCTCCTCGGGCCGGTCGAGATAGGCGAGACGCCGGCGCAGCACCTGGTACAGCGAGTCGGTGTCGTCCGTGGTCTCCGGCACGCCGAAGGAGCGGTACTGGTCCTTGCGCGGAAGACCGTCCTCGAAGACGACCATCGACGCCACGACGTTGGTGCCGCCGAGGTGCGAGACATCGAAGCACTCGATGCGCAGGGGTGCCTCGGCGAGATCGAGCGCCTCCTGCAGATCTGTGAGCGCCTGGGTGCGCGCGACGTAATCGCTGGTGCGACGCGTCTTGTGCAGCATGAGCGCCTGCTGCGCGTTGAGCGACGCCGTCTTCATGAGCTCGGACTTCCGCCCCCGCTGGGCGATCTGGATCGTCACGGCCTTGCCCCGGCGCTCGCGGAGCCACTCCTCGAGATCACCCGCATCCTCCGGCATGACCGGCACGAGCACCTGTCGCGGGATGTCGGCACCCGCCGCGTTGCCGTACGTGCGCTGCAGCACCTGGTCGACGAGATCGCCGCCGGTGATGTCGAGCTCCTTCTCGATCGTCGTCGCGCGGACTCCGCGCACCCGGCCGCCGCGGATGACGAAGTGCTGCACCGTGGCGGCCAGTTCGTCCTCGGCGATCCCGAAGAGGTCGGCGTCGGTGTCGGCCGCCAGCACGAGAGCGCTCTTGCTGAGGACCGCGTCGATCGAGCTGAGGCGGTCGCGGTAGACGGCGGCGGCCTCATAGTCCATGGCGGCGGATGCCTCGCGCATCCGGGCGGTGAGCTCTCTCGTGAACCGCTGATCGCCGCCCGACATGAAGGACACGAAGTCCTCGACGATCGCCCGGTGCTCCTCGATCGACACCTTCATCGAGCAGGGGCCGCCGCAGCGCCCGATCTGCCCGGGGAAGCATGGCCGGCCGGACGCCATCGCCTTCTTGTAGGACGAGTCGCTGCACGTGCGGATCGGGAAGACCTTGATCATGAGGTCGATCGTGTCGTGGACGGCCCACACCTTCGGATAGGGGCCGAAGTACTTCGCCCCCGGAATGCGACGGTTTCGCGTGACGATCACGCGCGGCGCCTCGTCACCCAGAGTGATCGCCATGAACGGGTAGGACTTGTCGTCCTTGTAGCGCACGTTGAAGGGCGGATCGAACTCCTTGATCCACATGTACTCCAGCTGCAGCGAGTCCACGTCGCTCGCCACGACGGTCCACTCGACCGACGCCGCCGTCGTGACCATGCGGCGCGTGCGCTCGTGGAGCGTGTGAAGCGGGGCGAAGTAGTTCGACAGTCGGGCGCGGAGGTTCTTCGCCTTGCCGACGTAGAGCACGCGGCCGTCCCGGTCGCGGAATCGGTACACGCCGGGGTTGGTCGGGATCTCCCCCGGCTTCGGCTTGTAGGCGACCGTGGGTGCGGAGCGGGCCATCGCGTCAGCCGGCCTTGCGGACCGCCTGCGACCCGCCCAGCACCTCGGCGAGGAACGCGCCCGTGTGGCTCGCCTCCACGCGGGCGACCTGCTCCGGTGTTCCCGTCGCGATGATCTGGCCGCCGCCTGATCCGCCCTCGGGGCCGAGGTCGATGATCCAGTCCGCGTTCTTGATGACGTCGAGGTTGTGCTCGATCACGATGACCGAGTTCCCCTTGTCGACCAGTCCGCCGAGCACTTCGAGCAGTCGGCGCACGTCCTCGAAGTGAAGGCCGGTCGTCGGCTCGTCGAGGACATAGATGGAGCGCCCGTTCGACCGGCGCTGCAGCTCGGTCGCGAGCTTCACGCGCTGCGCCTCGCCGCCGCTGAGCGTCGTCGCCGACTGACCGAGGCGGACGTAGCCGAGGCCCACGTCGACGAGCGTCCGGAGGTAGCGGTGGATCGCCTGGATCGGCTCGAAGAACTCCGCGGCCTCGGAGATCGGCATCTCCAGCACCTCGGCGATGTTCTTGCCCTTGTAGTGGACGGCCAGCGTGTCGCGGTTGTACCGCTTGCCGTGGCAGACCTCGCAGTCGACGTACACGTCGGGGAGGAAGTTCATCTCGATCTTGATCGTGCCGTCGCCGGAGCACGCCTCGCAGCGCCCGCCCTTCACGTTGAAGCTGAAGCGCCCGGGCTGGTATCCGCGCGCCTTCGCCTCGGGCGTTTCACTGAAGAGCGTGCGGATGCGGTCGAAGACGCCGGTGTACGTCGCCGGGTTCGACCGCGGGGTGCGCCCGATGGGCCCCTGATCGACGTGGACGACCTTGTCGAGCTCCTCGGTGCCGGTCACCCGTGTGTGCTTGCCCGCGACGCGACGAGCACCGTTGAGCCGCGTGGCGAGCACCTCGTACAGGATGTCGTTCACGAGGGAGGACTTGCCGGAGCCGCTGACACCGGTCACCGCCGTGAGCACGCCGAGGGGGAAGTCGACCGTCACGTTCTGGAGGTTGTTCTCGCGTGCGCCGACGACGGTGACCTTGCGGCTCTTGTCGATCTTGCGGCGCTTCTTCGGCGTCGGGATCTCGCGTCGGCCGGCGAGGTAGTCGCCGGTGATCGAGTCGCTCTCCTTGAGGAGCTGCTCGAGGGGTCCGGAGTGCACCACCGCTCCCCCGTCGACGCCGGCCCGCGGGCCGATGTCGACGATCCAGTCGGCGGCGTGGATCGTCTCCTCGTCGTGCTCGACGACGATGAGCGTGTTGCCGAGGTCGCGCAGCGTGATCAGCGTCTCGATCAGGCGTCGGTTGTCGCGCTGGTGGAGGCCGATCGACGGCTCGTCGAGCACGTAGAGCACCCCGGTCAGCCCCGAGCCGATCTGCGTCGCGAGGCGGATGCGCTGCGCCTCACCCCCCGACAGCGAGCCGGCCGAGCGGCTGAGGTTGAGGTAGGTCAGCCCGACCTGGATGAGGAAGTCGAGCCGCACCCGGATCTCGCGGAGCACCTGCGCGCCGATCTTCGCCTCGCGCTCGGTGAGATCGAGACCGGCGAAGAACTTCTGCGCGTCGGCGAGACTCAGGCGCGAGGCCTCCGCGATCGAGTGCCCGTGCACCTGCACGGCGAGCACCTCGGGCTTGAGGCGCGCGCCGTCGCACACCGGGCACGGCACCTCGCGGAGGAATTCCGACCATCGCTGACGCTGCGTGTCGGTCTCGGCCTGCAGGTACTGGCGCTCGATGTACGGCACGACGCCCTCGAAGCCGGACGAGTACCGCATCTCCCGTCCGTAGCGGTTCTTCCACTTGACCGTGACCTTGTAGTCCTCGCCGCGCAGGACCGCCTCGCGGACCTCGGTGCGCAGCATCCGCCACGGGGTGTCCAGCGAGAATCCGAGGTCGTTGGAGAGCCCCTCGAGCAAGCGCTCGTAGTACTGGAAGAGACCCTTGCCCTGGGTGGTCCACGGGATCAGGACGCCCTCGCGGATCGAGAGGTCCTCGTCACCGACCATGAGCTCGACGTCGACCGACATGCGCGTTCCCAGACCGGAGCACGCGGGGCACGCTCCGAAGGGGGCGTTGAACGAGAACGTGCGCGGCTCGATCTCCGTGAGCTGCAGCGGATGCCCGTTCGGGCACGCGAGCTTCTCGGAGAAGGACTGCCACGCCTCGTCGCCCTCGAGGTCGACGAAGTTGACCTGCATGACGCCGCCGGCGAGGCCGAGAGCCGTCTCGACGGAGTCGGTGACGCGACTCAGGATGTCGGGACTGGCCACGAGGCGGTCGACGACGACGGCGATGTCGTGCTTGTAGCTCTTCTTGAGCGTGGGCGGCTCGGCGAGCTGGATCAGCTCGCCGTCGACGACGGCACGCGCATAGCCCTTGGCCGACAGCTCTTTGAAGAGGTCGACGAACTCGCCCTTCTTCTGGGTCACCACCGGCGCGACGATCTGATAGCGCGTGCGCTCAGGCAGCTCCATCAGCTGGTCGGCGATCTGCTGCACCGTCTGGCGCTGGATGACCTCGCCGCACTCCGGGCAATGGGGCACACCGATGCGCGCCCAGAGCAGGCGCATGTAGTCGTGGATCTCGGTGATCGTTCCGACCGTCGATCGCGGGTTGCGGTTGGTCGACTTCTGGTCGATCGACACGGCGGGGCTGAGGCCCTCGATGAAGTCGACGTCAGGACGGTCGACCTGGCCGAGGAACTGGCGGGCGTACGCGCTGAGCGATTCGACGTAGCGGCGCTGGCCCTCGGCGAAGATGGTGTCGAAGGCGAGGCTGGACTTGCCGGAGCCGGAGAGTCCGGTGAAGACGACGAGCGAGTCGCGCGGGATGTCGAGATCGACGTTCTTCAGATTGTGCACGCGGGCACCGCGAACGCTGAGTTTTCCGCTGGTGTTTCCGGGCACGGCGACAGGGACTATGGGCACCAGACAAGTTTAGGCGGGGCCCCCGACATCGGCGCCGGAGACCCCGCCTTCACTGGTTCCTACCAGACGAGCACGGGGAACGTCGGGCTCTCCGACGGCTTGACCGTGTCGCTGCCGCCGTACGAGACCGAGAGCTTGTGCACGCCCCGGTCGAGCGCGGGCAGCTTGACCTTGACGATGCCGCGGTCCTTCGCGGTGAGGGTCGCCGTCGCGATCACCTCGTCACCGTCCGAGATCGTGACCTCGCCGGTGACGACGGTGCCCTTCTCGGCCACGACGATGGTGGTGAACTGCACCGAGGAGTTCCGCTTCGCGAGGAACTTGCTCGGGATGCCGAGGGTCGAGCTGTCGGCACGCTCGAACACCGTGACCGGGATCTCGATGCTCGTCCCGCGCGGCGTCGTGACCGTCAGCGGCACCTGGACGGGTGTGCCGAACTTCGCCGTTCCGGTGATGCCCTCGGGCACGGTGACCGTGACGGTCGCCTTGCCGTTGACGTCGCTGATCGCCGTGGGCAGGGTGTTGTCGATCGCCGACGTGCCTGCGGGCTTTCCGCCGATCGTCACGTCCACGGTGGTTGCGCGGGGCTCGGTCGTCGAGAAGTCCAGTGACGAGAGCGCGATGTCGAACGAGCTGCCGACCTCGTAGCCCTGGGCACCAGCCGGCGCGGGAAGGGTGGCGCCGATCGAGCGCTGGGCGTAGTCAGGCGTGGCCGTCTTCACCTCTGCCATATAGGCCACCATCGACTCGAGGTCGACCTGACCGGTGTCGCGCTTGTTCGTGCCCTGGCCGATGGCGCCGAAGTTGTCGCCGCCGGTGCTGAGGAACGAGTTGGCGACGACCCGGTAGGACGCCGCGGGATCGATGTCGACGCCGTCCAGCGTCATCCGGAGGATGCGCGAGCCCGGAGCGGCGGCCGGGTCGAACGCGTACTCGAAGCCCTTCGAGATGCCGAGCTTGAGGAACGGGCGCTGGGCGCCGGCGGGCTGCCACTGCTGCTCGAGCGCCTGACGGATCTGGTCGCCGGTGAGCGTCAGCGTGACGAGCGTGTTCGCGAACGACTGGACGTCGGCGGCCTCCTTGTAGGTCAGCACGCCATCGGGCGCGAACGCCATGTCTGCTCGCAGACCGCCCGGGTTCATGAACGCGATCTGCGTCGCGGGGTCGGTCCGTCGCGCCGACCACAGCTGCGCGTCGGCGACGAAGTTGCCGAGCGTCGACTCGCCACCGCGGTTCTCGGTGCCCGCTGCGAGCTTCGCGCGGTTGAAGTCGGCGGTGATCTTGCCGAGCTCGACGCCGCCCTGGACGGCCGCCTCGGCCTTGGCCACATTGACCTTGGCCAGGATCGGGTCGTCGGCGGGGACGGGGTACTGCGGCGTGGTGCCGACGTACATGTCGTACACGGTGTTGTCCATGGACAGGACGGTCTTCGTCGCCGGGTCGACCTGGATCACCATGTTGCTGAACTTCTCGCCGTACTGACCCGACGAGATGACCGGCCGCTGGCCGGTGTCGCCCGCGTAAGGGACCTCGTGGTTGTACGCCAGGTGGGTGTGGCCGGAGACGATCGCGTTGATCTTGGGGCTCGCTCCGCTGACGATCTGTGCGAAGGCGGAGGAGTCGGTGACCGCCGCGTACGACGTGTTGGCGGCACCCTCGTGGATCAGAAGGACGAGCACGTCGGCTTCACCGTTCGCCGCGTTGCCGTCGGTCAGGCGGTCGGCAGCGCCGTTGACGCTGGCGACGATGGGGCGCACGTCCAGCTCGGTGATGCCGCCGGGGCTCACGAGCGACGGCAGCTCCTCGGTCACCGCACCGATGAAGCCCACCGAGACGTCGCCGAAGTCCTTCACCCAGGACTCGGAGAGTGCGGTCTCCTGCGTGCCCTTGAGGAACACGTTGGCCGCGATGTACTCCCAGTCGGCGGCGTCCTGGACGCGGTCGCGGAGATCGAGCCAGCCCTTGTCGAACTCGTGGTTGCCGGCCGCGCTGACCTCGAGACCCGCGTCGTTCAGCGTGTCGATCGTCGGGAGGTCCTGCTGGATGAAGGAGGTGAACGTCGACGCGCCGATCATGTCGCCGGCCGCGGCGAACACGGTGCGGTCGTTCGTGCTGCGGATCCCGTCGACCGCCTTCGCAAGAGCCGCGATGCCGCCGACCGGTGCCGCGGCCTCGATACGACCGTGGAAGTCGTTGACGGTCACGAGGTTGATCTCGAGCGGCTCGTCCGCGGCCTGGGCGGGAGCGACGGCGATCACGCCGCCGCCGAGAGCGAGAGCGCCCGCGGTGGCGACCGCGATGAGACGGCGGCGACGCGGAGCGGGGCGGTCGGGGTGGGACCTGATTCGCATGGGGTGACTTCCTCTTGCTGGATCGGATGACAGGATGCCGGCGCCGGGGCACGCAGGTTCACCGCGATCGGGACGCCGTGTCGAGCCTAGATACCTCCGGTCGCAGGTGCCAGAGGTTTGCCGAAGAGTTCATCCATCTGTGATTTGCGGGTGACGGGCACCGGAGAACGGCGCGAGCGCGTCGCGCAGAGCGACGAGGGATGCGGCATCCGTCCCGACACTCTCCATCACCTTCGCCGGCACCTCCAGCGCGCGCCGACGGAGTCTCCGGCCGGCGTCTGTGAGGCGCACGTCGAGCACGCGTTCGTCGAGCTCGCGACGCGACTTCGTGACCAGGCCCTGGGCCTCGAGGCGCTTCACGAGTGGCGAGAGCGTCGCAGGATCGAGCGCGAGCTCTGCGGCGAGCTCCCGCAGCGAACGGGGCGAGCGCTCCCACAGCGCGAGCATCACGAGATACTGCGGATGCGTCAGCCCGAGCGGCTCGAGGATCGGCCGGTAGATCGCGACGACGTTGCGTGCCGCCGTCACAAGGGCGAAGCACACCTGGTTGTCGAGCGTGAGCAGGTCGTCGGCGCTCTGAGCGGATTCGGTCACCAGGAGATCCTATCGACGCTAATAGTTAGTACACTAATGATATGCGCAATGAGGATGCCTCCGCCGAACGCCCGCCGCTCCGGGTCCGGGTGCGCGAAGCCGGCGGCTGGTACGCATGGTTCAACGCGAGCCTCATCCGTGCCGCGGGGCCCGCGGCGGTCGGCCCCTACGAGACGACTCCCCCGCCGACGGCCGCCCAGCGCGCCGAGCGCGCGTGCCCCCTGTGCGGAGCGCCGATCGCGGACCACACCTTCGACCGGTCCGGTCCGAAGCCGCTCATGCACTGCCCCTGAGCCGGCAGCCGCGGGACGCCGGCTCGTGTCGACCGCTACGCGTGCCCCGCCCGCTCCATCGCTCGCAGCTCCTTCTTGAGATCCTGCACCTCGTCGCGAAGACGGGCGGCGAGCTCGAATTTCAGTTCGGCCGCAGCGGCGAGCATCTGGTTGCTGAGGTCGCCGATCGTCGCCTCGAGCTGCTCGGCGCCTTCCGCCGCGATGCCCTCTCGACGCAGCTGCGGCGTGGGCGACTTCCCCTTGCCGGACTTCAGCCGTGCACTGTCTTTGCGCGAGAGCATCGCCTTCGTGTCGGACGCCTCGCGTGCGAGAGCGTCGGTGATGTCGGCGATCTTCTTGCGCAGGGGCTGCGGATCGATCCCGTGCTCGAGGTTGTACGCAACCTGCTTCTCACGACGGCGGTCGGTCTCTTCGATCGCGTTGCGCATCGAGTCGGTGACGGTGTCGGCGTACATGTGGACCTCGCCCGACACATTGCGCGCCGCGCGACCGATCGTCTGGATGAGCGACGTGCCGCTGCGGAGGAACCCCTCCTTGTCGGCGTCGAGGATCGCCACGAGCGACACCTCCGGGAGGTCGAGCCCCTCGCGCAGCAGGTTGATGCCGACGAGGACGTCGTACACACCGGCGCGCAACTCGCTCAGCAGTTCGACGCGGCGGAGCGTGTCGACATCGGAGTGGAGGTAGCGCACGCGAACCCCGTGCTCACCGAGGAAGTCGGTGAGCTCTTCGGCCATCTTCTTCGTGAGGGTCGTGACCAGCACGCGCTCATCGCGCGACGCGCGCACGCGGATCTCTTCGAGCAGGTCGTCGATCTGACCTTTCGACGGCTTCACGATGATCTGCGGGTCGACGAGACCGGTGGGACGGATGATCTGCTCGACGACTCCGTCGGCGATCCCCATCTCGTACCGACCGGGGGTCGCCGAGAGGTAGACGGTCTGGCCGATGCGGTTCTTGAACTCGTCGAACCGCAACGGCCGGTTGTCGAGGGCGCTGGGCAGGCGGAACCCGTGCTCGACCAGCGTGCGCTTGCGCGAGGCATCCCCCTCGTACATCGCCCCGATCTGCGGGACCGTCACGTGCGACTCGTCGATGACCATCAGGAAGTCGTCGGGGAAGAAGTCGAGCAGCGTGTGCGGCGGCTCTCCGGGCGAGCGTCCGTCGAGATGACGCGAGTAGTTCTCGATGCCCGAGCAGAATCCGAGCTGCTGGAGCATCTCCAGGTCGAAGGTCGTGCGCATGCGGAGCCGCTGCGCCTCGAGGAGCTTGTTCTGCGACTCGAGCTCTTTCAGCCGGTGCTCGAGCTCGTTCTCGATCGTGCCGATCGCACGCTGGACGGTCTCGGTGCCGGCGACGTAGTGCGAGGCCGGGAAGATCGGAACGGCGTCCATGCGCTGGATCACGTCGCCGGTGAGCGGGTGCAGCATGTACAGCGCCTCGATCTCATCGCCGAAGAGCTCGATGCGGATGGCGTACTCCTCGTACACCGGGATGATCTCGATCGTGTCGCCGCGGACGCGGAAGTTGCCGCGGGAGAAGTCGACGTCGTTGCGGTTGTACTGCATCGCGATGAACTTGCGGATGAGGGCGTCGCGGTCGTAGACCTCGCCGACCTGGAGCGCGACCATCGCGCGCATGTACTCCTCGGGCGCGCCGAGGCCGTAGATGCACGAGACGGTGCTCACGACGATGACGTCGCGCCTGCTGAGGAGCGAGTTGGTCGTGGAATGACGCAGCCGCTCGACCTCGGCGTTGATCGACGAGTCCTTCTCGATGAAGGTGTCGGTCTGCGGGACGTACGCCTCGGGCTGGTAGTAGTCGTAGTAGCTGACGAAGTACTCGACCGCGTTGTGCGGCATGAGCTCGCGGAACTCGTTCGCCAGCTGCGCGGCGAGCGTCTTGTTGTGCGCGAGCACGAGGGTCGGCCGCTGAACCGCCTCGACCAGCCACGCCGTCGTCGCGGACTTGCCGGTGCCGGTCGCGCCGAGCAGCACGACGTCGGTCTCGCCCGCGTTGATGCGCGCAGCGAGATCGGCGATGGCTCCCGGCTGGTCGCCGGACGGCTCGTAATCGCTGATGACCTCGAAGGGACGCACGGAACGGGTGGCTTGCACCCCTCCAGCGTAGGCGCGGCCCCCGACACCGGGGGCGCCGTTCGCGCCGAGCGGATGAGGCGTCAGGCGGAGTCGTCCGTGCGACCGCGCCCGGCTCAGCCGCCGCCGCCGCCGTCGCCCCCGAATCCGCCGCCGTCGAACCCGCCGAATCCCCCGCCGTCGAACCCTCCGCCGCCGTCGCCCCCGAATCCCCCGCCGTCGAACCCGCCCGACGTGCCCGTGTCGTAGGTTTCGCCGACCCATGCGGGTTCGGACCCGATCGCCAGGGAGCCTCCGCCTGCCGAGAAGTAGGACATCACAGCGGCGGACACGAGGAAGTTCTGGGCGACGACGACCCCCACTCCACTGGTGAGCAGCAGATCGCGCGGGTCCAGGGCGTCGCGCGGATCGCCGGCCTCGCGCGTCGCGGTTGCCACACCGCCGGCCTCGACGGAGCCGCTCGCCGACGCGCGCTGCGCGCGACGCTCCTCGGCTCGGCGGACCAGCTTCGCCAGCACGGTCGGGTCATCGGAGGCCGCGTCGCGCTCGGCATCCGACATGAAGGGCTTGAGCTGCTCGAACATGTCGCGGCGCTTCTCGATCGGAAGATCGCGGAAAGCCGTCGCATGCGCGCTCTCGATGACCGAGGCGGGGAGCGTGTTGAGCAGGTACACGTAGCGGCCCATGCGCTCCTCGTCGGTCAGCGCCTCGACACGGCGCTTGCTTCGCAACCTCGAGAACCAGCCCATGAGCGAACCTCCTTGTGCCAGGGGCAGGATACCGCGCCGCGCCGAGGGGGGACTAAGTCGCGCGCGCGGTGATCCGCTCGGGAAGGGCCGCCCACAGCTCGTCGACCTGACGGTTCGTGTCGTCGATCGACCCTGTCGTGTCGATCACGACATCGGCGATCGCCAGCCGCGCCTCGTCATCCGCCTGCGACGAGATCCGGGCCGCGGCTTCCTTGTCGGACATCCCTCGGAGCTCCACCAGCCGCCTCCGGCGCGTGTCGGACGGGGCGTGGGCGACGACGATCAGCTGCCACGGATCGTCGACGCGCGCCTCGACCAGCAGCGGCACGTCGTAGACGACCACCGCATCGGGGTCTGCCGCGAACGCCGCGGCGAAGCGGCGGGCGGATTCGGCCCGGACGGCAGGATGGACGATGGCGTTGAGCCGCTTGACCGCCGCGTCGTCGCCGAAGACCCGCCCCCCGAGGGCCGCCCGGTCCAGCGACCCGTCGCGGCGGAGCATCCCCTCCCCGAACTCGGCCGCGATCGCGGCGAGCACGGACGAGCCGGGCTGCTGCACGTCGCGCACGATCTGGTCGGCGTCGACGACGACGGCACCGTGTTCGGCGAGGCGCCGGGCGATCGTGGACTTTCCGGACGCGATGCCGCCGGTGAGCGCGACGAGAGGCATGAGTCGAGGATGCCACGGCCGAAGCCCGGGCGGGTGACCGAACCTTGGGCGCTCCTGAGGTCTCACTGAGGGTGGCTTGAGGCCACCCGGGTACGTTCGGGACAACCCGAAAGAAGGCGGACCTTCACAGGGGGTCTCTGGGGAGGACAGGACGTGACACACCGACGAGCATCCGCGACGTCGGCCACCTGCCTGTCCACCCACCCGCCCGGCTCGTTCGCGAGGCGGGGTGGAGAAGTCCGCCATCGGTGCGGTGGGGTGGTGGTCGTGGGGGCGATCGCCTCCCCCTCCCGCACCACGGGGGCGCGCGCGTCGCGGCACGGGGGGGTTCGTGTCGTGAAGCGTGCGGCCTCCCGTTCCGGCGGGGCGCGCGGCCGGGATCTGTCGGATCCTGGCCGCCGCCTCTCCGGCGCACACCCCCGAGCCGCGCGATCCGCCAGGGACGTCGCCTGATGGCCGATCCCGGACGCCTGTTCCAGACCGCGTTCTGGGATATCATGACCGACGTCCAGGAGCCTGCGATCGTTTCGCCGGCACCGGAGGGTGAATCGGTGGATGAAACGCGCGTAGCCGTGGTGATCGAGGATGAGGAAGACATCCGGTCGCTGCTTTCCGCGGTGCTGGCACAGGCGGGGTTCGACGTGCACGGCGCGGCAAACGGCCAGGACGGCCTCGAGCTCGTGCTCGAGCACCAGCCGCTCGTCACGACGCTCGACGTCAACATGCCGGGCATGGACGGATTCGAGACGGCCAAGCGCATCCGCGCCGTCAGCCCGACGTACATCGTGATGCTCAGCGCCCGCACGGAGGAGATCGACGCGCTCCAGGGACTCGAGGCCGGGGCCGACGACTACGTCGCCAAGCCGTTCCGCCCCCGTGAGCTGCGTGCCCGCATCGACGCGATGCTGCGCCGCCCCCGCCACAATGTCGCCGCGGCACCGGTCATGGCCGACCCGTCCGGTCCCATCAGCGCCGCGTGGCTCGAGCACCAGGGCCTTCGACTGAACCCCGAAATGCGGATCGTCACGATCGACGGCGACGATCTCGAGCTGACCCGCAGCGAGTTCGACATCCTCGCCGACCTGCTCGCCGCCGGGCGACGCGTCCGCGGCAAGTCCGACCTCGCGCTCATGCTGCGCGGCGAGCAGTTCACGGGCGTCGAGTTCGTGAGCGACAGCGACGCGCGCGCGATCGAGGTGCACGTCGCGAACCTGCGGAGGAAGCTCGGCGAGTCGCCGACGAATCCGCGGTGGATCGAGACGGTCCGCGGCGTCGGATACCGCCTCACAGCACCCTGACCGACGCGCGAGGCGGCGAGGATCCCAGATCGGATGCCGCTATTCGGTCTCCCCCACGAGGACCGACGTCTCCACGCTCGCCGCCGCCCGGCTCGCAGCCTCTCGGGCGACGCGCTGCAGCGTCGATGCATCGTAGCCGGCGGCATCGCTCAGGGCGACCCCGACCCCGACCACGGGGATGACTCCCCCGCCCACCTTGCCGAGGTCGTCGAACAGCCCTCGGTACACGGCGCCCGCCACCCGGCGCGCCTCGGGCGCGGAGTCCACGACGACGCCCATGACGAGTCCGGTCGTACCGTCCTCGCCGACAAGCGCGTTCGACGGGGCATGACGACGCACGCCGGTGCGCCACGTCTCGGTGACGGCCCTGGCGACCTCGCTCCCGAACGCCGTCGAGATCTGGTCGAGGTCGTCGATGCGCACCGCGATCACGCCGACGACCTCGGAGCGCGACGCGGCCCGCTCGCACAGGCCGGCCAGCGCCGCGTCGAAGACGTCGCGCGAGAGGATGCCGCCCTTCGCGGTTCCGAGTCCCGCGAGCCGCAGGTAGCCGCGCATCGGAGCACGTGTGGAGCGAAGGACGGATGTCACGACGACGGCCACGATCGTGAGGATGACCGTGAGGAAGCTCGTGGGGATCGTTCCGAACGCGGTCTCGAACAGGGCACTCTCGGGGCCGGCGACGAGGAACGCCGTGGTGCGCGAGACGTAGTACAGCGACTGGAGGCCGAGGACGAACGCCAGCACCCACGCGGTGCGCGACTCGCGGAGGGCTCCGCGGACGCATTCGGCCGCCCCCGCCCCGGCGAAGACCATGAGCGCGACGAACATCCACACGGCGCCCGCCCAGTCGCCCCCGTCCGCGCCCTCCACCGCGACTGCGACGCCCGCGGCGACGATGGCTCCACCGACCAGCCACGACGACCACGCCATCGGGCTGCCGTTGAAGCGCCGGCACCCGAGCCACATGCAGCCCGTGCCGGCGACGAATGCGGCGTTGCCGACCGCGACCGCCCACCACGCGCCCGGGCTCTGCGACCAGACCATGTACGCCAGCGTGGTGAGCATGGCGGCGAGGAAGCCGAGTGCCCACACACGACCGGCACCCTCATCGCGGCGCAGCAGCGTCTCGACGATGAAGAGGATGCCGCTGACGTTGACGACCAGCGCCGTCATGATGACCACGCTCTGGAGCTCGAGGATCATGACGGGGTCCTTTCGGGTGGCGACGGGTGCGGGCGGGGCGCCGGCGGCGGCGCCCCGTGGTGCTCCGTCGCGGGGAGCTTGACGATGAAGGTCGAACCGACACCCGGCGAGCTGTGCAGCCCGATCTCACCACCGTGGGCGCGGACGATGTCGCGCGTGATCGCGAGGCCCAGGCCGGTCCCCGTCCTGCGGCCCGCCCCCGCCTTGTAGAACCGCTGGAAGAGCCGGGAGCGGTCGGCCTCACTGATGCCGACGCCGGTGTCGCGCACGAGGATCCAGGTGCTGGCACCGTCGGTCGTGGTGCCGAGGAAGACGGTGCCGCCGTCCTTGTTGTAGGTGATCGCGTTCGACACGAGGTTGTCGACCACCTGCCGGAGGCGCACCGGATCGGCCCACACCTCGGACTCCTCCAGCCCGGTGGTGTCGATCGTCACAGCGCGCGAGGCGGCGCGGGGCAGAAGTGCCTCACCCGCCGCGCGGACGATGTCGCGCGCGTCGAGGAGCTGCGGCGACATGGATGCCTCCACGGACGACGAGGACGAGCTCGACGCGGCGAGGATGTCGGCGACGATCCGCAGCAGGCGCTCGGCGTTCCGCTCGGCGATGTCGAGGTTCGCCCGGACGTGATCGGGGATGTCGGGCTCCTCGATCGCGAGGTCGAGGTAGCCGAGGATCGACGTGAGGGGGGTGCGCAGCTCGTGCGACACCGATGCGACGAGCTCGTCCCGGGCACGGAGCGCATCGAGCTCGGCCGTGACATCGCGCGAGACGACCACGGCTCCGACGTCCTCCCCGTCGGGGTCGATCAGCCGACGTGCCGTGATGCTGAGCGCCTGCCGAGGTCCCGGCTCCTCGCCGAACCACACGATCTGGCCGTCGAACGCCTCGCCGCGGAGGGCGCGCTCGACGGGGAGCTCGTCGTCGGGCAGCCTGGTGACGCCGTCGTCGCGGAACGCCGGCGCGTCGTCGTCGGCATCGTCGCCGCGGATCGCCTGCTGGAGACGCCCGTGGGCCTCGTTGGTCACCGCGACGCGTCCGTCGGCGTCGACCCGGATCACCCCGAAGTCGACGGCATCGAGAACCTCGGTCACGACCTGCTCCTGGCGCCGAGTCTGCTCCAGCACGCGGCGCAGCAGCTGCGACTGCTTGGCGAGCAGCATCCGCTGGGCGTCGGAGCGGCGTGCGGTGAGGTGGCTCGTCGCCGCGACCGCGAAGAGCACCAGCGGCAGCAGGAGCGTCGTGTACTCGACCTCCTGCGCGGTGAGGACGGTCAGCACGCCGATCACGCCGGCGATCGCCACGATGACGGCGAAGAGCCCCAGCATCCCGAATCCCGCGGCGAGCCAGGTCGTCGGGAAGATCCACAGGAGGCCCATCGCCGTGCCCGGGGCGGCGAGGACCATGAGCATGATGGCAACGATGTCGATCGCGGGGACGACCGCGACCCATCCGAAGGGCAGGCGGTTCCAGGGGATGATGAGCGCCGCGCCCATGACGATCATCACGATCACGACGCCGGCGAAGAACAGCGCGGCGTCGACCTCGCCGGGATCGAGGGCGATCAGCACGCCCAGCACGAAGACGACCGACGAGAGAAGGAGCTGGTTCAGCGTCGCCGTTCGGTCCCGCGTGCGGTCGGCGAAATCCTCGCGCAGCCACACCGTGCGAGCGCGTCGAGGCGACGCGTCCGACGGCCGTGACCCGCGGCGCCCCTCGTCCCCTTTCGCGGCGTCCATACGGTGACGCTAACGGATGCCGACCTCGGCCGTGAACGAGGCTCGCGATGCGGTCAGAACCTGACGTCGCCGCCGGAGCCGCGGAAGCGGCCCAAGCCCGCGGCGTCCCGCGGTGTCGCCGCCCCACCACGAGCCGGCGTCTCCCAGCCAGGGACGCCGGCCGCGTCTCGTGCCTCAGCCGGTGCGCGCGATCGCCGCGCTCACCCAGCGGGCATGGACCTGCCACGGATCGTCCACGCCGGCGGCGAGATCCGCGATGTGCGCGGTGAGCTCGGGCGACGCCCGGAACCACTCCGTGCGCGGGAACCGATCGGCCGCGAACTGCTCGTGGCGGCGGCGCTCGAGCGCCCGATCGCCCCGCTCGAACGCCAGCAGGTCGTCGTGCCAGATCGCCGACAGCCGCTGCCGGGGATTCGCGGTCGTGCCGATCTTGATCCGGTCGTCGTACCGGAGGTAGTACACGACGTCGATCCGCGGCGGAGGCAGCTCGCCGTCGACGAGCTCGCCGTGCCGCCACTCGCACTCCGCGCAGAGCCACCCCGACGGGTAGCTCACACCGAGCCGGGAGCCGCACAGCGCGCACGGCAACGGCAGGACGTCGGTGACGCCGTGCCCGCACCCCTCCCACTCGGCCGCCACCGCAAGATGCCATTCGCACAGGGCGACGGGAGCGTCGGGCGGCACGGGGCCGCGGCATCCGCTCTCCACAACACAACGGCGGGGCACATCGCGAGTGTAGGCGAGAGCACCGACACTCCCGGGGCATGCGAAAGGGCCGGAACCCGAAGGTCCCGGCCCTTTCGAACCTGACGGTTCAGCTGCTGATCAGATCAGCGGCCCGACAGCTTCTCGCGCAGTGCGGCGAGGGCCTCGTCGTCGGCCAGCGTGCCGCCGGCGCTGCTCTCGGAGGAGAAGCTCGACGAGCCGGTGTCGGCCGGGGCGTTCGCCTCGGCCTCGAGGGCCTTGGCGACGGCGGCCTTGTGAGCCTCCCAGCGACCCTGGGCGGCAGCGTACTCCTGCTCCCACTTCTCGCGCTGAGCGTCGAAGCCCTCGAGCCAGGTGCCCGCCTCGGGGTCGAAGCCCTCGGGGTACTTGTACTCGCCGTTCTCGTCGTACTCGGTGACCATGCCGTAGAGGGCCGGGTCGAACTCGGTGCCGAAGGGGTCGACCGACTCGTTCGCCTGCTTGAGCGAGAGCGAGATGCGGCGACGCTCGAGGTCGATGTCGATGATCTTGACGAAGACCTCTTCACCCACCGACACGACCTGCTCGGCGAGCTCGACGTGCTTGCCCGAGAGCTCCGAGATGTGCACGAGGCCCTCGATGCCGTCTGCGACGCGCACGAACGCACCGAACGGGACGAGCTTGGTGACCTTGCCCGGAGCAACCTGGCCGATGGCGTGGGTGCGGGCGAAGACCTGCCACGGGTCCTCCTGCGTCGCCTTGAGCGAGAGCGACACGCGCTCGCGGTCCAGGTCGACCTCGAGGATCTCGACGGTGACTTCCTGACCGACCTCGACGACCTCGGAGGCGTGCTCGATGTGCTTCCACGAGAGCTCGGAGACGTGCACGAGGCCGTCCACGCCGCCCAGGTCGACGAACGCGCCGAAGTTGACGATCGACGAGACGACGCCCTTGCGGACCTGACCCTTGTGCAGGTTGTTCAGGAACGTGGTGCGCGACTCCGACTGCGTCTGCTCGAGCAGCGCGCGGCGCGAGAGAACCACGTTGTTGCGGTTCTTGTCGAGCTCGAGGATCTTGGCCTCGATCTCCTGGCCGAGGTACGGCGTGAGGTCGCGGACACGGCGGAGCTCGATGAGCGACGCGGGGAGGAAGCCGCGGAGGCCGATGTCGACGATGAGGCCACCCTTGACGACCTCGATCACGGAGCCGGTGACGACACCGTCGTTCTCCTTGATCTTCTCGACGTCGCCCCACGCGCGCTCGTACTGGGCGCGCTTCTTCGACAGGATGAGGCGGCCTTCCTTGTCCTCCTTCTGGAGAACGAGGGCCTCGACAGCGTCGCCGACCTTGACGACCTCGTTGGGGTCGACGTCGTGCTTGATCGAGAGCTCGCGCGAGGGGATGACGCCCTCGGTCTTGTATCCGACGTCGAGGAGGACCTCGTCGCGGTCGATCTTCACGACGGTGCCTTCGATGAGGTCGCCGTCGTTGAAGAACTTGAGGGTCAGTTCGACCGCTGCCAGGAAGTCCTCGGCAGATCCGATGTCGTTGATCGCGACCTGCTTGGTGGCCGGGGCGGTCGTTGCGGTAGTCATGTAGTGGGTTGTCCTTGTTGGGTTGGGGGTATCGGGCCGGCTCGAACTGCGGCTCCCGGCCGCGCGATGGCGAACGGATGCCTCGAGCGAGGCGAAGCGGATTGTTGTCGTGCGATGTCACTTCGGCGCCGGCGCGAACCGGATCCGAGGCGTGGCGATATAGCCACACGAGTGACACTCCAGGGTATCAGAACGCGGCTGTGCGTCGCGATGTTCCCGCAGCGCCGGAATCACGGCGATCGGGACCGGCTATCGGGGCAGATCGATCGGCGCCGTGCTGGTCCGATCGGGATCGAACGGCGGGCTCTCCTCCGGCTCCGGATCGCACCGCAGATGGGCCAGGCGCTCCTGCTCGCGGCGCTGGGCGACCGCGAGCCAGTCCCAGCCCATGCCGGCGGTCTCGGCATCCGTCGATGTCTGTTCGGGCGAGCGCTCGGGCCGGAGCTGAGCGGTCTGCGCCCACGGCGAGTCGCGGTCGTGGCCGCTCGGAAGCGGCGGCGCCGGAGGGATGCTGCGCCGGGCGTCCACGCTCGTCATCGGCTGATTCGCGACGAAGCCGCGCAGGCCCGCCTGCTGGATCACACGCTGGATGGTGAGGCCGCGCCCGTCGGGATCGCCGACGTAGCGGATCTCGCGCAGTCCCTGCGCCTGTGCGGCGGACTCGAAGACGAAGTGCCCGTAGCCGAAGACGCGCCCGAGGATCGGCTTGTGCACGGAGATGTCGAGGATCCGGGCGAGCGGCATCGTGGCGATGCTCCGCGACAGGATGCCGTGCACGCGGAAGACCCGCATGTTGGTGATCACGAAGATGTCCGTGCGGCGCTCGAGGATCCGCCACCCGGCGTGGAGGCAGATAGCACCCCCGAGGAGCACGGGCACCCACCATGCCTGCGCGGGCACGAAGAAGACGAGCAGCAGCAGGACGACCCCGCCGAACAGCTCCAGCGTCGCGACGACCACCGCGGCCCAGTGCTTGTGCACCTCGTCGATCACCACCTCGCCCTGATCGGCGATGAGGTGCTTGTCGATCCGCGGATCGAACAGGCTCATCCGCCCGCGAGGGCCACGAAGAAGTCGGTGACCGCGACGCCCGCGCCCCACACCGCACCGACGGCGGCCTGAACGGCGTTCGCGGCATCCTGGGGCCTCGTGACGAGGTAGAACACCGCGAAAGCGATGACGAGCCCGATGAGGAGGCGCTTGACCAGCTTCACGGCTGAGGGGTCCCTTCGGTCGACGACAGAGCGATCCCCCCGGAGCGCGAACTCCACAGTTCTACCCCATGGCGCGCATTCCGAACGGGAGGCGCCCGGGCGCGTCGCCGCACGGCGGCGTCACGGACGCAGGAGCACCTTCGTCGCGCGGCGCTCGTCCATGGCCGCATAGGCCTCGGCCGCGTCGCTGAGCGGCAGCTCCAGGTCGAACACGCGACCGGGTCGGATGACGCCCGAGCGGACGTCGGGCAGCAGCTCGTCGATGTAGCCGCGGACCGGCGCGACACCGCCGTTGACGCCGACGTTGCGCCCGAACATCTGGCGGATCGGAAGCTCGGGGCCGCCGTTGGGCACACCGACGTAGCCGACCATGCCGCCGGGGCGCGTGGAGCGCATCGCCTGGTCCATCGACTCCTTCGTGCCGACGCACTCGAGCACGCGGTCGGCGCCGATCCCGCCCGTGAGCGCGCGCACGGCCGTGACACCCTCGTCGCCGCGCTCTTCGACGACGTGGGTTGCGCCGAAGTCGCGGGCGAGAGCCTGGCGCTGCGGGTGACGCGACATGGCGATGATCGTGGTCGCTCCGAGCCGCTTCGCCGCGATGATCGCACAGAGCCCGACCGCCCCGTCTCCGACGACGGCGACCGAGTCGCCCGGGCCGACGCCCGCCGACACTGCGGCGTGGTGCCCCGTGCCCATCACGTCGCTGAGCGTGAGCAGTCCCGGGATCTCGTCGTCGGAGACCGGCCCCGGCACGACGGCGAGGGTGCCGTCCGCCAGCGGGACGCGCACGAACTCCCCCTGCCCGCCGTCGGCGAACCCGCCGAAGCGGTCGTCGCTCCCCCACCATCCGCCTGTCAGACACGAGGTGCTGACGCCGTTGCGGCAGTTGGCGCACGTGCCGTCGCAGACGTAGAACGGGGCGATCACGAAGTCACCCGGCTTCACGGTCGCGACGTCGTCGCCGACGGCCTCGACCACACCGACGAACTCATGGCCGATGCGGTGCGGCTCGTCGGTGGGGGTCACGCCCCGGTACGGCCACAGGTCGGAGCCGCACACACAGGCGGCGACGACGCGGACGATGGCGTCGGCGCCGGTGGACAGAACGGGATCGGGCACTTCTTCGACGCGGATGTCGCGGGCGGCATGGATCACGGTGGCAAGCATGTGAAGAGCCTAGGACGCGGGAACCGCTCGGGGCGCGCGGGATCCGAACGAGCGCACCCGTTGACATGCGCACGTCGCCGACCCACGATGGCGTCGAGACGGCGAAGGCACACCGCGGATGAGCGATCAGACGGATCCGCCCGACGACGACGCCGAAGGGCCGCCCGATCCCTCGGCCGCAGGTCCCGGCGAGGTCGAGGCCAGGAGCGCGCCCGCATGCAAGGCGATGAGCGTGGGGGCCGGCCTGGGTATCGCGCCGTCGCTTCTCGCCCCGCCGACGGTGTGACCCACGAGGGGCCGCCCCGTACGCTGGCGGCATGACGATCGAGTCCGGAACCTACCGGCACTTCAAGGGTGCGCAGTACGAGGTCATCGGGGTCGCCCGCCACAGCGAGACCGACGAGGAGCACGTCGTCTACCGCGCGCTCTACGGTGAGCGCGGCCTGTGGGTGCGCCCCGCCTCGATGTGGACGGAGCACGTCGACCGCGACGGCTACATCGGTCCCCGCTTCACCCGCGTCGGCTGAGGCGTCAGTTCGAGAGCGCCTCGGCGATCGGCACCGAGCCGTTTCCGAACCGGATGCTGCGCCCCACCGTCGAGTCGTCGTCGATGACGGCCGCCACGACGGCTGCGACATCCGCTCTCGTCACCTCTCCGCGACCGGACGGATCGGTGTCGATCCGACCGGTGGGATCGTCGAGCGTCAAGGTGCCGGGGCCGAGGATCGTCCAGTCGAGGCCGCTCCCCCTCAGGTGCTCGTCGGCGGCCCACTTCGCATCCGCATAGGCGAAGAAGGAGTTCTCGGGCGCGACGCCGTGGTCGGCGCGCGATCCGATCCACGAAACCATCACGTAGCGGCGGACTCCGGCGGCGGCCGCGGCATCCATCGACCGCACCGCCGCGTCGCGGTCGACCGCGTACGTGCGTTCCGGACTGCCGCCGCCGGCGCCCGCCGACCAGACCACGACGTCGCTGCCCGCGACGAGGTCGGTGAAGCCGTCGAGGTCGAGCGTCTCGATGTCGGCGACGAGGGGCGTCGCGCCGGTCGCGTCGACGTCACCGGCGTGGGCGGGGTTGCGGACGACGGCCGTCACGGTGTGGCCGAGCCCGACGAGCAGGGGCTCGAGCAGCAGCGCGACCTTGCCGTGGCCGCCGAGGATGAGTACGCGGGCCAGGGGGGCTCCTCTCGTCGCACCCCTACGCTACGCCGCGGGGCGACTCCGATGGCCGCGCTCAGGGTGCGCGGTCGTCGGCGTCGGCTGAGGCATCCCTCACGGACGACGGGGCATCGTCCTCGGTCGATGCTCGCCCGAGCAGGCTGTGGCGCCGCCCCCACAGCAGATAGAACGCGAGCACCACGGCCACCCAGACCGCGAACCAGGCGTAGGTCGACCATCCGAGCCCGACGATCAGG
Source organism: Microbacterium sulfonylureivorans (assembly GCF_003999995.1). Taxonomy (NCBI): domain Bacteria; kingdom Bacillati; phylum Actinomycetota; class Actinomycetes; order Micrococcales; family Microbacteriaceae; genus Microbacterium; species Microbacterium sulfonylureivorans. The sequence continues at coordinate 690,289 of NZ_RJAD01000002.1, forward strand.
TACAGGCACGCCAGGATCGCCAGGATCGGCGTGACCGGATAGCCGGGCACCCGGAAGGCGCGGGGCAGGTCGGGATGCGTGCGCCGCAGGACGATGACCCCGATCGACACGACGATGAACGCGACGAGCGTCCCCATCGACACCAGGTCCCACAGGCTCGACAGCGGGATCAGCCCGGCGAGGAGGGCGACGGCTACGGCGACGACGACCGTCGAGAACACCGGCGTGTGGGTCCGCGGGTCGACCTTGGCGAACACGCTCGGAAGAAGACCGTCGCGGCCGATCGAGTAGAGGATGCGCGTCTGCCCGAACAGGGTGACGAGCGTCACGGAGAAGATCGAGATCACCGCGCCGGCAGCGAGGACCGTCGCCGGCCAGGACGCGCCGAGCACATCGCCGAGGATCACCGACAGTCCGGCGCTCTGCTGCGCGGGATCCTCGAAGTCCTGCCACGGCTGCGCGCCGACGGCGGCGATCGCGACGAACAGGTAGACGACGACCACCACGACCAGGGCGATCAGGATCGCACGGGGCAGCGAGCGCTGCGGGTCGCGCACCTCGTCTCCGGCGGTCGACACGGCGTCCAGGCCGATGAAGGTGAAGAAGATCGTTCCCGCTGCCGCTGTCACGCCCGCTGCGCCGTGGGGCGCGAAGTCGGCGAAGTGGTCGGCGTTGAACGCGGTGATCGCGATCGCCGCGAACATGACCAGGACCCCGATCTTGATGAGGACCATGATCGTGTTGACCGTGGCCGACTCGCGGGTGCCGCGGATCAGCAGAAGCGCGCACAGCCCCACGAGGACGACCGACGGCAGGTTGATGATGCCGCCCTCGAGCGGACCGACGGTGAGTGCGGAGGGAAGGTTCCAGCCGAGGACGTCGCCGAGCAGGCGGTCCATATAGCCGCTCCATCCCGACGCGACCGCGGCCGTGGAGACGCCGTACTCGAGCATGAGGCAAGCCGCGACGCCCATGGCGACGATCTCCCCCAGCGTCGCGTACGCATACGAGTACGTCGACCCCGCGACCGGGACGGCCGATGCCATCTCGGCGTAGCAGACCGCCGACAGGCCCGCTGCGATCGCTGCGACGAGGAACGCGAGGATGACGGCGGGTCCGGCGAGCGGGACCGCCTCGTGCATCACGAAGAACACGCCGGTGCCGATCGTCGCGCCGACGCCGAGCATCGCGAGCTGGAAGGTGCCGATCCCTCGGGTGAGCCCGCCGGGAGCGGCGACCGGTGCGGTGACGGGCTTGCGGCGGAACAGCTCGCGCGCGATGCTCATGCGCCGACCTCCTGGTGCGTCTGACGTGGGGCGGATCCGAAGACCGCCTCCACCGTACTCGCTGGCGCGTCGCCACCCACGCCGTAGCGTGAGCCGCATGGCCGACCTCGATCTGGACGCCCTCGCCGCCGCTCTCGACCGGCGGGCCCGCGAGGATGGCATGAACGGCGTCGTGTGGATCGACGTCGACGGCGAGCCGGTGTTCGGGCGTGCGTACGGGCTCGCCGATCGGGCGCACGGGATCGCCAACACGACGGAGACGCGCTTCGGCATGGCCAGTGCGAGCAAGGCGTTCACGGCGCTCGCGGTCATGGGGCTCGTCGAGGACGGCACGGTGCAGCTCGATACGCCGGTGCGCGGCATCCTGGGCGACGATCTGCCGACGATCGACGACGGCGTGACCATCGAGCACCTGCTGACGCACACATCGGGGATCGGCGACTACCTCGACGAGGAGGCGGACTGGGAGGTCGACGACTACGTTCTGACCGTGCCGGTCCACGAGCTCGCGCTCACCGAGGCGTTCGTCGCCGCCGTGGACGGCCATCCGCAGAAGTCCGCACCCGGCGACCGGTTCACGTACAACAACGGCGGCTTCATCGTGCTCGCCCTCATCGCCGAACGGGCATCCGGGGTTCCGTTCCACGATCTCGTCGACACGCGCGTCTTCGCCCGTGCCGGACTCGGGGCGACAGGCTACCCGCGCCTCGACGAGCTGCCGGGCGATGCCGCCGTCGGGTACGTGTACGAAGAGCCGGAGTCGCTGCGGTCGAACGTGCTGCATCTCCCCGTCCGGGGAAACGGGGACGGCGGGGCCCTGACGACCGCGCCCGACCTGAGCCGGTTCTGGCGCGCCCTCGCCGACGGGGCAGTGCTCCCCGCCTCCACGATCTCCGAGATGTGGCGCCCGCGGAACACGGACGCCTCCGAGGGGCTCCGCTACGGGATGGGATTCTGGCTCGACCTGGACGGCCCGGGCATCGTGTTGGAGGGCTACGACGCCGGCGTCTCGATCCGCACCCGATTCGACCCCGAGTCGCGGAGCACGGTCACCATCGTCTCGAACAGCTCCGAGGGGGCCTGGGGCGTCATCAAGACGTACGCGGACCGCCTCCGCGGCTGAGCCGCCGAGCCATCCCCGCGGGTCACGCCGCCATCGGGGCCCTCTCCGCGACGATCGCGCGCACGGCGTCGCGCCCGGCCCGGTTCGCCCCGACGGTGGACTGCGACGGGCCGTAGCCGATGAGGAAGAGCCGAGGCTCGTCGATCGACCGGCCGTCCGCGACGCGGATGCCTCCCTCGCGGGTCCGGAGCCGAAGCGGCGCGAGGTGGTCGACGGCGGCGCGGAACCCCGTCGCCCACAGGATCACGTCGGCGGCGACGAACCCGCCGTCGGGCATGCGCACGCCGTGCTCCTCGATGGACGCGAACATCGGATGCCGCACCAGCACGCCGCGCGCCTGCGCCGCGCGCGCCCAGGGCGTCCAGTGCATGCCGGTGACCGAGATCACGCTGCCGGGAGGCAGTCCGCGACGGACGCGCTCCTCCACTCCGGCGATCGCCGCGACGCGTGCGGGGATGTCGAACTCGTCGTCGACCCACTCCGGCTCGCGCCGGGTGACCCAGAACGTGTCGGCGACCTGTGAGATCTCGTCGAGGAGCTGCACGGCCGAGATGCCGGCGCCGACGATGACGACCTTCGCCCCCGCGAACTCGTCGCGCGACACGTAGTCGGCCACGTGGAGCTGGCGGCCGAGGAAGCGCGCCTGACCCGGGTAGTGCGGCCAGAACGGACGCGACCACGTTCCCGTCGCGTTGATCACGTGCCGCGCCGACCACTCGCCCCGGTCCGTCTCCACTCGCAGGCGGCCCTCGGGGTCGTCGTCCTCGCGCCGCACCGCACGCACCGCGACGGGGCGCCGCACGTCCAGGGCGAACCGCTCCTCGTAGGCGGCGAAGTACGCGGGGAGGATGTCGCGGCTCGACGCGGCCGGATCGGCCGGAGGCACCGCGAAGCCGGGCAGCTCGTGGATCCCGTTCACCGTGGCCATGCGCAGCGACTCCCAGCGGTGCTGCCACGCACCGCCGGGCTCGGGCTCCGCGTCCAGTACGACGAAGGTCTCGTCGCCGGACTGCGCGCGCCCGGCGGGCACGAAACCGCGCCGCTGCAGGTGGTAGGCGGCGGAGAGACCGGCCTGCCCGGCGCCGATCACGACGACGTCGACGGGTGCGGACTCCATGCCGGTGAGAACAATCGTCGGCTGCCGAGGATTCCCGGCTTCAGCCGGCGAGCGCGCGGGCGATCCGGGCGATCTCGTCCGGGGTCACGCGGCAGCACCCGCCGATCAGCCTGGCCCCGGCATCCCGCCACGCCCCCGCGTGATCGTGGGCGGCCGCCGCCGTGCCCGCCCAGGACCGGGCGTGCGCGTCCCAGCGTTCGCCGCTGTTCGGATAGGCGACCAAGGGGATCCCCGTGACGGCGGCGATCTCGGCCAGTGCAGGGGCGACGTCGTAGACCGCGCAGCAGTTCACGCCGACCGCCACGACCTCGTCATGGGCGGCGGCGAGCGCGGCGGCATCGGCGATCGACTGGCCCGAGCGCAGCCGTCCCTCGGCCACGGTCACACTCACCCATGCCGGAACCCCGAGCCCCGCGAGCTCGGCGCACACCGCCTCGACCTCGGCGAGCGAAGGCAGCGTCTCGATCGCCAGCACGTCCGGCCGCGCCGCAGCGAGCGCGCGAAGGCGCGGGCGATGCCACTCGCGGAGCGCCTCGACGGTCAGCCCGTACTCGCCCGTGTACTCGCTGCCGTCCGCGAGCGTGGCGCCGTAGGGACCGACGGATGCCGCCACCCACGCCTCGGAGTCGGTCAGGCCCGCGTCGGCGCGCGCGAGCCGTGCGAGGTCGACGCTGCGGGCGAGCACCTCGTCCGTGTGCTCGCGACCGATGCCGACCGCCGCGAGCCCGGCGTAGCCGACCTGGTAGGAAGAGGTGATCGCGACCCTGGCCCCGGCACGGAAGTACTCGGCGTGGGCGGCACGGATCTCTGACGGCGCCTCGAGGAGGAGGCGCGCCGACCACAGCGTCGACGACAGGTCGTTTCCGCGGGCCTCGAGGAGGGTGCCGAGCCCGCCGTCGAGCACGATCGGCTCGGCGGCGAGCGCGGCGGTGAAGCTGCTCATGGCCCCGTCAGTTGAGGCTTCGCGTGGACGCGGGGATCACCCCGTCGCGGTACAGGTCGGCGGCGACGTCCTGCAGCGCGGTGAGCGCCACACGCTGCGTCATCGGCCCGTAGGAGATGCGGGCGACGCCCAGCGCCTCGTACTCCCCTGCGCTGAGTGAGCCAGGGAGGCCGATGACGCTCACCTTCCGCTCGCCGATGCCGTCGACGAGCCGGCGGGTGACGTCGGCATCGAGGATGCCCGGCACGAACACCAGGCTCGCTCCGGCGTCGAGGTAGGCGCGGCCGCGCTCGATGGCGTCGGCGACGGATGCCTCCAGCGGGCGGTCGCCGCCGCGGACCAGCGCGTCGGTGCGGGCGTTCAGGACGAACGGCACGCCCTCCGCCTCACCGGCGGCGATGATCGCCTGCACCGCCGCCACCGAATCGGCGAGCGGCTGGAGGCGGTCTTCGACGTTCGCGCCGACGACGCCCTTGCCGATCGCGCGACGGACCGTCTCACCGGGGTCTTCGTATCCCGCGTCGAGGTCTGCGGTGACCGGCAGGCCACCGACGGACTCGACGATTCGGCCGACCATGTCGAGCATGACGTCGAGCGGGACCTGGCCGTCGCGGTAGCCGAAGGTCGCGGCGATGGAGTGTCCCGCTGTGGCGATCGCGCGCGTCTCGGGGAGGGCGGCGATCGTCTTGGCGGAGGCGGCATCCCACACGTTCACGACGCGGAGGATCTCGGGCGCCGCGTGGAGGCGGGCGAGGGACTGGGCTCTGTCGACCTGGGTGCTCATGGCTCCACGCTAACGGCGCGCAGCGCCCGCGGGGCCGACGGACCGCGGCCGCTCAGACGTCCCCGTCGACGTACCACCATCGGCCGCTCCCCCGCGCGAACCTGCTCCGCTCGTGCAGGACTCCGCGTTCGCGGCCATGGCTCCAGTGCGCGCGGAACTCCACCACTCCGCGGAGGTCGCCGGGACCACCCGCCTCGGTGGCGACGATCTCGAGCCGCGTCCAGCGCTGCGCCGGGTCGAGGTCGAGTTCGTCGGGACGGGTCCGCGGATGCCACGTCCCCACCAGGTACGCGGCATCGCCGACGACGAACGCGGTGTACCGCGACCGCATCAGGCGCTCGGCCGACGGTGCAGGGGCGCCGCGCAGCAGCGGGCGGCAGCATCCGTCGAACGGATCGCCGCTTCCGCACGGGCAGGGGCGGTCGCCGCCGACGCGGGCGAACCGGTCGTCGGGAGTGCGGGCCGCCGCCGCGCCGAACGACACGTCAGGCTCCCGCCCGCGCGGCGCAGTCGACGCACCGGGTGGCGGTCGGGCGGGCGCGCAGCCGTTCGATCGGGATGCTCCGCCCGCAGTCGGCGCAGATGCCGTCGACGCCGTCACGGCGCCGGGCGATGACCGCGTCGATCTCGTCGAGGTCGCGCGCGGCCCCGCTTCGAAGCCCCTCCAGGCGCGCCCATTCGGCCGACAGCGTGACGCCCTCGGGGTCGTGCTCGTCGTCGGCGGTGTCGGACCGGCGATCGGCGCGCAGCTGCCCCACCGCCGCATCGAGGGCGCTCAGCCGCACGACGGCGACGGAACGGGCTGCGTCGAGCTCGGCGTCGCGATCATCGAGAGGGGGCGGTGTGCGCATCGCCATCGAGCGTACGCGGGTCAGTATCCGCCCTGCTGAGCGCCGGACACCTCGACGGTGAAGGTGACGTCCTCGATACCGGCGTCCGAGCTCGAGAGCACGACGGTCGTCGTCCCCGCCGCGCGCGCCATGACACCGGGGTTGTAGACGGCGTCGTCCTCCTCGCGTCCGGGCACGAACTCGGCGACGGCGGGATCGTCGACCTGGCCGGTGTAGCTGTCGACCGCGACATCGCCCGTGTCGATGTTCAGCGCCTGCCCGACGACCAGTTCGACGGTGGCGCCTTGGAGGGAGCCCACCTCGCGGGTCACGGGCGCGATGACCGGCCCCGACGGTGCCGCGCATCCGCCGAGCACCGCGAGCGTCGCGGCGAGACCGGCAGCCGCGAGGAGCTTCGTGATCCTCATGACTCGATGATCTCAGGCATCGCATCGGCGATCCACAGGCTGCTCGCATCGTGCGGGAGAACAGTCGATTCCCAGGTCGGAGTGGGATTCTTGAGGAGTCTCCACGACACCGGAAGGCCCCCTCGCAGGGGCAGCCGGATGCCGCGGAACCCGACGGCGGCGACCGTCGGAGGGACCCCGCCTCGTGCCCGCCCCCAGAGGCACGAGGGGCGGCCTCTGCGAGTCGCCCAGAGCCGGCGGTCACGCCCCCCACGCGATCGCCGGCTCCTCCCCAGCCCGTGTTTCGACACCCGAGCACCCATGGCCGTCGCCGACTGGGTCGCGATCGGTCCGCAGGGCCTCGTGCGCTGGCGGGACGGTCTGTTGTGGACGCTGTTCCCCCTCGCATACGGTGCGCTGTCGCTGCTGCGCGCCGCAGCGTTCCCCCACGGCCTCCGACCGCTTCCCGTACCCGTTCCTCGACTTCGAGACGCTCGGCGCCGCGGGTCTCGTGATCGCCCTGCTGCGGCTCGTCGGGATCATCCTCGTGCTCGCGATGGTCGTCGCCGCCGGCGACCGAGCCGCCGCCTGGGGCGCCCGGCGCGTCCGGAACCGGGATGTGGATAAGTCGGAGGGACCGGATTCCATCGCGGATACCGTGGTGGCGTGACTTCGCGAACCGCCCCGGTGACTATCGTCGCGGTTCTCGTGGCCTCGCTCGCAGGCTGCGCCGCAGCGCCCACCGAGCCGTCGGGACCGACACCGGCGTTCTCGAGCGAGGCCGAAGCGTTCGCGGCGGCGGAGGAGACGTATCGGGCGTACGTGGATGCGCTGAACCAGGTCGACCTCAGCGATCCGGAGACTTTCGAAGACGTCTACGCGTGGACGACGGGTGAGGCTAATGCGGACGAACGAAAGAACTTCTCCCAGATGCACGGCGACGGGTGGGTCGTGTCAGGCGAGAGTCGCGCAACCGTTGTCGAAGCGCGTTCGCTAGGAGGCACGAACGAGCGAACACTCGAAATCGCGGTTTGCCTGGATGTCTCGGACGTCGAGCTTGTCGATTCGGAAGGGCAATCTGTAGTCGACGCAGACCGTCCCGCTGTCCAAAGCATGCTCGTGACGCTGGCGAGTTCGCCGACCACCTCCACCACATGGGTAATTGCGAGTATCACGGGTCGTGACGGAGCGCCAAGGTGCGACTGAGGTACTTCGCCGCGGGTGGACTGGTGATGCTCGCTATCGCGGCTGGTTCACCGGCCGCGAATGCCGCGGACGTATGCACCAACCGTTGGCAGTGCAAGATCGAGAACTCCGGCTCCCAGGTCGACATCTCCGCCGACCTCAACCGCCCGGGCTCCCCCGGCCGCGGTGGCGACGCCGGCGCCGATGCCATCGCTCCTCCTGTGCACTCGGCCACCCCCGATGCGGTCCCGGCCGAGCCGGAAGACTGCGGGCCGCTGGGCTGCCGCGGCGACTATGAGGTTGCGGCGCTCCCCGACGTCACGCTGGCCGACATCGCGTCGTTCCGTCCGGCGGCGCCGTCGCTCACCGGCGAGCCCGCGGGGTTCGGCGTCGTGGGCATGCCGACGAATCTCGTGGGCGAGGCATCCGAGCAGCGCATGACCGGAACCGTTCTCGGCTGGGACGTGACCGTCCGCTTCGTGCCGGCCGAGTTCGTGTTCGCGCACGGCGACGGCACCTCGGCGACGGCCGGGACAGGTGGCGCGAGCTGGTCGAGTCTCGGCCAGGCGCAGTTCACGCCCACCGCGACCAGCCATGTCTACGACGAGCGCGGGACGTTCCCCGTCGGCGTCACCGTGCGGTACGCGGCATCCGTCGACTTCGGCAACGGGTCGTGGCGACCCGTCCCCGGGTACGTCACCGCCTCGTCCGGCGGCTACGAGGTGCGTGTGGTCGAGGTGCGCACGGCGCTCGTCGACGAGACGTGCCGCGAGGATCCGACCGGTCCCGGCTGCTGACGAGTCAGCGCGCCGCGGACGGAGCGACGCGGACCAGGCTCCGCACACGCTGGGCGGTGCGCACGACCAGGCGCAGCGGCATCCCGATCACGACGGCCACCCGTCCGCGGAGCGTGCGGTCCTGCGGCCCGAGCACGATCTTTCGCTCCCAGGTGTCGCGCAGCGACCCACCGCGGCGCGCGAGGGGCGCTCGGGGGGCGAGCGTCCCCGATCGGCGGGCCTCGATCAGCTCCGCCGTCCGGCCGGCCCAGTCGTCGGCGGAAGGGTCGTGGAAGTAGTTGTCGTCGAGCCAGGCCCGCTGGGGCCGCCGGAACCGTCGCTCGACCACGTCCTGCTCGCCGCCGAGGAGCCGGGCGTCGGCCAGCACCTCGTTGATGAGTTCGGGGGCGACGCCGAAGGTGTCGAGGGCGATGACCGGGATGCCGCGGGCGATCGCCTCGATCGCCGCGGTCGAGCTGACCGTGACGAGCCCCTCGGCGTCATCCAGCGCGAGCCCCATGGACGTCGACGAGATCACGAGGTTCGGCGGCAGCGGCGCCAGCGTCGCGAGCAGATCGGGATAGCTGTCGCGCTCGGCGTGCGTCTGGTGCTCACCGCTCGCCGCACGCAGCTTCACCACGACGCGTCGCGACGGGTCGGTCTCCGCGGCGCGCACCAGCAGCCGGGCGATCCGCAGGCGGTCGGCCCGGTCGGCCGGAACCTTCGCCTGCGGCGCGAACACCAGGTCCGTTCCCGCCGCGCCGCCTCCGGCACCGGTCCGCGCGAACGGGAGCGAAGCCAGGGCGAAGCGCTGCGGCATCCGGCGCTCGACCGACAGGTCGGCGAACTCGCGGCACTCCCGGCGCGAGTGGAGCACGAAGAGGTCGCACTGGGTGCGGTACGCGATCGCCTTGCGCGTGGCGGGGATCGAGATCCCCGGCAGCCCGGTGACCAGCACCGGCCGCGGTGTCAGGCGCGCCGCCTCGCGCGCGAGCACACGGACGAACGGCCCCCTCGCCGCGAGCAGGAGGGCGTCCGCCCGCCGCCCTGCCAAGGCGGGCATCAGGCCGTCCCACGTCACGCGGGCAACGCGCTCGACCGGCAGGCCGCTTCCCGCGAGGGCGGCGGCGAGCTGCACGTCCGAGACGACCAGCGGCGTCTCGACGACGAGGAGCGAGGCATCCCACCCCTCATCGAGCGTGCCGAGGAGCGCTGCCGCCCACTTGACGTAGGAGTCGGTGTCGGCGATCGCGACGATGCGCCGCGGCGGCCCCGCGCCGGGCCTCTTCCCGGGCCGCGTCACGCGGGAACGCGGCGCAGCTTGGCCATCGGCGCGAGCTCGCCCGGGTACACGCGCTTCACGCCGTCGCCGAGTGCAGCCTCGATGACGCGGATGTCGCGCACGAGGTGCTGCAGGCCGGTGGGCTCGAGCGATGCCGCGTGGTCGGAACCCCACATCGTGCGGTCGAGAGTGATGTGGCGCTCGACCGCGACAGCGCCGAGGGCGACGGCGGCGAGCGAGATCTGCAGGCCGCGCTCATGCCCGGAATAGCCGACCGGGACTCCGGGGTACCGGTCGCGCAGGGCGGGGATCATCCGGAGGTTGGCCTCGCCCGGTTCCATCGGATACGTCGAGGTCGCGTGCATCAGCAGCAGGCGCTCGGTGCCGACGACCTCGATCGCGGCGTCGATCTGCTCGATGGTCGACATGCCGGTCGAGAGGATCACGGTCTTGCCGGTGTCGCGGAGCGCTCGCAGCAGCGCGTGGTCGGTCAGCGATGCCGACGCGACCTTGTGCGCGGTGACCCCCAGGTCCTCGAGGAACGCGATGCTCGGCTCGTCCCACGGGGAGGCGAACCACTCGAGGCCCCGCAGCAGCGCGTGGTCGGAGATCTCGATGTACTGGTCGCGGTCGAACTCGACCCGGCGACGGTAATCGAGGTACGTCATCGTCCCCCACGGCGTCTCGCGCGGGATGTCGCGCATGTGCTCCGGGGTGCAGATCTCGGGGGTGCGCTTCTGGAACTTCACCGCGTCGGCACCCGCATCGGCGGCCACGTCGATGAGCTGCTTGGCGAGCTCGACGTCGCCGTTGTGGTTCAGGCCGATCTCTGCGATCACGTAGGCGGGACGACCGCCTCCGACGACGCGGGTTCCGATCGTGACGGTCATGGTGCCTCCTGTGCGGCGGTGAGGGGATCTGCGGATGCCGTGGCCCGGCCGGCGAGCACGCGCTCGGCGAGGTCGCGCACCGCGCCGGCGCCGCCGGGGCGGTCGAGCACGACACGGGCCGCGGCGAGGACGAGCGGGTGCGCGCCGGGAACGGCGACGGGCCAGCCGACGATGTCGAGGCAGGCGAGGTCGTTGACGTCGTTTCCGAGATACGCGATGCGCGACAGCGGGATGCCGCGGCCGTCGGCCCATGCCCGCAGGGCCGAGGCCTTGTCGGCGGTGTCCTGCGCGACGTCGACCCGCAGCTTGCGCGCCCGCGCGGTGACGACGGGGTTCGCCTCGGTCGAGAGGATCAGCACCGGGATGCCCGCCGCCCGGAGCCGAGCCACACCCATGCCGTCGGACCGGCTCACGTTGACGGACTCGCCGCCGTCCTGGTCCACCCGTACGGAGTCGTCGGTGTGCACGCCGTCGAAGTCGGTGACGACGGCGTCGACGTCGATCGGCGCAGGCGCGTCGACGAGCGGCGCGAGGGCACGGGCGATCTCGAGCTCGGCCGCGGTGTCGATCTCGATAGCGGTGCGCTCGGCGACCTCGGCGATGCCGATGCTGCCGAAGAACCGGTGCCCGGTCGCCCGGAAGCCCGCGGCCCGCAACACGTAGAAGCCGCCCGTCTCGAGATAGTGCGGCTCGCGCTCCTGGCGACGCGGGCGCACGTCGACGTCGTGGTTGATGGCCTCCGCGGCATCGCCGGCTGCCTTGGCCCACAGGAATCCGTACGTCTCGACCGCGGAGAAGACGCTGTCGCGACGGCGCGAGCGCACAAGATGGACGGCGTCGTCGAGCGCGGGCACGTCGATGAACGGCGATGTCGCCTGAAGGAACGCCACGACTCCCACGTCGACCTTGCGCTCCTCGAGCACGTCGAGCGCATGGAGCAGAGCGCTCTCGGAGGTCGCGGCGTCGCCGGCGAGATCGGCGGGCCTCACGACGACCTCGGCGCCCCACTCCTCCGCCACCGCCGCGATGTCGCCGTCATCGGTCGTGACGACCACGCGGTCGATCGACGGGCACCGCCGCGCGGCGTCGATGGCGCGCGCGATCAGCGGGATGCCGCCGACGCGGCTCAGGTTCTTGCGGGGCACGCCCTTCGAGCCGCCGCGCGCGGGGACGATCGCGACCACCTCGCTCATGCGGTCGTCTCCCTCGCGGCGACGGCGCCCGCACCTATCCGCAACGTCGCACCTGTCCCGGCGAGCACGAGCGGCAGCGTCGTGGTCGTGCTGGACGCGAGCGTGCGGATGTCGAGGACCTCGGTGGCCCCGGCGAGCACCAGTTCGACGGGCAGGTTCGTCTCACGGATCGTCAGCCCCGGCACCCGTGCGACGGCGGCGAGCTGCTCCGCCGTCTCGCGGCGGTGCGGCAGGTAGACCGCGGGGCCGGGGGTCGCGGCGTGCGTCACCCACCCGAGGTAGTCGCGGAGCGTGATGCGGCCGTCGACGGGCTGAGCGCTGCCGAGCACGACCCGACGTCCCAGCTCGGGAGCGGCGGGCGCCGTGGCCCGCGTCCAGTCGAATCCGTGGCGGCGGATCCCGAAGCCGCGGTCGTGGAGCGCGTCGGCGCGCTCGGCGCCCAGGTCGAAGGCCGTGAAGAACCCGGCGCGGCGGGCCGAGGCCCGGTGGAGCACCGTCGCCTGCGCGAGAGGCGCGATCCGCGTCGTCAGTCCGCGCTCGGCGATTCCCGGTCGCGCGTACGGTCGGCGCCCGAGCAATGCGTCGGCGTAGGCGATCGCATGCGCGCCGTCGTCGAGGAAGGTGATCCGGTGCGGCCGCAGCAGCGACGCGGCGACCCGGAACTGGCCGGAGAAGCCGTCGCCCACGAGCCAGTGCCCGTGGCGGGCGAGCAGCGAGAACGGGATGCCGAGGTACGGCTCGAGCTCGCCGAACCGTGCGCCACGGGCCAGCAGCTCGTCGGCGGTGGCCGACATCTGCGCCGTGAGCCGGCCGGCGACGGGGACGGTCGTGCGGTGCGCATCGGCCCACTCGGCCGCCCCCACGAGCTGGAGCGGCGACTCGACCCACGCGAGGACGTCGTTGCGAGCCATGTCACCTCCTGCCGCGGCTGTCTCACCACGGTGGGCGCGACGCGTGAACGCGAAGGCGCCCGACAGGCGACCGTGCGGCGACGGGAAGGTGAACGGTGGGGGGCGGAGCGCTCAGATCAGCGCGCCGCGGCCTCAGTGAGCGCGCAGCGGCGACCCCACGACGTGGAACCGCGTTCCTCCCATGACACCCGACAGCAGCGGGCGCGCTTCGGCGATGGCCGCCTGCACCGACGGGAGGGCGAGCGAGTCGCGATGCGCCTGCTCGGACACCCACAGCTCCGCGACGAACACGATGTCGGGCTCGTCGTCGGACACGCCGACCTCGTAGAGGAGGCACCCGACCTCGGCCAGCGCGGCGCTCGGACGGATGAGAAGGGAGACCAGCTCGTCGCGGCGGCCGGGGAGCGTGCCAAGGCTGCCGATGTTCGCGAACGTCATGACGGGGAGTCTTCCATGCACCTGCGACACCCGGCAGGCTGGGCGCCATGGCACGCGTGACTGCAGACATCTCCGTCTCGGCGGACGGCTTTTCGACCGGGCCGAATCAGCGCGAGGACGCTCCGTTCGGCGACGGTGTCGGCGAGATCCTCCACGAGTGGATGTTCGAGCACGGCGCCGATCATCGCGAGGAGACGGCCGCGATCCTGGAGGCCGGCGCCTACGTCATGGGCCGGAACATGTTCGGGCCGATCCGCGGTCTGTGGACGGGCGACTGGCAGGGCTGGTGGGGACCGGAGCCGCCCTATCACGCGCCGGTCTTCGTGCTCACCCATTTCCCCCGTGAGCCGGTCGTCATGGCAGGCGGGACGACCTTCCACTTCGTCACCGACGGCATCGAGTCGGCGGTCTCCCGGGCGAAGGAGGCGGCCGGAGACAGGGACGTCTCGATCGCCGGCGGTGCCGAAACGCTCAACCAGGTCCTCTCGCGGCGACTTCTCGATGTGCTGCGCCTCCATGTCGTGCCCCTTACGCTCGGGCTCGGGGGGCGCACCGATGTGGTGCGCCTGTTCGACGGGGTGCCGCCGCTGCGCTTCGATCCGGCGCACGTCCGCTCGACGCCGCACGTGACGCACATCACCTACGAGATCCGCTGACGCGAACCGGTCACCCCCGGACGTCGGCGCCGCGTGCCAGGATGAAGCCCGTGACCGACCGCCTCATGCTGCTCGATTCGGCCTCGCTGTACTTCCGCGCGTTCTACGGCGTGCCCGACACGGTCCGCGCGCCCGACGGCACTCCGGTCAACGCGGTGCGCGGGTTCCTCGACATCATCACGAAGCTCGTGACCACCTACCGTCCCACCCACCTCGTGGCCTGCTGGGACGACGACTGGCGCCCGCAGTGGCGTGTAGACCTCATCCCGACGTACAAGACGCACCGGGTTGCCGAGGTCGTCGCCGTCGGTCCCGACGTCGAGGTGGTCCCCGACCCGCTCGAGGTGCAGGTGCCCGTGATCCGTGACACGCTCGACGCCCTCGGCATCCCGATCGTCGGCGCCGCCGAGCACGAGGCCGACGACGTCATCGGCACGCTCGCGACCCGCGCCCCGATACCGGTCGACGTCGTGACCGGCGACCGCGACCTCTTCCAGCTCATCGACGACGCCCGCGACGTGCGCGTTGTCTACACCGCCCGCGGCATGAGCAACCTCGAGGTGCTCACCGACGCCAGCGTCGTGGCCAAGTACGGGATCCTTCCCAGCCAGTACGCCGATTTCGCGACGCTGCGCGGCGATTCGTCCGACGGACTGCCGGGAGTCGCCGGGATCGGCGAGAAGACCGCAGCGGGCCTCCTCGCCGCCCACGGCGATCTCCCCGGCATCCTCGCGGCGGCCGAGGCGGGCGACGGCATGTCGGCCGGCGTGCGGGCCAAGCTCGAAGCCGGATCCGCCTACCTCGCGGTCGCCCCGACCGTCGTCGGCGTCGTGCGCGACCTGCCGCTGCCCGAGATCGACGCACGCCTTCATCCGCTCGACGACAAGGCGAAGGAGGATGCCTCGGCCCTCGCCGAACGGTGGGCACTGGGCACGGCGATGACGAGGATCATCGCGGCTCTCGACGCCGTCTGACCCGCACCGCGGCATACTCCCTCGGGAGTACGGCGCCCGCTCCCCCGGTCAGATTCCTCACAGAATCGCCCGGCGTACGATCGACGGCATGTCGGGCCAGACGTGGGATGAGACCGGGCCGCGCTTCCGGCCGCCGCCGGGCGTGACCCTCTTCGTCCCCGTCGTCGTCGCGTTCCTGGTGCAGGTGCCGGCGACGATCGCCCTGTCGTGGTGGACCCGCACCCCGGTGCCCGTCGCAGCGCTCAGCGTCGCATTGGCCGCGGCATCCGCTCTCGCCCTTCTCGCCGCCCGACGCTGGCCGGGACCCACCGTCGCGTTCGTGGCGGCGCTGACGGCGATCGACCTCTTCGTGCCGCCCGAGGGCGGACCGCCGGCCGTCGCCCTCGCCTTCGCGATCATCGGCGCAGTCGTGCGCGGCGCCCGGCTGTGGGCGCTCATCGCCGTCGGCATCGGATGGCTCGGCGCGATCGTGGTCGCCGGCCTCATGGACGTGTCATGGCATCCGTTCCGCATCGCACTGGCGACGCTCGGGCTGGCCGTCTGCTTCGCGATCGGCGAAGGCATCCGCGCCCGCCTGCAGGGCGCCGCACAGCGCCGCGCGCAGCTCGTCGAACGGCGACGCGTCACCGAGCAGGAGGAGCGGGCGCGCATCGCCCGCGAGCTGCACGACGTGCTCGCCCACTCCCTCAGCCAGATCGCCGTGCAGTCGGGTGTCGGCCTGCACCTGTTCGACCGCGAGCCCGAGCGCGCCCGCGAGGCCCTGTCCAACATCCGGACGCTCAGCGCCACGGGGCTCGACGAGGTGCGCGGCGTGCTCTCGTTCCTCCGGGGCGACGACGGCGGTGCTCCCGTGACGGCTCCGCTCACGCCGCAGCCCCAGCTCGCGGAGCTCCCCGCACTCGTATCCGGCCGGTCCGGACTCGGGCTCGTCGTCGAGCTCGACGACCGACTCGGCGCCGACCTGCCCCCGAGCGCGACGCAGACCGCGGCGTACCGCGTCGCCCAGGAGGCGCTCACGAACGTGGTGCGGCACTCCGCGGCCGCCCGTGCGACGGTCGTCGTCGCGCGTGACGGCGACGAGCTGGTGCTCACCGTGACCGACGACGGCGCCGGCATCCCCTCCGGCGCGAGCGAGCGCGGAGGTCTCCGGGGCATGCGCGAGCGCACCGCGCTGCTCGGTGGTTCGCTCGCGATCGAGACGAGCACGCACGGCACGACCGTCGTCGCCCGTCTCCCGTGGGAGCCGGCGTCGTGATCCGCGTCGCGCTCGCCGACGACCACCAGCTCGTGCGCGCGGGGTTCGGCGCACTGCTGAACTCGGAGCCCGACATCGAGGTCGTCGCCGAGGCATCCGGCGGACAGGAGCTGCTCCGCGCGATCCGCGAGACGCCCGTCGACGTCGCGCTGCTCGACATCCGCATGCCCGACGGCGACGGCCTGTGGCTGACCGAGCAGATCGCCGCGGATCCCTCCTTGGCCGCCGTCCGCGTCGTCATCGTGACGACGTTCGAGCTCGACGAGTACGTTTCGCGCGCGATCCTCGCCGGCGCGAGCGGGTTTCTCGTGAAGGACACCGAGCCCGCCGACCTCATCCGTGCCGTGCGCGCCGTCGCGGCAGGCGACGCGCTGCTCTCTCCCGGCGTCACCCGCCGACTGCTCGACCGGGCGGCGGTCGGCATGCGCGAATCGCCGGATCCCGAACTGCTCGCCGCGCTCACCGACCGCGAGGTCGACGTGCTGCGGCTGGTGGCCGAGGGGCTGACCAACGACGAGATCGGCGCCCGTCTGCACCTGTCGCCCCTCACCGCGAAGACCCACGTGTCGCGCATCATGCAGAAGCTCCACGCGCGCGACCGCGTGCGGCTCGTCGTGCTCGCGTACGAGTCCGGCATCGCGACACCCGGCTGGCGATAGCGCACGGAGTACTCCCCTCGGAGCACGCCAGGTCACTCCGACGGGCAGATTCGCGGATGCTGCGTCCCGCGTTGACTCGAGGCATCCGGTCGTCGACCCGACGTCGACGGCCCGGACCGAGAGGAATCCGATGTCCGCAACGCTCGCCACCGCACTCGTGGCCAACCACTTCGCCGGCCCGTGGGGCTTCGGCTGGTGGTTCCTGCTGATCCCGCTGTTCTGGATCCTGCTGTTCGCGCTGGTCTTCGGTATCTTCGGACGCCGCTGGCGTCGCGCCGCCGCCGAAGGCGGCTATGGACCGCAGGGCCGGCTCAGCCCCGCCCGTCAGGCGGAGGGAACGCTCGCGGAGCGCTTCGCAAAGGGAGACATCGACGAGACCGAGTACCGCGCCCGGCTCGAGGTGATCCGCGCGAACGCCGCCGGCTGATCGCGCCGCCGCGCTGATCCCGCCCTGTGCGGGGTCAGCGCGTCGCGCGACGCGATGCCGCCACCGCCGCCAGGAGGGCGCCGCAGTAGACGATCGCGAGCGCGAGCATGAGGGCGAGCGCGGCGTTCCAGGCACCGGTCGCCTCGTGCAGCGCGCCCATGAGCGGAGCACCGAGGGCGCCGATCGCGTAGCCGCCGCCCTGCACCAGCGCCGACATCCCGGCCGCCTCGGCATCGTCGCGCGCGACGGCGACGAGCGCGGAGAAGATCACGACGAAGCCGCCCGCGTGGCCGATCGCCCCGATCGCGAGCCAGACCCACAGCAGCTCCGGGGCGAGCAGCAGGCCGCTCGTCACGATCAGCCACGACGCGCAGATCACGAGCGGCGGCACGATCCGCGGCGTGAAGCGCAGCAGTACCGGCACCAGGAACGCGCCGAAGATCCCGACGCCCTGATAGACCGACGCCATCGCTCCCGCGGCCGACGGCCCGAGACCGAGTTCGTCGGCCGCGAAGGTGGGCAGCCACGTCGACAGCGCGTAGTAGATGAGGCACTGCAGCCCGAACGCGGCGAGAAGCAGCCACGCCACCGGCCGCCGCAGCAGCGACCCGCGTCCTCGCGACACGACGGGGAGCGGCCCCGTCAGCGCCGCAGGGTCGACCGGGTCGGCAGCGCGAGGCGAGGCCCCGACCGGCGCGGCTCCCGAGAACCGATCGCCGAGCTCGTTCCCCGCGCGGCGGGTCCGGCCGAGATGCACGCCCCACAGCACGATGCCCGCCACCGTGATCAGCGACCAGGTGAGGAGCGCCGCCGGCCACCCGATCCACAGGGCGAGCGGCGCCGTGAGCAGCGAGGTGATGAGCGATCCCGCGTTGAGCATCGCCGCGTACGCAGCCGTGACGAGAGCGACCCTGTCGGGGGTGACGTCGCGACGGATGATGACGGGGATCACCACGTTGCCGATGGTGATGGATGCCCCGATCACGACCATTCCCGCGAGCATCCATCCGAATCCGGGCAGGGCGCGCACGAACGTTCCCACCAGCACGCCGCTCAGCGAGAGCAGCAGCGCGAACTCGGCGCCCGCGCGCCGGATGACGAGGGCGGCGACGGGTGTCAGGAGCGCGAACATCAGGACGGGCGCCGTGGTGAGCAGCCCTGCCGCGGCAGCCCCGATGCCGAGGTCGTCCTCGATCTCGCTGAGCACCGGGGTCGGGGCGACGATCGGACCCCGCAGGCTCAGGGCCGCGACCATCACGCCGGCGATGACCAGCCACGGGATTCCCCGCCTCGCGTGAGAGGCGAGATCGGGGGTCACTCGTCGAGTCTAGGCCGGGGTGGGAAGACCGAGCCCGGCCGTGATGACGCCCCGGGCCCACGCGTAGTGGCCGCCGCCGCACTCCCACGCGAACTCGCCCAGGGGCGAACCCTGCGTCCACGCGTACGCGTCTGGAGCCGCCAGCTCGGCGTCCGTGTGCAGCGCCACCATCGCCTGGAGCGACTCGTGCGATGCACGGAGGAGCGCGAGGAGCTCGGGAAGGCTGGTGTCCTGCCACTGCTGACGGAGCTCCTCGTTCAGCGAGTCGAGCTCGCGCCACGTGTAGCCCTCTGCCGGGATCGCCGGAGCGCCGCCGACCTCGCCGTCCGCGTACCACTTCTCGAGCAGGATGTGCCAGGCGTGCAGATGGGCGATGACGTCTCGCAGGTTGCGATCTCGTGCGTCTCCGGCGAAGGGCTCGTCGAGGCGTTCGGCGGGCAGCCCGTCGATCATCGCCAGCAGCTGTTCGAACTCGGCGTCGTTGCGTGCGATCAGCTCGGAATGCGTGTAGTCCACGACGCCACCGTAGCCCTCGTGCGCGCCGAGGTCATCGGGGTCGTCCGGTCCACTCCCGCAGCCGATCGAGGGGCCAGGTGGTGACGATCCGCTCCGGCGGCACGCCCGCGCGCTCCGCACGCTCGGCGCCGTGGTCGATGAGCGACAGCTGACCCGGGGCGTGCGCATCGGAGTCGATCGAGAACAGGCACCCGATGTCCAGTGCGAGGGCGAGAAGGTCGTCGGGAGGATCCTGCCGCTCGGGACGCGAGTTGATCTCGACGGCCACGCCGTGCGCTGCGCACGCCTCGAAGACGGCCTTCGCGTCGAACGTCGACTGCGGCCTCGTGCCGCGCGAACCCTCGACGAGTCTTCCGGTCACATGGCCGATGACGTCGACGTGCGGGTTCGAGGCCGCCACGACGAGCCGCCGGGTCATCGGACCGCGCTCCATCCGCAGCTTCGAGTGGGCCGAGGCGACGACGATGTCGAGCGCATCGAGCAGCTCGGGCTCCTGGTCGAGCGCGCCGGCGTCGAGGATGTCGACCTCGATTCCCGACAACAGCGTGAAGCCCTGGCCGCTCATCCCCGCGACGACCGCGAGCTGCTCGCGCAGTCGTTCGGGAGACAGGCCGTTCGCCACGCGCAGCCGCGGGGAGTGGTCGGTGAGGGCGAGGTACTCGTGGCCGAGGGCGCGCGCCGCGTCGACCATGAGGTCGATCGACGTCAGGCCGTCCGACCAGTCGCTGTGCGAGTGGAGGTCTCCGCGCAGCATGCCCCGCAGCTGCGACGCGACCTGGACGCCGGCTCGCTCACGAAGGTCGGCGAGATAGCCGGGCACGCCGCCGTCCAGCGCCTCCTGGATCACCGCGAAGGTCGAGTCGCCGATCCCCTTCCGGCGACGGAGGGATGCGGCATCCCGCAGCTGGTCATCGGTCAAGCCCTCGATGGAGTCCGCGGCGGCCCGGAACGCCTTGGACTTGTAGTGCGACGAGCGCTCGCGCTCGAGGAGGGTCGCGATCTCGGTGAGGGCGTCGTGGGGGTTCATCGCCGGCCCGCGCGCGGGCGCGGAGTCATTCGGCCGCCAGCGCCGTTCGCTTCACGACCACGGGCACGCTCGCAAGGCGATGGATCGCCCAGCCGAACAGGATCGCGAGGACGCCCATGCCCGCGGCGAAGAGCGCCACGCCGTAGGCGACCACCGAGGTGAACAGCGACGCCCGCAGGAACGACGCCTGCATGACCGTGGCACGCACCGGGTCGTCCTGGTCGAGCTCGGCGTAGGTCTTGCCGCCGGATGCCTCGAGCGCATGGTGGTTGATGATGTCGGCCTGCACGTACGCCGTCACGGGACCGGTGACCTGCTGCCCCTGGAACGCGGCCGCATCGTCGGGGATCGTGATGTTCTCGGCCGTCAGCTGCGACGTCACGCCGATCCACGCGACGATGCCGACGACGATCAGCAGGACGCCGCCGATGATGCCGAGGACTCCCACCGCCTTGACCAGTCCGACCTTCTTGACGGGCGGCTCGACGGCGTCGGCGGTGGTGGTGGGCAGATCCTCGCTCATGGCATCCTCCGTGGGTCAGGTCGTCCTAGGCACACGGTAGCGGCGCGGTCGACGTCGGCGGAAGACCACGCGCCGTGGAAGACGCGGCGGTCAGGCGCCCAGCTCGCGCGTGATCTCGACCCATCGGTCCAGGGTGTTCGCCGCGGCTCCGCTGTCGATGGCCGCCGACGCCTCGTCCCTCGCCTCAGCGAGGCGCTCGAGGATCGGCCGCTGCACCTGTGTCGCGTCCTGGAACAGGCGGTACGCCACGATGCCCGCCGCCGCGTTGAGCAGGACGATGTCGCGGACGGCGCCCTCCTCGCCGCCGAGCACGCGTCGCACCACGGCTGCGTTGTGCGCCGGATCGCCGCCGAGCAGGTCGTCGATGTCGGCCAGCGGGATGCCGAGATCACGCGGGTCGAGGTCGTGCTCGTGGATGTCTCCGCGGCTGACCTCCCACACCCGGCTGTGCCCGGTGGTCGTGAGCTCGTCGAGACCGTCGTCGCCGCGGAAGACGAGCGCGGTCGCGCCGCGGGTGCGGAAGACGCCCGTGATCAGCGGCACGCGGTCGAGCTGGGCGACGCCGACCGCGTTCGCCTCGGCGCGCGCCGGGTTGCAGAGCGGGCCGAGGAAGTTGAAGACCGTCGGCACGCCGAGCTCGCTGCGGGTCGGGCCGGCGTGCTTGAAGCCGGGGTGGAACGCCGCGGCCCAGGCGAACGTGATGCCCGCCCGCGGCAGCGCCGCGGCGACCGCCTCGGGCGGCAGCGACAGGTCGACGCCGAGCGCGCCGAGCACGTCGGACGAGCCCGACGAAGAGCTCGCGGCGCGGTTGCCGTGCTTGACGACGGGCACGCCGGATGCCGCGGCCACGAGCGCGGCCATCGTCGACACGTTCACGGTGCCGAAGCGGTCTCCGCCGGTCCCCACGATGTCGAGGACGGCGGGGTCCACCGGGAGCGGCACAGCCGCCTCGAGGATCGCATCGCGGAAGCCGACGATCTCGTCGACCGTCTCGCCCTTCGCCCTGAGCGCGACGAGGAATCCGCCGAGCTGGGATGGCGTCGCAGCGCCCGACATGATCTGCCGCATCGCCCACGTCGACTCCGAGACGCTGAGATCGCGCCGCTCGAGAAGGGTCGTGAGGATGCCCGGCCAGGTGTACAGCTCCGCCATAACGATGAGCCTAGCCGGGGCGCATGGATCGGAACCGTTTCGTGACACGGCATCCCGCTGCACCCGGTTCTGCGTCTTCACCTCGGGTTCACGGCAGACTCGCGGCGGATCCTTAGGCTGTCCTAAGTCCCCGTCGAGCCAAATGCATGCCTCCCGATGCGAATATCGGGCCGCAGGATCGGCCATAATGGGGAGCGTGACGACCTCCTCAGCGACCTACGCCCAGGCCATGCGGTCCGTCAAGCGGCCCGACCCGGTCGCCGTCGGAACCATCGTGTGGCTCGGCAGCGAGGTGATGTTCTTCGCCGGCCTGTTCGCGATCTACTTCACCCTTCGCAGCACCTCCCCCGACCTGTGGGCGGAGGAGACCCAGCTCCTCAACATCCCGTACGCGACCGTGAACACGATCATCCTCGTGCTCTCGTCGGTCACGTGCCAGATGGGCGTCTTCGCCGCGGAGCGCTTCCAGCCCTATTCGACGCGCAAGCGCGGATGGCTCGGCTGGGGCATGGTCGAGTGGTTCTGGCTGACCTTCGCGCTCGGCGCGATCTTCGTGTCCGGCCAGGTCTGGGAGTACGCGCAGCTCGTCGCCGAGGGGATGCCGATCAGTGCGAACTCGTACGCCTCGGCCTTCTACCTGACGACCGGCTTCCACGCCCTCCACGTCACCGGCGGCCTGATCGCGTTCCTCCTCGTGATCGGCCGCGCATACGCCGTCAAGAACTTCGGGCGCAAGGAGATGACGTCCTCGATCGTCGTGTCGTACTACTGGCACTTCGTCGACGTCGTCTGGATCGCCCTGTTCCTCGTCATCTACTTCCTGAAATAAGAGCGGAGCTGATCCCCGACATGGCACGAGAGACCCCGCGCCGCTCGAAAGGCCGCCGCAGCCCCTGGGCTGCCGCCGCACTCATCGGCATCGGCCTTCTGATCACCGGCGGCGTGTACGCCGGTGCGTCGGCGGCCGTCGCAGCCACCACCGCCGAGACCACCGTCGCCACGGCGTCGACGGTCGAAGACGGCAAGAAGCTGTTCCAGGCCAACTGCGCGACCTGCCACGGACTCGACGTCCAGGGCACCGCCGACGGCCCTTCGCTCTACGGAGTCGGCGAGCTCGCCGTGCACTTCCAGATGAGCACGGGCCGCATGCCGCTCCAGATGCAGGGCCCGCAGGCGCCGCAGAAGCCGGCGCAGTTCACCGACGAGCAGATCGCCGCGGTGGGCGCCTACATCCAGAGCATCGCCCCCGGCCCGACCTACCCCGACGACGAGACGCTCGACGGCGAAGGCAACGCGGCAGAGGGCGGCGAGCTGTTCCGCATCAACTGCGCGATGTGCCACAACGTGGCCGGCGCCGGCGGCGCGCTGACCGAGGGCAAGTACGCCCCGGCGCTCTACAACACGACTCCGCTCAACATGTACGCGGCCATGGTCACGGGCCCGCAGAACATGCCGGTCTTCAACGACATGACGCTGACGACCGAGGAGAAGCGCGACATCATCTCCTACCTGCTCTGGCTGCAGGACAGCCAGTCGCCCGGCGGATTCACGCTCGGATCGCTCGGCCCCGTCTCCGAGGGCCTCTTCATCTGGATCTTCGGCATCGGATCTCTGATCGCCCTCACCGTGTGGATCACGGCGAAATCCAACTGAACCTACTGACACGCAAGAACTGACGAGGAGCAGCATGGCACACGAGGACGACCCGCTCGAGCACGAGAGGGCTTCCTGGAAGCCCTCCCCCGGGCTCGCCGTCGCGGTCACCGACCCGGTGCGCAACCCGGAGCTCCCTCCGCATCGCCCGCGGATGACCGACAAGGACCCGGTGGCCATGAAGGCCGCCGTCCGCACGGTGTACACGCTCTTCTACCTGTCGATCGCCGGCAGCATCTGGGCGATCGCCGCCTACATGCTCTTCCCGATCGAGAGCGGCCGGATGGTCGACATCCGCAACAACAACCTGTTCATCGGCCTCGGCATCGCTCTCGCGCTGTTCGCCATCGGCATCGCCGCGATCCACTGGTCGAAGGCGATCATGTCCGACCACGAGTACACGGAGCCGCGCCACGCGACCCGTGGGCGCGACTCGACGCGTGAAGCAGCGATCGAGGCGTTCGCCGTGGCGAACGAGGAGTCGGGCTTCGGTCGTCGCGTGATGATCCGCAACTCGATGATCGCCGCGCTGGTCGCGTCGGTCGCCCCCGGCATCGTCCTCTTCCGCGGGCTCGCGCCGCAGGACTCGCCCGAGCACCCCAACGGGGGCAATCCCGTGTACCTCCTCAGCCACACCATGTGGAAGGAGGGGACGCGCCTCGCGCACGACCCCAGCGGCGAGCCGATCCGCGCCGCGGACGTCACGCTCGGCTCCGCCGTGCATGTCATCCCCGAAGACCTCGCCGCGATCTCGCACAGCGACGGCTATCTCGAGGAGAAGGCCAAGGCGATCGTGCTCCTCATGCGCCTGCTCCCCGAGCAGATCACCGAAGCGCCCGAGAAGGCCGACTGGTCGTACGACGGCATCGTCGCCTACTCCAAGGTCTGCACGCACGTCGGCTGCCCGGTCGCCCTCTACGAGCAGCAGACCCACCACCTGCTGTGCCCCTGCCACCAGTCGCAGTTCGATGTCACCGACGCCGCGAAGGTGATCTTCGGCCCGGCGGCCCGCCCGCTGCCGCAGCTTCCGATCACCGTCGACGATGAGGGCTACCTCGTCGCGCGCAGCGACTTCACCGAACCCGTCGGCCCGAGCTTCTGGGAGCGTCATTGAGTACCGCAACCGCCACCGAGAACCTCGTCGAGGCTCCCCCGGCCGCGACGCCGCCGCGTGACAAGCCGCTCGGTGGCCGCTTCGTCGGCGCCGCGTCGAACTACATCGACGAGCGCACCAGCCTGTCGGGCTTCGTCAAGGAGCTCGGCCGCAAGATCTTCCCCGACCACTGGTCGTTCATGCTCGGCGAGATCGCGCTGTGGAGCTTCGTCGTCGTGCTGCTCACCGGCACGTTCCTGACGTTCTTCTTCCAGGCCTCGATGGTCGAGACCCACTACACCGGCGCCTACCTGCCGATGCGCGGCATCGAGATGTCGGCGGCCATGGCCTCGACGCTCGAGATCTCGTTCGACCTGCGCGGCGGGCTCCTCGTCCGCCAGATGCACCACTGGGCCGCGCTCGTGTTCGTCGCCGGCATCGGCGTCCACATGCTCCGCGTGTTCTTCACCGGCGCCTTCCGCAAGCCGCGCGAGCTCAACTGGGTGATCGGCTTCATCCTGTTCATCCTCGCGATGGGTGAGGGCTTCACCGGGTACTCGCTTCCCGACGACGTGCTCTCGGGCAACGGCCTGCGCATCATCGACGGCATGGTCAAGGGCATTCCGCTCATCGGCACGTGGACCTCGTTCCTGCTGTTCGGCGGCGAGTTCCCCGGCACCGCGATCGTCGGACGCCTCTACTCGCTGCACATCCTG
This sequence comes from Microbacterium sulfonylureivorans, assembly GCF_003999995.1. Taxonomy (NCBI): domain Bacteria; kingdom Bacillati; phylum Actinomycetota; class Actinomycetes; order Micrococcales; family Microbacteriaceae; genus Microbacterium; species Microbacterium sulfonylureivorans. Next base: position 715,423 of record NZ_RJAD01000002.1, read on the forward strand.
CTGCTCCCCGCGATCCTCGTCGGGCTGCTCGTGCTCCACCTCATGCTGATGGTGATCAACAAGCACACGCAGTTCGCCGCTCCCGGCCGCTCGAACAGCAATGTGGTCGGCTACCCGATGATGCCGGTCTACATGTCGAAGATGGGCGGCTTCCTGTTCATCACGTTCGGCGTGATCGCACTCATCGCGGCGCTGTTCACGATCAACCCGATCTGGAACTACGGCCCGTACGACCCGTCGCCGGTCTCGGCGGGTACGCAGCCCGACTGGTACATCGGCTTCGCCGACGGCGCCCTGCGCCTGGTCCCCCCGGGCTGGGAGTTCGTGTTCCTCGGCCACACCTGGTCGTTCAACATCCTCGTACCGCTCGCCGTCATCGGTGTCTTCATCGTCCTCGTGCTGATCTACCCCTTCATCGAGGCGTGGGTCACCGGAGACAAGCGCGAGCACCACATCGCCCAGCGTCCCCGCAACGCCCCGACCCGCACCGCCATCGGCGCTGCCGGCGTGACGTTCTACGCGGTGCTGTGGGCGGCGGCCGCGTCGGACATCATCGCGACGCACTTCTGGCTCACGATGGAGGGCGTCATCCACACCCTTCAGGCACTTCTCATCCTCGGCCCGATCCTCGCGTACTTCGTCGCGAAGCGGATCGCGATCGCGCTGCAGAAGAAGGACCGCGAGATCGCACTGCACGGCTACGAGTCGGGCCGCATCGTGCGCCTCCCCGGTGGCGAGTACATCGAGGTCCACCAGCCGGTCGACGAGTACGAGCGGTACAAGCTGGTCGACTTCGAGACGTACGAGCCGCTCGTGGTGCGTCCCAACGCAAAGGGCCGTATCCCGTGGCACGAGAATGTCCGCGCGGCGTTCTCCCGCTGGTTCTTCGAGGACCGTCTCTCCCCCGTCACCCAGACGGAGCTCGACGAGGCGCTGTCTCACCAGCACCACGCACTGGACCACATCGCCGAGGAAGAGGATGCCGAGATCCAGGGTGCGCACGAGCGCGCCGGGGTGCCGGACGCTCCTCACGTCCCGATCGACGACGGTCACAACACCGAGTCCGCGGTGCGTCCTTCGAACGTGATCGTCCCCGAAGACGGCGAGAAGAAGCCCCGCAACCGCGAGAAGGAGTCCGGCCAGTAGAACTGGTCTCGATTCGCCCGGATGCCCCGGCCCGACACCCCTCGAGGGTTTCGGGCCGGGGCATCCTGCTTCCGCGGCTGGTTCCCGTATGACGTCAAGCCGTCGTTCGACGACCGACGATCGACGGTCGGCAGAATATCGCCCACGCCTGTCAGCCGCCGCGGGAGCAGTCTCCGCCTCCCGGGCCTAGCGTGGACGGCATGACGTCAGCACTCGACTACTTCGCCGCCAAGCTCGCCCTCGAGACGGATGCCTCCGATGTGTACGCCGCTCAGAAGGCCGGAGAGGACTTCGTTCTGATCGACGTGCGCGGCGATGAGGCGTGGGCGCAGGGGCGCATCTCCGGCGCCCGCCACCTCCCCCACCAGCAGATCGCCGAGCGCGCCGCGAGCGAGCTCGACCCCTCGGTGCCCGTCGTCGTCTACTGCTGGAGTCCGGGCTGCAACGGCGGCGCGAAAGGCGCGCTCGCGTTCGCGAAGCTCGGCTTCACCGTCCGCGAGATGATCGGCGGCTACGAGTACTGGATCCGCGAAGGGCAGCCCATCGAGAACGACGAGGGCGCGCTTCCCCGCGTGTTCGACGCGCAGGTGATGGTGGTCCGCCAGCCTGTCGCAGGCTGAGCGGCCGCTGGAGCCGCCGTCAGGCGGATTCGAGGCCCTCGGTGAATCGAGCGGCCGCTGCGCCGTAGAACGAGGCCTGAGCGCGTGCAGGGAACCGTTCGGGCGCACCGACCTCGACGTCGCAGATCACCACCGTGACGTTGTCTCGGGTTCCGGCAGCGAGTCCGAGGGCGACGGCCGCGCCGGCCGCCTCGGTGACACCGCCATGACGTGAGATGACCGCGGCGATGTCGTCGTGCGGCACGTAGTCCGTGAGGCCGTCGCTGCACAGCAGCCACCGGTCGCCGGGACGCGCTTCGTGTTCGACGACGACGACACGGTCACGCTCGCCTCCGCTCAAAGAGGCCGTGATGAGGTTGCGTCGCGGGTGGGTGGCGGCATCCTCCTCGGCCACGAGCCCTCTGTCGACGAGGACCTGCACGTACGAGTCGTCACGGGTCTGCTGGGTCAGGACGCCGTCCCGCAGCCGGTAGGCGCGCGAGTCGCCGGTGTGGGCGAGCAGCAGCGTGTCGTTCTCGGAGACGAAGACTCCCGTGAACGTCGTCGCCATGCCGTTCAGCGCGGGATCGCGCTCCACGTGCGCGCGCAGGTCCCAGTTCGCCAGCCGCACGCTCACCGCGAGCGACTCGGCATCGATGGAGTCCACGCGGCCGGCGGCGAGCCGGTGCACGAATGCGGCGGAGGCGAGGTCTCCGGCGGGGCCGCCACCGACGCCGTCGGCCACCGCTCCGCCCCAGGGCGCAGTGAACGCAGCATCCTGGTTCACAGAACGATGCGCTCCCGTGTCGGAGACAGCGGCGGCACGCAGCCGCACGCGAGAAGGCCGCAGCGGCACGATCAGCGCGCGAAGTACCCGCGGTAGTACTCGTACACCCAACCCACGATCGCGACGACGAACACGCCCACTCCGATTGGCACCATCCACGCGCCGACCGCCAGGCCGATCATCGCGAGAGCGGCCGAGAACGCGAGGACGATGGGCCACCACGACCAGGGGCTGAACTCGCCGAGCTCGGGATCGCCGTCGTCGATGTCGGACGTCAGGATGTCTTCGGGGAGCTCACCGCGCTGCGCATGGTGGACGCGTCCGAGGTAGAACGCGATCAGCGCACCCATGAGGGCGGTGAACAGCAGCGCCACGCTGCCGACCCACTCGATCGCGTCGTACCACACCTCGTCGGAGTAGAAGATGATGCTCCACGTCGTGTACGTCACCGCCATCAGCAGGAAGAACGCGGCGAGCAGCCACCACAGACCGGTGTTGGTGCGCACTTACTTCACCTCTCCCTCGGCGAGGTCGACGACGGGGGCTTCGGGCGCGTCCTTCGCAGGTCCGACGCCGACGGGGATTCCCGCCTCGGGGTGGTTGAGGTCGAACGCGGGCCGCTCGCTGCGGATGCGCGGGATCGACGTGAAGTTGTGACGCGGCGGCGGGCACGATGTCGCCCACTCCAGCGATGCTCCGTAGCCCCACGGGTCGTTGACCGTGACGCGCGGTGCCTTTCGGGCCGTGATCCACACGTTGAGCAGGAAGGGGATCATCGAGGCGCCGAGGATGATCGAGCCGATCGTCGAGACCTGGTTCTGCCACGTCCAGCCGTCCGCCGCGGAGTAGTCCGCATAGCGACGGACCATGCCGTCGACGCCAAGCCAGTGCTGGATCAGGAACGTCATGTGGAAGCCGATGAACAGCATCCAGAAGTGGACGATGCCCAGACGCTCGTTGAGCATCTTGCCGGTCCACTTCGGCCACCAGAAGTAGAAGCCGGCGAACATCGCGAACACGACGGTCCCGAAGACGACGTAGTGGAAGTGCGCGACGACGAAGTACGAGTCGGAGAGCGCGAAGTCGAGCGGGGGCGACGCGAGGATGACACCGGTCAGACCGCCGAACACGAACGAGACGAGGAATCCGAGCGAGAACACCATCGGTGTCTCGAAGGTCACCGATCCTCGCCACATCGTGCCGATCCAGTTGAAGATCTTCACACCCGTGGGCACGGCGATCAGCATCGTCATCAGTGCGAAGAACGGCAGCAGCACGGCGCCGGTGACGTACATGTGGTGGGCCCACACCGCGACCGACAGCGCCGCGATCGCGATCGTGGCGTAGACGAGGGTCTTGTAGCCGAAGATCGGCTTGCGGCTGAACACCGGCAGGATCTCGGAGATGATGCCGAAGAACGGCAGCGCGATGATGTACACCTCTGGATGACCGAAGAACCAGAAGAGGTGCTGCCAGAGCAGGACTCCGCCATTGGCCGGGTCGTAGATGTGGGCGCCGAGCACGCGGTCTGCAGCGGCGGCGAGGATCGCGGCGGCGAGCACGGGGAACGCCATCAGGATCAGGATGCTGGTGACCAGCGTGTTCCACGAGAAGATCGGCATGCGCCACATGGTCATGCCGGGCGCGCGCATCGTGATGATCGTCGTGATGAAGTTCACGGCGCCGAGGATCGTGCCGAAACCGCTCATGCCGAGGCCGAGCATCCACAGGTTTCCACCGGCACCGGGCGAGAAGCTCGCGTTGGCGAGGGGCTGGTAGGCGAACCATCCGAAGGCTGCCGCACCCTGCGGGGTGAGGAAGCCCGCGACGGCGATCGTCGAGCCGAACAGGAACAGCCAGAAGGCGAAGGCGTTCAGACGCGGGAACGCGACATCCGGTGCGCCGATCTGCAAGGGCAGGATCGCGTTCGCGAAGCCGGCGAAGAGCGGCGTGGCGAACATGAGCAGCATGATCGTGCCGTGCATCGTGAACAGCTGGTTGTACTGCTCCTTCGTCGGGATGATCTGCATCCCGGGCTCGAAGAGCTCGGCGCGGATGATCAGCGCCATCACCCCGCCGAGGAGGAAGAACAGGACGGAGGCGATGAGGTACAGGTAGCCGATCGTCTTGTGGTCGGTGGAGGTGATCCACTTGACGATGATGTTGCCCTTCTGCTCGACGCGCGAAGCGCTGAGCAGCGCCGCCTGTCGCGGCGGAAGGGTGGTCGGACGACCCTGCGTCTTCTCCTGGAGCGGAAGCGTCGTCGCCATGATCAGTGGTCTCCCTCTTCCTCGGAAGCCTCGCCCGACCCATCGGTGCCGGGCAGGTTCTGAAGTCGGTCGTACTCGTCGTTGATGTCACCGGTCTGACCGGCCTCGCGGAGCGTCTCGAGGTAGTCCTCGTACTCCGACTCGCTGACGACCTCGACGTTGAAGAGCATCATCGAGTGATATTGGCCGCACAGCTCGGCGCACTTGCCGGCGTACTCGCCCTCGCGGGTGGGCGTGAACGACCAGAGGTTGTCCTTCCCGATGTACATGTCCTTCTTGTACAGGAAGTCGATGATCCAGAACGAGTGGATCACGTCGCGCGACTGGAGCTTGATCGTGACCGACTTGTCGACCGGCAGGACCAGCGTCGGCAGTTCGCTCGTGACGTTGCCCTCGGCATCGGTCTGCGCCTGGACGCCCATGGTCCAGACCGTCTCGTCCTCGGTCTCGCCGTCGTACTGGAAGTCCCAGGCCCACTGCTTCCCGATCGCCGTGATGTTGACGTCCGGCTCTTCGGGGTGGGTCTCGAGGATCGTCTGGTCGCGTGCGGTGAAGGCGAAGAAGCCGATCACGAGGATCAGCGGCACGATCGTGTAGAAGATCTCGATCGGCATGTTGTAGCGCAGCTGGACGGGCAGACCGACCTGTCCGCGGCGGCGGCGATACGCGATCGCGGCCCAGCCCATGAGGCCCCAGGTGATGACGCCGACGACGAGCAGGACGATCCACGAGTTCACCCACAGGCCGGCGACCATGTCGGTGTGGTTCGTCGCGGGCTGACCGCTCTCGACGAAGCCGGGAAGGAAGCCGTGCAGCTCCGTCGGGGTGCATCCGGCGAGTACTGCGGCCGTTGCGATCCCGACAGGGAGAACGGCCCAGCGGATACGGCGTTTCGAGGGCACGGTGCACCTTTCCGGGTCGCGAACAGGACTCTCGCCAGTCTAGGGCAAGCATCCAGGGGATTCAGGCCATCCGCCCAGGTTGAACCGTGTCCTGAGAGCGGAAAACCGCAGGCCCGGGCGCTCCGAGGAGCGCGCCGGGCCTGCGGGAAAATCCGCTCGGATCAGTGGAAGCTGTCGCCGCACGCGCAGCTGCCGGCCGCGTTCGGGTTGTCGATCGTGAAGCCCTGCTCCGAGATCGTGTCCTTGAAGTCGATGGTCGCGCCATCGAGGTACGGGACGCTCATGTCGTCGATGATGACCTCGACGCCGTCGAAGTCGACCGTCTTGTCGCCGTCCAGGTACCGCTCGTCGAAGTAGAGCTGGTAGATCAGACCGCTGCAGCCGCCGGGCTGGACCGCCACGCGCAGGCGCAGGTCTTCGCGACCCTCCTGCGACAGGAGGCTCTTCACCTTGAGCGACGCGGCATCGGTCAGCAGGACGCCGTGCTCGCGAACGGACTGGTCGGTCGACAGTGCAGTGTCGGTCATGGCACTCCTCCGGACGGGCCGCCTGATCCGGTGATCGGCACAGTGCGGCGGGATGCTGCGATTCTACGCCCGTACGCCGGGAACCGGCTCCGAGCCGGGCGTGTCAGGCCCGGTCGTCGCGCGCATCGAGCTTCTCGAGCAGCAGCGCCTCCGACAGGACCGCGTTGCGGAACGTCTCGAGGTGCAGCGACTCGTTGGGGCTGTGGGCGCGCGCGTGCGGGTCTTCCACACCGGTCACCAGGATCTGCGCCCCCGGGAACTCGCGCACCAGGTCGGCGATGAACGGGATCGATCCGCCCACGCCGATGTCGACGGACTCCACTCCGTAGCCCTCGTGGAGCGCCTCGCGGGCCGCGGCGACGGCCCACCCCGACGTGTCGACGAGGAACGCGTCGCCGTAGTCCTGATCGGTGAACGTCAGCTCGGCGCCGAAGGGCGCGTGCGCGCGCAGGTGCGCCTCGATGGCTGCGTACGCCTCGCGGGCGGGCTGGCCGGGGGCGATGCGCGCGCTGATCACGACCGCGATCTCGGGGCTCAGCGTGTTGGAGGCGTTGGCGACGCTCGGTGCGTCGATGCCCGTCACCGTGATCGACGGCTTGTTCCAGATCCGGCTGAGGATCGTCCCCCGTCCGATCGGCGAGACGCCCTCCGGGAGCCCGGCCTCGTCGCGGAGGGTCTCCTCGCTGTACGCGGGGGTCTCGGCATCCCTCTCCGTGAGACCTGCCACGGCGACCGCGCCGTCGGCGTCCCACAGCGTCGAGAGGAGCTTCACCGTCGCCATCATGGCGTCGGGCACGGCTCCTCCGAACATGCCGGAGTGCGAGGCGTGATCCAGGGTCTTCACGCGCATAGTGAACCTCGTGTTGCCGCGCAGCGAGACCGTCAGCGCAGGGGTCTTGTCGTCCCAGTTGCCGGAGTCCGCGACGACGATCACGTCGGCACGCAATGCGTCGGCGTTGTCGGAGAGGAACTGCGCGAACGACCGCGAGCCCGCCTCCTCCTCGCCTTCGAGGAACAGGGCGACGCCGAGGTCGAAGTCGTCGCCGATCCCCTCCTTCAGTGCGCGGAGGGCCGCGATGTGCGCCATGATTCCGGCCTTGTCGTCGGCGGCGCCGCGCCCGTAGAGACGCCCGCCCCGCACGGTCGGCTCGAAGGGCGGCGACTCCCACAGCGCCTCGTCGCCGACGGGCTGCACGTCGTGGTGCGCGTAAAGGAGGATCGTGGGGCGGCCGTTGCGGGCCGCGCGCGTGGCGAGCACCGCGGGGTGGCCCTGCTCGTCGGTGCCGGGGATCGCGGCGCTGCGGATCTCGACGGTCTCGAACAGCCCGGTGCCGCGCACCAGCTCGGCCACCGCCTCGGCGCTGCGCTGCACGGGAGCGGTGTCGAATCCGGGGAAGGCGACGGACGGGATGCGCACCAGCGCACCGAGATCTGCGAGGGCGGAGGGGATGCCGGAGGCCGCGGCGTCGCGCACAGCATCCTGTCGGGAGAGCTCAGAGGTCATGCGGGTAATCTTAAGTGCACTCCCGCCCCACCACTTCCGAGGATCATCGTGGCCAAGAACCCTGCAGCTTCCGCGTCGAGCGACGCCCCCTCCGACGGAACGCTGCTCAACGGCGAGCCCGTGAACAGCGGCAAGGGCCGTGCGACGCCGACTCGCGCCGAGCAGGAGGCCGCGCGCAAGCGCCCCCTCGTGCCCGACACCAAAGAGGCGAAGGCGCGCGCCCGCGCCGATCTTCAGACCCAGCGGGAGAAGGCCCGCGTCGGCATGGCAGCCGGCGATCCCAAGTACCTCCCCGCACGCGACCAGGGCCCGCAGCGCAAGTTCGTCCGCGACTTCGTGGACGCCGGCTGGCACCTCGGCGAGGTCGTCATGCCCGCCATGGTCGTCGTGATCCTGGCGACCTTCATCCCGGTCCCCGAAGTGCAGTACTACTCGTTCGTCGCGCTGTGGATCTTCATCCTCTTCGTCGTCGGCGACATGATCCTGACGTCGATCTTCGTCAAGCGCGCCGTCAAGGAGAAGTTCGGCGCCGACAAGGTCGAGAAGGGCCTCGGCTGGTACGCGGCCATGCGCACGGTGCAGATGCGATTCCTTCGCCTGCCGAAGCCGCAGGTCAAGCGCGGACAGCGTCCGGTCTGATCCCCGCAGTCTCTCGCCGGGGAGGTCGCGTCAGCCCTTGCGCGCCAGTCCGCGGTTGATCTGACGCGCCCAGAGCGGACCGCGGTAGAGGAACGCCGTGTAACCCTGCACCAGGGTGGCTCCGGCATCCATGCGCTCGCGCACGTCGTCTGCGGTCTCGACGCCGCCGACCGACACCACGCAGAACTCCGCCGGGACAGCGGCGCGGACGAGACGGAGCACCTCGAGGGCGCGCGCCTTGAGCGGAGCGCCCGACAGACCCCCGTCGCCCGCCGCGGCGACCACCGCGGGATCGGTGACGAGTCCGTCTCTGGAGATCGTGGTGTTCGTCGCGATGATGCCCGCGAGGCCCAGGTCGACGGCGAGGCGCGCGACCGCCGTGACCTCGTCATCGGGCAGGTCGGGGGCGATCTTGACCAGCAGCGGAGTGGGTCCTGCGGCTGCGTGCACGGCGGCCAGAAGCGGGCGCAGCGTCTCGACCGCCTGCAGACCGCGCAGGCCCGGGGTGTTGGGCGAGGAGACGTTGACCACGAGATAGTCCGCGAGGGGTGCGAGCAGCGTCGCGCTGCGCACGTAGTCCGCCGTGGCGTCGTCGACGTCCACCACGCGGCTCTTGCCGATGTTCACGCCGATCACCCCGCGGCGACTGCGACGGCGCAGCTTCGCCAGGCGGACGGCCGCTGCCTCGGCGCCGTGGTTGTTGAACCCCATGCGATTGACGACCGCCCGGTCGGGAATGAGGCGGAAGAGCCGCGGGCGCGGGTTGCCCTCCTGCGCGATCGCGGTGAGAGTGCCCAACTCGACGTGGCCGAAGCCGAGCGCGAACAGTCCGGCGGCTCCCTTCACGTCCTTGTCGAAACCGGCGGCGACGCCGAAGGGCGAGTCGAACGCGAGCCCCAGGGCCGTGGTGGCGAGCTGCGGCTCGGGCCGGGTCAGGACGCGTGCGGCCCAGGAGAACGGGCGGACGCCGACGACCCTGATGACGGCCATGGCCGCGTGGTGCGCGGTCTCGGGGTCCATGCGCGAGAGGACGGTCCGGAAGAGGAGGGGATACATCCCCTCCAGGCTATCCGGTCGCTCCCCCGGCCCCCGACGACGGGTTCAGCCGGCGGAGTCGGATGCCGCTGACTGGGCGTGGCGATGCCGGTGGTGGTCGGCGCGCAGCAGTTCGATCGCCGACTCGAAGTCCTCGAGTGAGTCGAACGCCTGATAGACGCTCGCGAACCGCAGGTAGGCGACCTCGTCGAGCTCGCGCAGCGGCCCGAGGATCGCGAGACCGATCTCGTTGGTATCGAGCTGCGACGCGCCCGTCTGCCGGACGGTCTCCTCCACCGTCTGGGCCAGGACGGCCAGATCGGCCTCGGTCACCGGTCTGCCCTGACACGCCTTGCGCACACCGGACATCACCTTCTCGCGACTGAACGGCTCGATCACGCCGGACCGTTTGATCACGTTCAGGCTCGCGGTCTCGCTCGTCGTGAAGCGACCTCCGCACTCCGGACACTGACGACGCCGACGGATGCTGAGTCCGTCGTCGCTCGTGCGCGAATCGATGACTCGTGAGTCGGGGTGGCGGCAGAACGGGCAGTGCATGGCAGAGACAGACTACGCCTCGTCAGCCGGCGGGCGACTCGAACCGGGCGACGACGGCCTCGCCGTGCGCGGGCAGCGCCTCCGCCTCCGCCAGCACGACGATCGCGTCGCGGACGGCTCCGAGCGCGGCCCGATCGTACTCGATCACCTGCTGCGGCCGGAGGAACGTGGCGGCCGACAGCCCCGCCGAATAGCGCGCCTGTCCCCCGGTCGGAAGGACGTGGTTGCTCCCCGCGAGGTAGTCGCCGAGGCTCACGGGCGAGTCCGGTCCGACGAACACCGCGCCGGCATGGACGAAGTCCTCGGGGCGCGGAGCATCCAGGTGCAGCTCGAGGTGCTCGGGTGCGTAGGCGTTGCTGAACGCCGTCGCGGCGGCGAGGTCGTCGACGAGCACGATCGCGGACTGCGGACCCGAGAGGGCGACCTCGACCCGGGCGGCGTGGCGCGTGGCCGCGGCGCGCGGGCGGATGGCGGCGGCAACCCGACCGGCGAGTCGCTCCGATGCCGTGACGAGCACGGCGGACGCCTGCTCGTCGTGCTCCGCCTGGCTGATGAGGTCGACCGCGACCAGGACGGGGTCGGCCGAGTCGTCGGCGACGATGAGGATCTCGGTGGCGCCCGCCTCGGCATCCGTCCCCACCAGGCCTGCGACCGCGCGCTTGGCCGCCGCCACGAAGTTGTTGCCGGGACCGGTGACGACGTCGACGGGATCGAGCCCGAGCCCTGCAACGCCGTGCGCGAGCGCGCCGATGGCGCCGGCGCCGCCCATCGCGTAGACCTCTTCGACGCCGAGCAGCTTCGCGGCGCCGAGGATGACGGGGTGCACGCGCCCGCCGTGCTCGCGCTGAGGCGGCGAGGCGAGCGCGATCTCGGACACGCCGGCGACCTGTGCCGGCACGACATTCATCACGACACTCGACGGGTAGACGGCCTTGCCGCCGGGCACGTACAGCCCGACGCGACGGACGGGCTGCCAGCGCTGCGTCACCCGGGCCCCCGGCCCGAGCTCGGTGGTCATCGGAGCGGGGACCTGGGCGGCGGATGCCTCGCGCACCCGGGCGATCGCCTCTTCGAGCGCAGCGCGCACGGCCGGGTCGAGCGACGCCAGCGCCTCGTCGAGGTGAGCGGCGGGAACACGGATGTCGTGCCCGGTCACCCCGTCGAACCGCTCGGCCTGGTCGCGGAGCGCCGTCTCGCCATGCGAGGCGACGTCACCGACGATCCGGGCCGCGGTGGCGAGGGCCTCCTCGCGCGCCGCGGTCGCCCGCGGCACCGCCTCGAGCAGTTCGGCGGGTGAGAGCGCACGCCCGCGCAGATCGATCGTCCGGAGCATCCTTCTACGCTAGCGCTGCAACCGCGGGCATCAGCCGCGTGTGACGCCCGAGACGTCGTGCAGGTAGCCGATGCGCCCGTCTTCGTGACGGACCACGAACGCCTCGCCGCGGTCCTCGATCACGAGGGCCCAGGCCGAGGGGCCGATGCGGAACACCGGGATTCCGATCTCGTCGACGACGTCGCGCGACTCGGGGACGAGTGCCCAGAACGCCTGCTGACGCACTGCGGGCTCTTCCGCCGGCTCGACGGTCGCCGACGGCGTCTCGACGGGCTCGAAGGTGTCGCGCGACTGGATCGGCTCGAAGGCGGTGGTCTCGGCGGTCGGCTCGGCGACCGCGCCCACAGCGGCTGCGCCCGCGGGCTGCTCAGGCTGAGGACCCGGCGGGGCGTAGGCGGCGAAGTCGTTCGCATCGGGCTCGGCCGCACGCGGCTGCGCCGCGGGGCGCGGCGAGACCGGACGGATCGGGCGCGCGTTGCGGTGGGCGGGGATCTCTGCGCGGCCGCGGAAGTCCTGCTCGAACAGCGGGATCAGCGCGGCGAACACGGTCAGCACGACGCCCACGAGCATGAGGACGAGCTCGACCCAGATCACCCAGGTGCGGGCCCAGAATCCCTCATCGATCGCGAAGGCGACGGTCTCCCACACCAGCTGGAGCCAGACGAGGGAGGCCACCGAGAACGCGACGGATGCGAACTGGTCGATGCCGAGCGAGCCGACCCGGCGGATGCCGTCGGGCGAGAGCCGACGCAGCACGATGAGGAACACCGCGACCGTCGGGACGCCGATCGTCAGGATCCACCCGATGCCCGACGTCCAGACCGACTCGAAGCGGACCTCTGCGATGGAGAAGAACGAGACCACGAAGGCGACCAGCCAGACACCGGCGAGGACGACCTCGCGGATCGAGAAGGGACCCACCCCGTACTGCGGGGGCTCCTCGGTGTGCACGGCCGCCTCTTCGACGTCGAAATCCTCATCCAGCTGATCGTCGGTCACGATATTCCCTTCCGGCCGCTCCAGGGCGGCGTACGTCGTTGTCATGGTACTCACGCCTCATGAGACGGAAATGAGATGGCGGCTGCCTCAGCCGAGGCACTGCGGCCCGAGGAGGCCCTTCAGCTCGCCGTACAGATCGGCGGTCAGCCGCACCTGGTGCGGGACCTCGAACACCTTGGCGACGGAGCCCGAATGCAGCTTCACCGTCACCTCGGTCTCGCCCTTGTGACGGTCGAGCATCTGCAGGAGCTCTCCGATGATCGCCTCGTTCGCGCGTCGCTCGGGCATCATCAGCACGAGCGGTCCGGAGGCATCCATGGTCCCCAGGTCCGGCGCGAACGCGGACTGCGCGTGCAGGTTCAGCCCGTCGTCGCGACGCGAGACGCGACCGCGGACGACCAGGATCGAGTCGGCGACGAGCATGGAGGAGAACTCGGTGTAGGTCTTGCCCATGAACATCACGGTGACCTCGCCGTTGAAGTCCTCGACCGTGATCATGCCGTACGGGTTGCCGCTCGCTTTGGCGACGCGATGCTGCACGCTGGTGACGAGGCCTGCGACGGTCACCTGGTCGCCGTCGTTGACGTCCTCGGACGAGAGGAGGTCATGGATGCTGGTGGACGCGTGCTTCGCGAGCGGGATCTCGAGCCCCGCGAGAGGGTGATCCGAGACATACAGTCCGAGCATCTCGCGCTCGAACGCGAGCTTGTCCTTCTTCGTCCACTCGGGCCGCTCGGGGACCTTCGCGGGCATGACCTCCTCCGCCTCGTCGTACAGGCTGTCGAAGTCGAACCCGATGGCTCCGGTGGCTGCCTTCCGCTTGGCGTCGACGGCCGCTTCCGTGGCGTCCTCGTGGATCTCCATCAGTGCTCGCCGGGTCGACCCGAGGGAGTCGAACGCTCCCGCCTTGATCAGCGACTCCACCGTGCGCTTGTTCGCGACATGGACCGGGACCTTCGTGAGGAAGTCGTGGAAGCTCGCGAAGCTCTCGTCCGCGCGTGCCGCGACGATGCCGTCGACCACGTTGGAGCCCACGTTGCGCACGGCGCCGAGCCCGAAGCGGATGTCTTCGCCGACGGCCGCGAAGTATCGGATCGACTGGCCGACATCCGGCGGAAGGACTCTGATGCCCATGCGGCGGCACTCGTTGAGATACACGGCCATCTTGTCCTTGGAGTCGCCGACGCTCGTCAGGAGCGCGGCCATGTACTCGGCGGGATAGTGCGCCTTCAGGTACGCCGTCCAGTACGACACCAGGCCGTACGCCGCGGAGTGCGCTTTGTTGAAGGCGTAGTCGGAGAACGGGAGCAGGATCTCCCACAGCTTCTGGACCGCCTCGTCGGTGTACCCGTTCGCATGCATGCCGGCCTGGAAGCCCTCGAACTGCTTGTCCAGCTCGGACTTCTTCTTCTTGCCCATCGCACGGCGGAGGATGTCGGCCTGTCCGAGGCTGAACCCGGCGACCTTCTGCGCGATCGCCATCACCTGCTCCTGATAGATGATCAGGCCGTAGCTGGTGTCGAGGATCTCGGAGAGCGACTCCTTGAACTGCTCGTGGATCGGGGTGATCTCCTGCTGGCCGTTCTTGCGCAGTGCGTAGTTGATATGTGAGTTCGCACCCATCGGGCCCGGACGGTACAGCGCGATGACGGCCGAGATGTCCTCGAAGTTGTCGGGCTTCATGAGTCGCAGGAGGGAGCGCATCGGGCCGCCGTCGAGCTGGAACACGCCGAGCGTGTCGCCCCGCGACAGCAGCTCGTACGACTCCGGGTCGTCGAGCGACAGGTCTTCGAGGACGAGCGGATGCCCGCGGTTGGCCTCGATGTTGTCGAGGGCGTCGTTGATGATCGTGAGGTTGCGAAGCCCCAGGAAGTCCATCTTGATGAGTCCGAGCGACTCGCATGCCGGGTAGTCGAACTGCGTGACGATCTGGCCGTCCTGCTCGCGCTTCATGATCGGGATGATGTCGATCAGGGGCTCGGACGACATGATGACGCCGGCGGCGTGCACACCCCACTGGCGCTTGAGGTTCTCCAGGCCCACAGCGGTGTCGAAGACGGTCTTCGCCTCGGCATCCGTCTCGATCAGCGCGCGGAACTCGGATGCCTCCTTGAACCGCGGGTGGTCCTTGTCGAACATGCCCTCGAGCGGCATGTCCTTGCCCATCACGGCCGGTGGCATGGCCTTGGTGAGCTTCTCCCCCATGCTGAACGGGAAGCCCAGGACCCGGCCCGCGTCCTTCAGCGCCTGCTTGGCCTTGATGGTCCCGTACGTGACGATCTGCGCGACGCGCTCGTCGCCGTACTTCTCCGTGACGTACTGGATGACCTCGGCACGGCGGCGGTCGTCGAAGTCGACGTCGAAGTCGGGCATCGAGACACGGTCGGGATTGAGGAAGCGCTCGAAGATCAGGCCGTGCTGCAGTGGATCGAGGTCGGTGATCTTCATCGCGTAGGCGGCCATGGACCCTGCGCCCGAACCGCGGCCCGGGCCGACCCGGATGCCGTTTCGCTTGGCCCAGTTGATGAAGTCGGCGACGACGAGGAAGTAGCCGGGGAAGCCCATCTGCACGATGACCCCGGTCTCGTACTCGGCTTGGCGCCGCACCTCGTCGGGGATGCCCGCCGGGTAGCGCTCGTTGAGGCCGACCTCCACTTCCTTGACGAACCAGGACTCCTCGGTCTCGCCCTGCGGAACGGGGAAGCGCGGCATGTAGTTCGCGCTGGTGTTGAACTCGACGTCGCAGCGCTCGGCGATGAGCAGCGTGTTGTCGCAGGCTTCGGGGTGATCGCGGAAGATCTGCCGCATCTCGGCCGACGACTTGACGTAGTACCCGTCGCCGTCGAACTTGAATCGCTTCGGGTCGTCGAGCGTCGAGCCGGACTGCACGCACAGCAGGGCCGCATGGCTGCTCGCGTCGTGCTGGTGCGTGTAGTGGAGGTCGTTGGTCGCGACGAGGGGGATGTCGAGATCCTTGGCGATCTTGAGGAGATCGGTCATGACCCGGCGCTCGATCGAGAGACCGTGATCCATGATCTCGGCGAAGTAGTTCTCCTTGCCGAACAGATCCTGGAACTCGGCGGCCGCGGCCCGCGCCGCGTCGTACTGGCCGAGGCGGAGGCGGGTCTGGACCTCGCCCGACGGGCATCCGGTCGTCGCGATCAGTCCCTTGCCGTACCGCTGCAGCAGCTCGCGGTCCATGCGGGGCTTGAAGTAGTAGCCCTCCATCGACGCCTTGGACGACAGCCGGAAGAGGTTGTGCATGCCTTCGGTCGTCTGGGACAGCAGGGTCATGTGCGTGTACGCGCCCGAGCCCGAGACGTCGTCGTCGTTCTGCTCCGGCGTTCCCCAGCGCACGCGGGCCTTGTCGGAGCGGTGCGTCCCCGGCGTGACATAGGCCTCGATCCCGATGATCGGCTTGATGCCCGCGTCCTTGGCGGTCTTGTAGAACTCGTACGCAGCGAAGGTGTTGCCGTGGTCGGTGACCGCGATCGCGGGCATCTCGAGCCGCACGGCCTCCTGGACCATGGGGCCGATGCGCGCCGCTCCGTCGAGCATCGAGTACTCGCTGTGCACGTGCAGGTGAACGAAGGAGTCGGATGCCACGGATCGAGTCTACGGATCAGGTCGGACGTCGCGACCGGGCTCGCGCGCGCCCCGGCGACTGCTCGGCGAGGTCGATTCACCCTCAACAGAACGGTGAAGGTTCGAGGTCGTCTCTCCGGGTCAGCGACGCGTTCGCGGCTCGGCCTAGGGTGAGAGACATGGCCATTCCCGACTTCGTCACCGCCCTCCGCGAGAAGATCGGCGCGGCGCCGCTGCCGCTCGTCGGAGTGACGGCGGTCGTGTTCCGCGACGAGAAGGTGCTCCTCGGCCGCCGCGCCGACAACGGCGCCTGGCAGTCGGTGTCGGGCATCGTCGACCCCGGCGAGGAGCCCGCCGACGCCGCCGTGCGCGAGTGCCTCGAAGAGGCGGGGGTCGTCGTCCGCGCCGAGCGCCTGGCGCTCGTGCAGACCGTCCCCCGGATCACGTACGCGAACGGCGACCAGGTCGACTATCTCGATCTGGTCTTCCGGTGCACCTGGGTGTCGGGTGAGCCCCACCCCGCCGACGGTGAGCTCACGGAGGTGGGCTGGTTCGGGCTCGGCGAGATGGGCGAGCTCGACCAGACCCAGGTCCGCAGGGTCGCACTGGCGATAGCCGAGGACGACCCCGCCCAGTTCCTCGGCGGCCGGTGAACGCGACCGGCGAGAGATGCTCTAGCGGAGGTCGAGTCGCATCAGGACGCGAGGAAACCCGTTGAGCACCGACTCGGTGTCGGCGGCCTTGCGGAAACCGGCCTTCTGGAACAGCTCGCGCGTGCCGACATAGGCCATCGTGAGGTCGACCTTCTCGCCCTTGTTGTCGACGGGGTAGCCCTCGATCGCGGGCGCCCCGTTCCGCTGCGCGAAATCGACGGCTCCGCGCAGAAGCGCGTGCGAGATGCCCTTGCCGCGGTGACCGGGTCTCACCCGGATGCACCACACGCTCCACACCTCGAGATCGTCGACGTGCGGGATCTTCCGATTTGTCGCGAACGATGTGTCGGAGCGCGGGTGCACGGCAGCCCAGCCGACGACCTCGTCGCCGTCGTACGCGAGGACGCCCGGCGGTCCGGACTTCATGAGCTCTCGCACCCGATCGCCGCGCTGAGTCCTGTGCAGGCTCTGGTTCTCCTTGCTCGAAACTCGGTAGCTCAGGCACCAGCAGACGTCGGCATCGGGCCGTTTCGGGCCCACCATCGTCTTCACATCGGCGAAGATCTCGGCGGGACGCACATCGACGGCCATCTCAGTCTCCGTCCAATGCGTACCGCCGCTGCCAGGACGACGGCCTCGCCATTCCGAGCCCGTAGAGGTAGCGGATCAGCTGCCCGTGATGCTGCGTCTCGTGCTCGAGCAGAGCCAGGGCGTAGGTCAGTGCCTGCTCGTCGTCCGCGTCGAGCTCGTCGAGGAACCCGGCGACCGTGGCCGAGGTCGTGACGAAGGCGGAGTGGAGGGCCGCGGCATCCGTCGCCTCGGCGGCCGTGACCGGCGACGTGAAGCCCTGCCAGCCGCCGGCGCGCGCGGCGCGGACGTAGCTCTCGCGTGCGCCGAGCACACACCACAGTTGGGCGCCGATCGCATTCGACGGCAGCTCGCCGAGTCGCCGGGCGAGCGCGCCCGGTGGAAGTCCGGCCACCAGATCGACGTACAGCTCATCGGACAGCGAGAATCTCCGCTGCAGCACTGTGGTCAGCGTCGTCGTCACGGAGCCAGCCTGGCACCGGCATCCGACACGCGCATCAGTCGCCGCGCAGCACCTCGAGGGCGTGCGCGAGGTCGGCAGGGTACTCGGACGTGAAGGTGACCCACTCCCCGGACGACGGATGCGCGAAGGACAGCTCGCGGGCATGCAGCCATTGGCGGGTGAGGCCGAGCTTCGCCGCGAGGGTCGGATCGCCGCCGTAGAGCGGGTCGCCGACACAGGGATGCCGGTGCGCGGCCATGTGGACCCGGATCTGGTGCGTGCGGCCCGTCTCGAGGTGGATCTCGAGGAGCGACGCGCGCGGGAAGGCCTCGACGGTCTCGTAATGCGTGACGGAGTCCTTGCCGTCGGGAGTCACCGCGAACTTCCACGAATGCGTGGGATGGCGTCCGATCGGAGCGTCGATCGTGCCCGCGAGCGGATCGGGATGCCCCTGCACGACGGCGTGGTAGATCTTCTCGACCTCCCGCTCCTTGAAGCCGCGCTTGAGCACGGTGTAGGCGTGCTCCGTCTTGGCGACGACCATGAGCCCGCTCGTGCCGACGTCGAGGCGGTGGACCACTCCCTGACGCTCGGCCGCACCCGTCGTGGCGATCCTGTAGCCCCCTGCGGCGAGGGCCCCGAGGACCGTCGGTCCTTCCCAGCCCACCGAGGGGTGCGCGGCGACGCCCGGCGGCTTGTCGACAACGACGATGTCGTCGTCGTCGTACGCGATGCCGAGGTCAGGCACCGCGATCGGGACGATCGTCGGCTCTTGGCGGTCGGTCCAGGTGATGTCGAGGAGCGATCCCCCGGTCACGCGGTCGGACTTGCCCGCCACGCGCCCGTCGAGGAAGACGCCCCCGGCTTCGGCCACTTCGGCGGCGAAGGTGCGGGAGAAGCCGAGCATCTTCGCCAGTGCCTGGTCGACACGCGCGCCGTCGAGTCCGTCCGGGACGGGGAGCATCCGTGACGGCATGTCAGACGTCGGTGCGGCGCTCGTCCGCCTCGCGCTCGTCCGCTTCGCGGTCGGCCTCGAGTTCGACCTCGCGCTGCTCGCTCTCCGAGAGCGGCGGCAGCCCGCGCTCGTCGGCGGGGATGCCGGCATCCGGGTCGGCGACGGGGAACTCCTCGCCGAAGCCCGCCACGGGTCCGCCCGGCGGCATCTCGTCGCCTTCGCCGAGCAGGGTCTCGTCCTTCGCGCCGCGACGCGGCTCGCGGGTACCGTCCATGTGAACTCCAATCAGCACCAGCAGTGCGATCACGATCATGTCGCACACGATGAAAATGTCGGCCACGTTGTAAATGGCCGGGTTCATCCAGAACCACATCCACGGCGTGTTGATGAAGTCGATCACGTGACCGACCGCGAAGCCGGGCTCGCGCAGCAGGCGGTCCGTCAGGTTGCCGAGAACGCCGCCGAGCAGCAGCCCGAGGGTCACGGCCCACACCCTCGAGCGCACCCGCGTGGCAGCGAGCCAGACGATGACCACGGCCACCGCCGCGAGGGCGATGGTGAAGATCCAGGTGGCTCCCGCACCGAAGGAGAACGCGGCGCCGGGATTCTTGACGAGGTACAGGCTCAGGAAGTCGCCGAGGACCGGCACCGCTTCCTCGAGCGGGAGGTTCTCGAGCGCGAGGTACTTCGAGAACTGGTCGACGGCCAGCACCAGCACCGCGAGGATCGCGATGATGGCGCCGGCCGCCGCCTTGTGAAGGGGGGCTCGGCCTGTCAAAGGGCCGGCCTAGAGACCGATGGCGGAGACCGGCGTGGAGCCGGACGACGTTGCCGTGGTCTCGAGGTCGCGCAGCTTGCCTTCGATGTAGCTGCGCAGCTGCGCGCGGTAGTCGCGCTCGAAGTTGCGGAGTTCGGTGATGCGCCCCTCGAGCTGCGAACGCTCGCGGTCGAGCTTGGCGACCTCGTCGCGTCCGCGCGTCTCGGCCTCGGAGATGATCGTCGCCGCCTGCGACTTCGCGTCGGCGATGAGCTGGTCGCGCTGTGCGCGGCCTTCGGCGACGTGCTCGTCGTGCAGGCGCTGGGCGAGCTCGATGATGCCGGCGCTCGCGGCACCGGTCGCCGCGACGGGCGCCTCGGCGACGGGGGCGGGGGCAGGGGCCGGAGCCGCGACGGGCTCGGCCGCACGCGCGGGCGCGGCACCCGACTCGTACGCAGCCAGCTTGGCCTTCAGCTCGTCGGCTTCGGCGATGGCCTTGCGCCACTCCACGACGATCTCGTCGAGGAAGTCGTCGACCTCATCGGGGTCGAAGCCCTCCTTGAAGCGGACGTGCTGGAACTGCTTGGTGACGACGTCATCGGGGGTCAATGCCATGGTGATTCCTCTTTCGAGCGCTCAGGTCGCTGGCCGATGTCGGGGGCCGACCGGCCGGCGGCTGGTCGTATCAGGCAAGCATAGTCGGGCTCCCCTGAGAGTGTCGAAGGAGTTCGGCGTGCCCGCGACACCATGTCAGCTCGCGATGGCGCGGGTGACGCTGAGCAGGATGAAGCAAAGCAGCATGGTCAGCGCGAACCCGAAATCGATCGCGATCGCCCCCACCCGGAGCGGCGGGATGAAGCGGCGGAACAGCTTGATCGGCGGATCCGTGAGCGTGTAGACGATCTCGGCGGCGACGAGACCCGCGCCCTTCGGGCGCCATTCTCGGTTGAAGAACGGGATCCAGTCGATGATCAGCCGCGCGAGCAACAGGAAGACATAGAGGAGGAGCGCCAGGTTGAGGATCGAGGCGATGAGTTGGACGACGGCCACGGATCCAGACTACGGCTGACTGAAGGGAACGGACTCCGGATCCGCCTGAGCGACCGTGCCGTCTCCCGACACCGCGACGTTCTCGGGCGAGAGCAGGAAGACCTTGCTCGTCACGCGCTCGATGCGGCCGTAGAGGCCGAGCGAGAGTCCGCTCGCGAAGTCGATCAGACGGCGCGCGTCGGCGTCGCTCATCTGGGAGAGGTTGATGATGACGGGGATGCCGTCACGGAAGTTCTCGGCGATCACCTGTGCATCGCGGTACTGCTTCGGGTGCACCGTGAGGATCTCGCTGATCGCGGACGGCGACGGCTGACGCACGACCGCCGGACGGTGCAGCGGAGTCACGGGCGCGGACTTCTCCACGACGGCCTCCGGCTTGCGGCCGCGCGGCTGCGGCGCAGGCTCTTCGTAGACCTCTTCCTCGTCGGCGAGGCCCA
Organism: Microbacterium sulfonylureivorans; assembly: GCF_003999995.1. NCBI lineage: Bacteria > Bacillati > Actinomycetota > Actinomycetes > Micrococcales > Microbacteriaceae > Microbacterium > Microbacterium sulfonylureivorans. The sequence continues at coordinate 736,189 of NZ_RJAD01000002.1, forward strand.
GGTACACCATGGTCTTCTTGAGCGGGTTCGACATCGCATCCTCCGTAGTGCTCATCTGTTCCGAGGTTAACCGTGTTGGGGCCGGGGGCCCGTGATTGCCGAGCCGATCCGCAGGTGTGTCGCGCCTGCTGCGATCGCCTCGGCGAAGTCCGCCGTCATGCCGGCGGAGATCCAATGGGCGTCCGGGACGACCGCGCGGACGGTGGCCGAGAGCGATGCCAGTCGCTCGAAGGCCCGCGCCGGCGGCACGTCGAGGGGCGCGACCGCCATGATCCCGCGCACGCGAAGCGAGGACAGGGCGGCCGCGTGCGCGGCCAGCGACTCGAGGTCCGACGGCTCGACGCCGCCGCGGCCGGGGTCGTCGGTCATGTTGACCTGCAGCAGCACGTCCAGCGTCGGCGAGTCAGGCTGGGCGGCCGCGTCGAGCGCGTCGGCCAGCCGAGCGCGATCGAGCGAGTGGACGGCGGATGCCGCCGCCCTGATCGCCCGCGCCTTGTTGGTCTGCGCCTGTCCGATGAAGTGCCATCGGAGCCCCTCGAGCGCGCCGACCTCGGCGGCCTTGGCGGAGAACTCCTGCTGGCGGTTCTCCCCCACGTCGCGCACGCCGAGCGCGTACAGGTCGTCGACGAGCGCAGCCGGGTGGAACTTGGTCACCACGATCCGCGTGATGGCGCCCGGCTCCCGGCCTGCAGCGCGCGCGGCATCCGCTATCCGCTCGTCGATGCCGGCGAGGCGAGCGGATAGCGTTGCGGCGGGCTCAGTGAAATCTGGCACGGTCGTGTCGGTCTCTGAGCCCGTCGTGCAGCGTCTATTTGAGGAAGTCGGGGATGTCGAGGTCGTCGTCGCCGAACGCCGAGTCGAACGACGACTCGGGAAGCGCGGCACCGACCGGCACCGGCTCCGCGTCGCGGTCCTTGGCGGCCTCGTCGGCCGGCAGCGCCGGCACTGCGGGGGCAGACACGACGCGCGAGGCCGTGATCGGCTCGATGCGCTGCTGCGGCTCGCCGCCGTCGAAGCCCGCGGCGATCACGGTGACCCTGACCTCGTCGCCGAGCGTGTCGTCGATGACCGTTCCGAAGATGATGTTCGCCTCCGGGTGCGCCGCCTCCTTGACCAGCTGCGCGGCATCGTTGATCTCGAAGATGCCGAGGTTCGACCCGCCCTGGACCGACAGCAGCACTCCGTGCGCGCCCTCGATCGATGCCTCGAGCAGCGGCGACTCCACCGCGAGCTCGGCCGCCTTGATCGCGCGATCGGCGCCGCGGGCCGAGCCGATGCCCATGAGGGCGGAGCCCGCACCCTGCATCACGGACTTGACGTCGGCGAAGTCGAGGTTGATCAGACCGGGGGTCGTGATCAGGTCGGTGATGCCCTGGACACCGGCGAGGAGCACCTGGTCTGCCGTGGCGAAGGCCTCGATCATCGAGATGCCGCGGTCGCTGATCTCGAGGAGACGGTCGTTGGGGACGACGATGAGTGTGTCGACCTCTTCCTTGAGCTTTCCCACACCGGTCTCTGCCTGCTGCTGGCGGCGTCGGCCCTCGAACGAGAAGGGCTTCGTCACGACACCGATCGTCAGGGCGCCGATCGACTTGGCGATCTTGGCCACGACGGGCGCGCCGCCCGTGCCGGTGCCGCCTCCCTCGCCGGCGGTGACGAAGACCATGTCGGCACCGCGGAGCGCCTCCTCGATCTCCTCTGCGTGGTCCTCCGCCGCACGCCGGCCGACCTCAGGGTCGGCTCCGGCGCCGAGGCCGCGGGTGAGCTCGCGGCCGACGTCGAGCTTGACGTCGGCGTCGCTCATGAGCAGCGCCTGCGCATCGGTGTTGATGGCGATGAACTCGACGCCTCGCAGGCCGAGCTCGATCATGCGGTTGACGGCGTTGACGCCGCCTCCGCCGACCCCGACCACCTTGATGACGGCGAGGTAGTTCTGGTTCTGGCTCATGCCGGCCTCCGTAGCCCTGGACCTGTCTAAACCTTCAACCTCTAGTAGAGGTATAAAGAATTGCCCGGTATGCAATTCCTGAATTGAAGGTAAGCGGATGCCACCTCCCGGGCTGGATCGAGGCGGGCGTGTCGCGACATCCCCGGCGGAGAACGGCTCGAAAGGTGATCAGCGGATGACGATCGCCGTCGGCGACGACACGTCATACACGCTCACCGACGCCGGCGGACGGTTCACCATGGCCCGTTGGAGCGTCAGCGCCTTGTCGGCCGACTGCTCCGCGCTGCCCCAGACGACCCGCGTGTTCGTGCCTCCGAGAACGAGGGTCACGTCGTCGGGCGTCGACGCCGACACCGCCGTCACCTGCGTGCGGATCGCCGCCGGCAGGGAGTGCATGACCTGGCCCGCGGCCGCGAACGCATCGGACGAGACTCCGCCGCGAATGTCGAGGACGGGGACTCCGGCCGTCGCGGTCGCCGAGGTCGAGAGGGCGACGCCCGCGGCGTCGACGAGCGTGAATCCCGCCCGCGTCTCGATCAGGCCGATGGGCGTGCGCTCGACGAGCCTCACGACCAGCTCGTGAGGCGGCCGCGCCTCGAGGGTGTAGCTCTCGACGAGCGGGAAGGTGACGAGCGCGGCCTTGACCGCGCTCTCGTCGACCAGGGGGATCGGAGTGCCGAGCTGATCGTCGAGCGCGGCGCGCACCTGGGTCGCGTCGAGCTGCCGGGCGCCGACGATCGTGATCGTCTGCACGGCGAACAGCGGGCTGTACGCCGCACCGAGCGTCACCAGCGCCAGCAGGACGAGTGCCGCGCCGATGCCGATCCAGACGGCGCGCCGGCGGCGCTGACGTGCCGTGAATCGCCGGACCTCCGCGCGCAGCGCCTTGCGGCGCGCGCGGGCGGCGCTCCACACCTCGCGCAGGCCGACGGGCTCCTCCCCGAGGTCGGGGACTCCCCCGGTCGACGGCACGATCGGGGTCGGCGCCGCGAGCGGGATCACCGGCGCCGTGGTGCCCGTGAGGCTCTCCGCGCCGACGTCGTCGCCCTCTCCGGACACGGTGACCGTGTCGTCGGTCGGCGCGGCGGGCGGCGCCACGGCGCGCGTGGGCGGCGGCGGCAGCGGCGACGGCCGGCGCATCCGGTCCTACTCCCCCGGTTCGGCGCTGCGCTCGAGGGCCTCGAGCACCTGCGGGATGATGAGGTTGACGTTGCCGCAGCCGAGCGTGATGACGTAGTCGCCGTCGCGGGCGACGGATGCCGTGTAGTCGGCGGCATCCTGCCAGTCGGCCACGAAGTGCACGTGCGCCGGATCGGCGAACGCCCCGCTCACGAGCTCGCCCGTCACGCCGGGCACGGGGTCTTCGCGCGCCCCGTACACGTCGAGCATGACCGTGTGGTCAGCGTAGTGTTCGAGCACCTCGGCGAACTCTCGGTACATCTCCTGTGTGCGGGAGTACGTGTGCGGCTGCTGGATCGCGATGATCCGGCCGTCTCCGACGACCGTACGGGCGGCAGCGAGGGCCGCGGCGACCTCGGTCGGGTGGTGGGCGTAGTCGTCGTACACGCTCACGCCGCGCTCGGTGCCGTGCAGCTCGAACCGGCGCACGGTGCCGGCGAAGCCCTCGATCGCGCGGACCGCGGGCTCGAGCTCGTGGCCGAGCGTGAGCAGCACCGCGACGGCTCCCGTCGCGTTGATCGCGTTGTGCGCCCCGGGTACCGGGAGGGTCGCGGACACCGTCGTGCCGCCGTGTGTGATCGAGAAGGAGACGGGTCCGTCGGTGCGGATCTCGGTCACCCGCACCGTCGCCGCCTCCGCCTCGCCGAAGGTGACGACGTGCGGATGGGTCAGCCGCTCGGCCACCAGCCGCGCACCGGCGTCGTCGGCGGAGATCACCACCGCTTCGCGCGCGTCGTTTCCGAACCGCGCGAACGCTTCGTAGAAGGCCGCGCGCGAACCCCAGTGATCGAGGTGGTCGGGGTCGACGTTGGTGATGAGGGCGACGGCGGTGTCGTAGAGGAGGAAGGTGCCGTCCGACTCGTCGGCCTCGATCACGACGAGGTCGTCCGAACCTGTGCCGCTCGAGACGCCGAGCTGCGCGATCACACCGCCGTTGACGAAGGTCGGATCGGCACCCAGTGCCTGCAGCGCCGTCACGATCATCCCGGTGGACGTCGTCTTGCCGTGCGCACCGGCGACCGAGACGAGACGCCGTCCGCCGATGAGCCAGTGCAGCGCCTGCGATCGGTGGATGACATGGAGCCCGCGCTCCTTGGCCAGTACGAACTCCGGGTTCTCGGGCCAGATCGCCCCGGTGTGGACGACGGTGTCGACGTCGTCGCCGAGATTCGCCGCATCGTGGCCGACGTGCACCGTCGCGCCCAGCTCCGCGAGATCGCGCAGCGCCTTGCTGTCAGCGCGGTCCGAGCCCGAGACGCGGATGCCTCGCGCGAGGAACATGCGGGCAAGGCCCGACATGCCGGAGCCGCCGATTCCGATGAAGTGGGCGGCCTCGATGTTCTCGGGGATGGGCAGCGTGAGGTCGGGTCTGATCATGACCCGTCAATCCTAAGTTGGGCGACGGCCACCACGGCCCCGGCGCGCTGTGCGTGAGGCGTCCGGGCGGACGGCGTCAGTCGGTCGCCACGTCGACGCACACTCCGTGCTCATCGACCGCGGCGGCGTCGGCGCAGAAGTCGTAGCCCCATCCGCCGCCGTACGCATCCTGCGTCATGTCGGTGAACACCTCGACGCCGCCGCCGGGTAGCGCGCGGTAGTACGTCACGATCGGATCGCCTTCGACGGTCGGCGCCGTCACCGTCAGCTCGGCGCCACCGGGCCCGCCGTCGGCAAGGCACTCGAGCGCGTCCTGCGGGATCGTCTCGCCCTGATGGAGCTCGACGCTCCCGCAGGACGGGAGCATCGGCCGGTCGGTGAAGCCGGCGGGGGTGTCCGCACCGGTCCCCGGGTCGGGGGCGATCGTGGGCGTCGTCTCCCCCGTCTCGCCGCCACCCGGAGCGACTCCCCCGGTGGCGCATGCCGTCAGCAGCAGCGCGGCGAGGAGCATCCCTCCTGACGCGATCGCGTGAGCGTGGATCCGCGGGGTCATGGCACCTCCCGATGAGCACCGGCCGGTGAGCGGCCTCACCGGAGCAGTGTCGCGCGGAGCCCGATCGTCTCATCCTGTTCCGTGATTGTGTTGACACATTGCGCACGGGAAGAGCACGATCGTCTGGTGATCGACATCGACCCCGCCTCTCCCGTCCCGCCGTTCGAGCAGCTCCGGTCAGGTCTGGTCGACGCCATGTCGTCGGGCGAGCTCGCGCCGGGCCAGCGCCTGCCGACGGTGCGCCGCCTCGCGGAGGACCTCGGCATCGCGCCCGGCACGGTCGCCCGTGCATACCGCGAGCTCGAGGCGTCCGCTCTCATCGAGACCCACGGGCGCAACGGGACCTTCGTCGCATTCACCGGCGATCCGACTCACCAGCAGGCGCAGCGGGCAGCGGCGGCCTTCGCCGAGCAGATCCGCGCGCTTCGCCTGGACGCCGACGAGGCGCTCGCCCTCGTCGCCGCCGCCCTGCGCGGCAGCGGAGACGCCACGGCGGTCTGAGGGTCGCCTACCGCCCGAGCGCCTCGTCGATCAGCGCGACGACGTTCTCGGTGCCGGTGCGGGTGCCGACGGATGCCGCGGCCGCGGCCATCGCCGCACGCGCGCCGTCGTCGGCCAGAAGCGGCACGACCTCGGACCGCACGCGATCGCCGGTGAACTCGGCGTCGGCGATGAGCGTCGCCGCCCCGGCGCGCACCGCGGACGACGCGTTGAGCGCCTGCTCGCCGTTGCCGACCGCATACGGCACATACACCGCAGGGATCGCCAGGGCGCTGATCTCGCTCACGGTGGCGGCGCCGGCCCTCGACACGATCAGATCGGCAAGCGCGAAGGCGAGATCCATCCGGTCGACGTACCTGCGCACGGCGTAGCCGGGTGCGCCCGGATCTGCCAGAGTCGACCGCTCCCCCGTCACGTGGAGCAACTGCCAGCCGGCGTCGAGCACATCGCGCCATGCGGCGCCGTAGCCGTCGCCGAACGCCTCGTTCAGCCGCTGCGCACCGAGCGAGCCGCCGAACACGAGGAGCACCGGCCGGTCGGCGTCGAGTCCGAAATGCGCCGCCGCCTCGGCTCGGAGTGCACCGCGGTCGAGGTCGACGATCTCGCGGCGCAGCGGCATGCCGACGACGCGCGAGCGACGCAGCGGCGTGCCCTCGAACGCGACGCCGACCCGGGCCGCGGTGCGGGCACCCAGGACGTTCGCCATGCCGGGGCGGGCGTTGGCCTCGTGCACCACGAACGGCACGCGCGCGCGACGCGCGGCGACGTAGGCCGGTGCGGACGCGTAGCCGCCGAAGCCGACCACGACGTCGACGCCGCGCTCCGCGATGTGCGCGCGCACCTGTGCCACCGCACGCGGGAACTGCACGGGAAAGGCGGCAGCCGCCCTGTTCGGGCGACGTGGGAACGGCACCTTGTCGACGAACAGCAGCTCGTAGCCGCGCTCGGGAACGAGCCGGGCCTCGAGCCCCTCACGGGTGCCGAGCACCAGCACGTCGGCGTCGGGCTCACGGGCTCGCAGCGCGTCGGCCACCGCGAGCAGCGGATTGACGTGTCCGGCTGTGCCGCCGCCGGCGAGGAGGTACGTCGTCACCTGTCGAGCCTAGCCGGACGGACTCCGGGCGTCGGATCTGCCGAGAGCGGCCGGTCAGCGCGCCGGTCGGGCGGGGCGGGGGGCGCGGGACGCGCGTGCCTGCTGGATCGCCGCCTCGCGTCTGGCGACGACCGCCGGGAGCGTCCGCGCGAACGACAGCAGCACGCCGGACGCGATGAGCACCGAGAGCAGCGAGGTCCCGCCCTGCGACATGAACGGGAGCGGCACTCCGAGGACGGGGAAGACGCGCAGCACGACCCCGATGTTGATGAGCGCCTGTCCGACGATCCAGACGGTGATGCCGCCCGCCGCGATCCGGACGAACGGGTCGTCCGTCTTGCGGATGACGTGGAAGGCTCCGACCGCGAACAGCGCGAACAGGCTCAGCACGACCGCGCATCCGATGAGCCCGACCTCCTCGCCGACGATCGCGAAGATGTAGTCGTTCGCGGCCGCCGGCAGCCAGTCGTACTTCTCGCGAGAGTTGCCGAGCCCGAGCCCGAAGATGCCGCCGTTGGCGAGACCCCACACGCCGTGCAGCGGCTGGTAGCAGTCGTTGAAATAGTCGTCGAGGCAGTTCGGGTTCAGAAAGCTCATGAATCGCCGCATGCGGTCGGGGCTCGTGACGGCGAGCACGGCGACCGCCCCGGCGGCGAGGATCGCCGGGAGCACGAAGATCCGCAGCTTCACCCCGGAGAAGAAGAGCGCGCCCAGCACGACCAGCACCAGGATCATCGCGGTGCCGAGGTCTTTTCCGGCCAGGACCGACGCGATCGCGAGTGCGGAGACGGGGACCAGCGGAATGAAGACGTGCTGCCACTTGGTGAGCAGCGTCTGCTTGCGGAACAGCACGTACGCCACCCACAGCGCGAGCGCGAGCTTGAGGAACTCCGAGGGTTGAGCCTGGAAGCCCGCGATCGTGATCCAGTTGCGGTTGCCGTCGGCGCCGTGGCCGAGCGGTGTGAAGACGAGCAGCTGGAACGCCGTCGCGAGGATGAGCGCCGGCCACGCGATGCGCTTCCAGAACGTCAGCGGCAGGCGGCTCGCGACGAACATCAGCGGGATGCCGATGACGGCGAAGATCGTCTGCTTGAGCACCGCCTCGTACGGGGGCAGTCCCTGCGCGGTGGCGACCGCGGAGGTCGCCGAGAGGATCATCACGAGCCCGAAGAAGGTGAGCAGCAGCGCCGTGGACGCGATGAGCAGGAACTCGCTCGGCACCGGCGCGAGCACGCGACCGAGCGACACGCGAGCAGCGAGACCGCGCCGCGCGGGAGGATCAGGCGGGGTCGTCGGTGCCGGTCGGGTCCGCGACTGCGTCGTGCTCATCGTCGGCCCCCGTTCCGATCCGTTCCCTCACCGCTGCCGCGAATCGTCGGCCCCGGTCCGCGTAGGACGCGAACTGGTCGAAGGATGCCGCGGCGGGGGCGAGCAGAACAACGTCCCCGTCACGCGCGATCCCGGCCGCCAGCTCGACGACCCGCGTCATGACCTCTTCAGTCTCGACGCCGTCGACCTCGATCAGGGGCACCCCCGGCGCGTGTCGCGAGAACGCCGTGACGACGGCCGTGCGGTCGGCGCCGATCACGATCGCCGCTTTCGCCTGCGCGCCGCGTCCTGCGACGAGGTCGGCGATGTCCACTCCCTTGAGGAGCCCTCCCACGATCCAGACCGCGCCGGGGAAGGCGGTCAGCGAGGACGCGGCCGCGTGGGGGTTCGTGGCCTTGGAGTCGTCGACCCATGTGACGCCCTCGTGCCGCGCGACGACCTCGATGCGGTGCGGGTCGAGGCGGAAGCCTCGAAGCGCCGACCGGATGTCGGCGGGAGTGACGCCGAGCGAGCGCGCGAGGGCGGCCGCGGCGAGGATGTTCGCGGCGATGTGCGGTGCGGAGAGGCCGAGTTCGGCGAGCTCGGCGACGGTCGTCAGCTCGAGCGCGCTCGTCCGGCGGTCGTCGAGGAACGCGCGGTCGACGAGGATCCCGTCCACGACGCCGAGATCGCTCGGCCCCGGCACGCCGAGGTCGAAGCCGATCGCGCGCGCCCCCTCGACGACCTCGGCGTCTTCGACCATGGCGCGGGTCGCGGCATCCGCCTTGTTGTACACGCAGGCGACGCGCGTGTTGTCGTACACGTGCGCCTTCGCGTCGCGGTAGGCCTCGAACGAGCCGTGCCACTCGAGGTGGTCGTCGGCGAGGTTGAGGCAGACCGCCGCGTGCGGCGAGAGCGGGTCAGGACCGTCCTGCAGGCCGAGGTACCAGAGCTGGTGGCTCGACAGCTCGACCACGAGGGCGTCGAACCCGCCCGGATCGCGCACCGCGTCGAGCACGGGCGTGCCGATGTTGCCCACCGGGGCCGCCCGGAGTCCTCCTGCGACGAGCATCGCGGCCGTGAGGCGCGTGGTCGTCGTCTTGCCGTTCGTCCCCGTCACGAGGATCCAGTCGGCGGGAGTTCCGTCGGCGCGCACGACCTTGTCGCGCACGCGCCACGCCAGCTCGATGTCGCCCCAGAGCGCGGCATCCGACTGCTGCACCCAGGAGATGAGCGGATGCCCCGGCGCGAAGCCCGGAGAGGCGACGACGACGTCGGGTGCGAAGTCGGCGAGCTCCTGCGGCACGGTGTCGAGCCGACCGGTCCACAGGCGCGCGCCGATCACGGGGATCAGCCGCGCGTACTCCTCGTCGGCGCGCTCGGTGACGACGAGCACGTCGGCGCCGAGCTCGGCCAGCGTGTCGGCGGCGGAGAAGCCGGTGACCGAGAGCCCGAGCACGGCGACGCGCAGGCCCCTCCAGTCCGCGTGCCAGCTCGTGAGGGCGTGCAGGCGTTCGGCGGTCATGTCTGGGAGAGCCATTCGACGTAGAAGAATCCGACGCCCGACACCGCGAGGAGACCTGCGATGATCCACATGCGCACGACGATCGTGATCTCGGGCCAGCCGCGCATCTCGAGGTGGTGGTGGAGCGGGCTCATGAGGAACAGACGCTTGCCGCGCGTGGCCTTGAAGTAGAGGCGCTGCAGGATGACCGAGCCCGTCGGGATGACGTAGACCCCGGCGACGAGGACGAGCAGCAGCTCGGTGCGGGTGAGGATCGCCATCGCCGCCAGGACGCCGCCGATCGCCATCGAGCCGACGTCGCCCATGAAGACCTTCGCCTTCGGAGCGTTCCACCACAGGAAGCCGACGAGGGCGCCGACGAACGAGGCCGACACGATCGCGAGGTCGAAGGGGTTCGGCGTCGGATAGCACGCCGACGCCGCCGCAGCCGAGAGCCCGTCACCGCCCCAGCAGGCCTGGTTGAACTGCCAGAACGCGATCAGGCTGTACGCGCCCGTGACGAAGATGCCGGCGCCTGCGGCGAGCCCGTCGAGCCCGTCCGCGAGGTTGACCGAGTTCGACGTCGCCACGCCGATGAAGCCCACCCACGCGAGGTAGAGCAGCCAGCCGAGGATCGGGCCGAGCGCCATGAACGAGAGGACCTGGATGTCGCGGAAGACCGAGACGTACGCGGACGCCGGAGTCTCGCCCCACGCATTGGGGAAGTTGAGGGCGACGATGCCGAACGGGACCACGACGAGGATCTGGCCGACGATCTTCCGCCAGCCGCTGAGCCCCAGGCTGCGCTGACTGCGCACCTTCATGTAGTCGTCGATGAACCCGACCGCGCCCAGGCCGACCATCATCCAGATGACCAGCAGGCCCGAGATCGTGGGCGGGTTGTTGCCCGTGTAGCCGCCGACCAGGTAGCCGACGATCGTGCCGACGATGAAGATCGTGCCGCCCATCGTGGGCGTGCCGCGCTTCGCGTGGTGGTTCGGGTTGCGGATGTCCTCCGGCGTGCGGATGACCTGCCCCCAGCCCCACTTGCGGAAGAGCCGCAGGAAGACGGGGGTGAGGAAGAGCGTGAATGCCAGCGAGATCGCTGCCGCCGTCAGGAGTGATCTCACGAGAACGATTCTCCCAGACGATCGCCCAGGAACCGCAGACCCGCCGAGTTCGAGGACTTCACGAGCACTCGGTCTCCGTCGCGCAGCTCGCCCTGCAGGTAGTCGAACGCCTCGTCGGCCGTCGCGAAGAAGACCGCCTCGGCGTCCCACGACCCCTGCGCGACGGCTTCGAGATACATCCGCCGGGCATCGGGGCCGATGACGACGATGCGCTGGATGCCGAGACGCACCGCGAGCAGACCGACACGGTCGTGCTCCTCCTCGGCGTGCTCGCCGAGCTCGCTCATGGCGCCGAGGACCGCGACCGTGCGCTCGCCGGGACCGGTGATCTGGGCCAGGGTGCGGAGGGCCGCTGCCATCGAGTCGGGACTGGCGTTGTACGCGTCGTTGATGATCCGGATGCGCTCCGAGCCCATCGGCTGCATGCGCCAGCGCTCCGCGATCTCGACCGTCTCGAGGCGCTCGATGCAGTCGGCGAGCGAGACGCCCAGCGCGGTCGCGGCGGCGATCGCGGCGAGGGCGTTCATCACGTGGTGCTCGCCGAGCACTCGCAGACGCAGGGGCGCGGTCACGCCGGCGGCGGTGACGAGGCACGTGGTGCCGGATGCCGTCACCACGACGTCGTCGGCACGCACCTCGGCCCCCGGGCCGCGGCCGAACCAGCGCACCGCGACGCCGCGCTCCGCGGCGAGCGGCGCCATGGCCGCCACGCGCGAGTCGTCGGCGTTGAGGACGGCCAGCCCGCCGGGGCGGATCGCACGCACGAGCTCGGACTTCGCCGCGAACGTCGCCTCGATGCCGCCGAAGCCGCCGGCGTGGGCCATGCCGACCATGAGGACGATCCCGACGTCGGGCTCGACGAGGCCGGCCAGGCGCGCGATCTCGCCCGGCGCGCTCGCGCCGAACTCGCTCACCAGGAACTCGGTCGTCTCGGTGAGGCGCAGCATGGTCAGCGGCGCGCCGACCTCGTTGTTGAAAGAGGCCTTCGGCGACACCGTCTCGCCCTCGCCTTCGAGGATGCGCGCGAGGAGGTTCTTCGTGGTGGTCTTGCCGTTGGAGCCGGTGATCCCGACGGCGCGGAGGGCTCCGGCATTCCGCACCCTGGCGACGACGTCGCGGGCGAGGTCGGCGAGGGCGTCGACCGCACCCGGAACGACGATCTGGGTGATGGTCCCCGCGCCCTCTGCCTCGACGATGTGCTCCACGATCGCGATCGCCGCACCGGCCTCGGCGGCTGCGGCGACGAAGCGGTGGCCGTCGGTCTCCTCGCCGGGCTTGGCGACGAACACGTCGCCGGGTCCGATGAGCCGGGAATCGGTGTCGACCGTCCCGGACACGACGGTGTCGAGCGTGTCGCCGGGCGCGAGCACGACATCTCCCCCGACGGCGCGGGCGAGCTGGGCGATGGTGAGGGCGATCATGAGGTCTCCGGCCGGATCGGAAGCGTCACCCGAACTTGGGCAACAGCTTCGGCGCCGTCGTCGAGGGCATGACGCGGTATGTCTTGAGAACCTGGGTCATGGCCTTCTGGAACGCGGTCGCGTTGGCCGCAGACGATGTTACCTTTTTGGGCTCGTCGAGCGTGACGACGACGACGTACTCGGGGTCGTCGGCGGGCGCGAACCCGACCATCGTCGTGTAGTACACGCCCGCCTTGTATCCGCCGTTGACGAGGTCCGCCTTCTCGCCGGTTCCCGTCTTGCCGGCGATGCGGTAGCCCGGGATCTCCACCGCCTTCGCGTACGGCGCCTGGAGGAAGACGTTCTCCAGCATCGCCCGCACCTGAGTCGACGTGGACTCGCTGATGACGCGAGTCGGCTCCGGGAGATCGGGCTCGACGACGGTGCCGTCGGCCTCGGTGCACGATTCGATCAGCGACAGCGGCATCCGCACGCCGCCGTTGGCGATCGCGGCGTACGCGCCGGCGAGTTCGGGCATGGTGGTGGTCAGACCCTGTCCGAACGAGGTGTTGTAGGTCGTCTGCGCGCCCCACTCGTCGACGGGATGGATCTCGCCCTTCTCCTCGCCGGGGAAGCCGACCGCGGATCCTGCTCCGATGCCGAACCGCTGGAAGTAGTCGAAGCGAGTCGCCGCGGGGACCTTCTCGCTGAACTTGGAGATGCCCGCGTTCGACGAGTCGATCAGCACGCCGGCGAGCGTGTACGTGTACGCGGGATGCTGGAACGCGTCGCGCACCCGCGCCCCGCCGGGGAAGTTCTCGAGACCCGACGCGACCACGGTGGACCCGGGCGTCTGTCCCCCGGCGTCGATCACGGTCGCGGCCGTCAGCGCCTTGAACGTCGAGCCGGGCTCGAACGTGCCCTCGAAGATCTTGCTGCCGCGGACGTCGTCGCCCTGGCCGCCCGGATCGTTGGGGTCGACCGTGGGGTACTCCGCCGCCGCGCGGATCTTGCCCGTCGCGGTCTCCACGACGAGGACGGCGCCGCGCTCCGCGCGCATGGTGGCGACCTGCTCGCCGATGAGCTGCTGCAGGTACCACTGCAGGTCGCGGTTGATCGTGAGCTCGAGCGTGCCGCCGTCGACGGCGGGCTGCTGGATCTCGGTGCCCGGGATCACGACCCCGTCCTTGCCCTTCTGGTAGGCGAGCTTGCCGTCCGTTGCCGTGAGGCAGTCGTCGTACGACTTCTCGAGCCCCTCGAGAGCGTCGCCGTCGGTGCCGACGAAGCCGACGAGGTTGCCCGCGACGGCGCCGTCGGGGTAGGAGCGGGACGGATGCTGCAGGCACGCGATGTACGGCACGCCGAGGTCCGCGAGGTCGCGATACTGCTGTGTGCTGACACGATTCTTCAGCTCGGCGAAGCGAGAATTCGGGTCTTCGGCAAGGGCGGCGGCCACGATCGCCAGCACGTCGTCGGGCGTCTGCCCGGTGATCGCGGCCACCTCGGCCGACACGTCGATCCAGGGATCGGCCTTCGACTTCCCCAGCTCGATCTCCTCGTCGATCTGCGAGATCAGGAGCGGATCGAGCTGGCAGTCGTACTGCAGGATGCTGCCGGCCAGCGTCTGTCCGGTCTCGTCGACGATCGGCCCCCGGGTGCCGTGGAGCGTCTGCGACCCGCGGAGCGCGATCTCGAGGGAGTCCGAGACGTGCTCGTCGGCGTTCACCACCTGGATGTCGACCAGGCGGACGATGAATCCGGCGAGCACCGCCAGGACCACCGCGAGTGCGACGACGGTCCGACGGCGCGGACTTCGGGTGCTGCGTGTCGTCATGGGTTCAGTGTGTGCTCGGCGTGGGCAGTCCGTCGGTGAGCGGAGGCGGAGTGTTGGCGACTCCGCCGTTCTCGGCATCCGTGTCCGTGACGGGCGCCTCGACCGACTTGCCGTCGATCGTGGCATCCGGCGCCGTGACCAGCGGGGTGTCGGCGATCAGGGCATTGGGCACCGCGCCGCGGCCGATGGCGTCGACCGACGAGGATCCGTACGAGACCTCGCCGGCGCCGAGGAGAGCGCCGTCGCTGAGGCGCAGATAGCTCGGCGACTCGTCGATGACCATCCCCAGCGCGGCCGCGTTGGCTGCGAGGTACTGCGGCGAGCTGAGTCCTGCGACGTCGTCGTAGAGGATCTGCTTCTGATACGTCAGATCGCGCTGCTGCTGAGCGAGCGCCGACAGCTCGTACGAGCTCTGCGTCGTCATGATCGACAGCGCCATCTGCGCGCCGGCGATGAGGAACGCCCCGAGCACGGCGACGACGCCGTACATGAGCTTGGGCCGACGGCGGCGGACCGGTGCCTCGACGGCCCGGAGCCGGCGGACCGGTGCGTCCCGGCGATCGGGAGCGACCGAGGGGGCGGTGCGCAGTGCGCTCGATGCGGTGCTCATGCGTCGGCCCTCAGTCGCTCCGCGGCGCGCAGGCGCACCGGTGTGGCTCGCGGGTTGACGGCGCGCTCCTCGTCGGAGGCCAGCTCGGCGCCCTTGACGAGGAGCTTGAACCGAGGCGCGTGCTCGGGGAGCTCGACGGGAAGCCCGGCCGGCGCGGTGGAGGCCGAGGCATCCGCGAGCGCGCGCTTGACGAGGCGATCCTCGAGCGACTGGTACGCGAGCACGACGATGCGCCCGCCGACCGGGAGGACTCCGAGTGCGGCCGGGATCGCCCGCTCGAGCACCGACAGCTCGCGGTTCACCTCGATGCGCAGTGCCTGGAACACCCTCTTCGCGGGATGGCCCGTGCGCTGCGCCGCATACGGCGTCGCCGCGACGAGGATCTCGACGAGTCGGCCGGACCGCTCGATCGGCGCCTCGACGCGCGCCGCGATGATGGCCCGGGCGTACCGACCGGCGAGCTTCTCCTCGCCGTATCGCTCGAAGATCCTGCGCAGGTCGCCCTCGCCGTACGTCGCGACGATGTCGGCCGCGGTCGTTCCGGCGGACTGATCCATCCGCATGTCGAGCGGGGCGTCCTTGGAGTACGCGAACCCGCGTTCGGCCTCGTCGAGCTGCAGGGAGGACACGCCGAGGTCGAACAGGATGCCGTCGGCCGCCGCATACCCGGCCGACGCGACCGCCTCGGCGATGCCGTCGTAGACCGTGTGCACGAGTGTCACCCGATCGCCGAATCGCGCCAGGCGCTCGCCCGCGATGCGCAGCGCGTCGGTGTCGCGGTCGAGACCGACCAGGCGGATGCCCGGGAAACGCTCGAGGAAGGCCTCGGAGTGGCCGCCCATGCCGAGTGTCGCGTCGACGAAGACGGCGCCGTCGCGCTGCAGGGCCGGTCCGAGCAGCTCGGCACAGCGGTCGAGGAGGACGGGAGTGTGGATGTCGCGCAGATTCATCGTCGTCTCGGACTCCGCTCCCTCGGCCCTGATCCCCATCCGCTCCGACCTGGCACCGGGGAAGTGGTGTCAGGGCACGAGCAGCTGGGAGTCGGGGCCGAGGGCTCAGAACAGGCCCGGAATCACCTCCTGCTCCAGCTCGGCGTAGTTCTCTTCGTTCGCCTCGGCGTAGGTGTTCCACGCGTCGGCGTTCCAGATCTCGGCGTGGGCGCCCACGCCGGTGACGACGAGGTCGCGCTCCAGGCCTGCGTAGGCGCGCAGCGGAGGGGGGATCGTGATGCGGTTCTGACTGTCGGGCTTCTCGGCGCTCGCGCCGGAGAGGAACATGCGCAGGAAGTCACGGGCCTGCTTGTTGGCCAGCGGCGCCTCGCGGATGCGCTCGTGCACCCGCTCGAACTCCTGCGCGCTGAAGACGTAGAGGCAGCGGTCCTGACCACGTGTCACGACGACGCCCCCGCCCAGATCATCTCGGAACTTGGCCGGGAGGATGACGCGGCCCTTGTCGTCGAGCTTCGGAGTGTGCGTGCCCAACAGCATCGGTACACCACACCCCCTTCATCCGGCCCCCCGGGATGTACGCCACTTTACTCCACTTCCCTCCACTTTGTCACTCATTCATGGCGCGCCGGCTCCCCCGCGCCCCATTCGGGCCGAGGGAGGGCCGAATCCGGGCAAAGAAAAAGCACCGACCCGGAGGTCGGTGCTTGTCTTCCGGCGTCAGCGGATGGAGCGGATCAGCGCTCCCCCTGCCTCTTGTCCCAGCGGTTGTTCATGCGGTCCATGAACGAGGACCCCTGCCGGGCGGCCGCGGGCTTCTCAGGTTCGACCCGGACGTGACCGGAGCCGCGCGTGGGGGTCGCCGCGAGCAGAACACCCACGAGCATGACGACGAAGCCGATCACACCCACGAAGATGAGCTGCTGCGAGACGCCGACGATCAGACCGCCGAGCCCGAGCAGCACCAGGACCGTGCCGTACACGATGTTGCGGTAGCTGAGGCTGCGCCCATCCCGGGGCGCGCTGACGACGTCAGCGTCGTTGCGCATCAGATGGCGTTCCATCTCGTCGAGCAGACGCTGCTCCTGTTCGGAGAGTGGCATGCATCCCCCTCTTTAGCTCGCTTGGGACGATTCTACGCGTGCCGTAGATCACTAGGCTAGGCCCGTGTCAGCCTCTCCAGACCCGGTCGAAGCCATTTCCCAGCGTCTGGACATGTTCCTCGCGGCCCAGCGAGCCCACGCCGCCGCTCTCGGGGCCGAGGCCGCGCTGTTCGTGGAGGCGGGAGCGGCGGCCTGCACGGGCGGCAAGCGGCTCCGCGGCCGCTTCTGCGTCGCGGGGTGGAGGGCAGTGGAGGAGGCATCCCGCCCCGCCCCGGCGCTGCCCGCGGACGTGGTCACCGCCGCCGCATCGCTCGAGGTCTTCCACGCGGGCGCGCTCGTCCACGACGACGTCATCGACAACTCCGACACCCGGCGCGGACGCCCCGCGGCTCACCGAGCGCTCGAGGCTGCGCACCGCGATGCGCGGTGGGTAGGAGACGCGGCTTCCTTCGGCCGATCTGCCGCCGTGCTGCTCGGCGACCTCTTGGTCGCGTGGAGCGACGACCTCTTCGAGGAGGGCCTCGCCGTCGCCCAGCCGGTGCCGGCCTCCGCGGCGCGCGGCGAGTACGCCACGATGCGCCGCGAGGTGACCATCGGACAGTTCCTCGACATCGCGGAGGAGTCCGCCTTCCTCACCGAACCCGACGAGCGGCACGCCGAGCGCGCACTGCGCGTCGCATCGCTCAAGTCCGCCCGGTACAGCATCCAGCAGCCGCTCGCGATCGGCGCCGCACTGGCGGGAGCGGACGCCGAGCAGACCGCGGCGCTCGCGGCGTTCGGGCATCCGCTCGGCATGGCCTTCCAGCTGCGCGACGACGTGCTCGGGGTGTTCGGAGACGAGCGCGAGACGGGCAAGCCGTCAGGCGACGACCTCCGCGAGGGCAAGCGCACGGTGCTGATCGCGTTCGCACGCGAGGGGCTCGCCCCCTCCGCACGTCGGATCGCCGACGAGCTCATCGGCGATCCGACGCTCGACGAGGGTCAGATCGCTTCGCTGCAGCGGACGATCGTGGACTCGGGGGCGCTCGATCGCGTCGAGACGCTGATCTCCGAGTACGCCCGCGAAGCCGAGCGCTCGCTCTCCGGAGCCAGGCTCGGCAACGCCGCCGTCGGCGAGCTGCGCGATCTCGCGCGCGCCGCCACGGTTCGGGTGACCTGAGGCCGAGTCGGCCTCAGGCGAGCGTCTGCGCGACCCGCCGGACCTCTGCCTTGCGACCGGCGCGCAGCGCTTCGATGGGCGGGACGCCGATCGAGTCCTCCGAGGTGAGGAGCCAGTCGATCACCTCGTCGTCGGAGAAGCCCGCGTCGTGGAGGACGATCGCAGTGCCGCGAAGGGACGCGATGGGATGCCCGTCGAGGATGAACACCGCGGGGACCTTGAGCGCGCCGTCCCGTCGAGTGCCCACGAGGGCGGACTCGTCGAGGAAGCGCCGGACGCGTCCGAGCGGTTCGCCGAGCACCTCCACGAGTTCGGGCAGGGTGAGCCATTCGGTCTCGATGCGAGGGGCGTCGTCAGCGGTCACCCAGCAACTATCGCACTCTCCCGCGGCCCTGCGCACGCCGTGGTGGAGGACTCGTCCGCCACATCCGTCACAGAGGCCTCTCCTCTCTCACCCGTTGACACCTGTTGACATACGTGACACCGTTTCTCGGAGTCGATAGAGGGGGGAAATCTCTTGCGACCTGACATCCGCACCCATCGTGCCCGCGGACCGCGGCTGATCGCAGCGGGGGTGCCCGCCGTCTTCGGCTCCATCGCCCTCGTTCTGACGGCTGCACCCGCCCATGCCCAGGACCGCGTCGACGAAGAGCGGATGCCGCGGCTCCACCCCGTACACGCGTCCGCGAAGGCCGTGGCCAAGGCGACCACGGTCGTCGGCACCGCCGCCGCTCTGAGAGCCCCTGCCGCCGCGCGACCTGCGACGTACACGGTCCAGCGCGGCGACACCGTCAGCGCGATCGCGTCCCGATTCGGGTTGCGCACAGTGGACGTCCTCACTCTGAACGGCCTCTCGTGGAAGTCGGTGATCTACCCGGGACAAGTGCTGCGCCTCTCGGGTGCCGCGGCCACGGCGCCGGCCGCGCCCGCCGCGCCGACGACATCCGCGTCGTACACGATCCAGCGCGGCGACACCGTCACCGCGATCGCCAAGCGCCACGGCGTCTCGACCACGACCCTGCTCTCGGCCAACGGCCTGGGGTGGTCGTCGATCATCTATCCCGGGCAGAAGCTGACCATTCCCCTGAAAGCGGTACCGGCATCCGCTCCCTCCGCACCGGCGACCCCCGCTCCGGCGCCGGCGCCGGGCGGAGCGTACGTGGTGAAGGCGGGCGACACGGTCACCGCGATCGCCCAGCGTCACGGCGTCACGGTCAAGGCCGTGCTGTCCGCCAACCGGCTCGGGCTGTCGTCGATCATCTACCCCGGCCAGAAGCTCACGATCCCCGCGAAGGCGTCGGCGACCGGCCTGAACGCGCCGCAGACCGAGAACGCCAGGCTGATCATCCAGATCGGGCGCGAGCTCGGCGTGCCCGATCGCGGGATCGCGATCGCCCTGGGCACCTCCATGCAGGAGTCCTGGCTGCGCAACCTCGATTGGGGCGACCGAGACTCGCTGGGACTCTTCCAGCAGCGGCCCAGCACCGGCTGGGGCACCGCGGAGCAGGTGCGCGACCGCGTGCGGGCGATCAAGGCCTTCTACGGCGGACCGTCGGACCCGAACGGATCCCGCACGCGCGGGCTGCTCGACATCCCCGGCTGGCAGAAGATGACGTTCGCGCAGGCCGCGCAGGCGGTCCAGATCTCGGCGTATCCCGATCGTTACGCACAGTGGGAGAAGCCTGCCCACGCCTGGCTCGCCGCGCTCGGCTGAGCCAGAACGCCGGGCTTCGAGGGTGAGCCGCTCCGCGGGCTCGCAGGTACGCGTCCGTAGACTTTCCCCGTGAGCACGAGTCAGCAGACGGACCCGCTGATCGGCCGTCTGGTCGACGGCCGCTACCGTGTGCGTGCTCGCATCGCGCGGGGCGGCATGGCGACGGTCTACGTCGCCACCGACCTCCGGCTCGAGCGTCGTGTCGCACTGAAGGTGATGCACGGGCATCTGAGCGACGACACCGTCTTCCAGAGCCGTTTCATCCAGGAGGCTCGCGCAGCCGCTCGGCTGGCCGATCCGCACGTCGTGAACGTGTTCGACCAGGGCCAGGACGGCGACATGGCGTACCTGGTGATGGAGTATCTGCCGGGGATCACCCTGCGCGAGCTGCTGCGCGAGCAGCGACGCCTCACCGTCCCGCAGGCCGTGTCGATCCTCGACGCGATCCTGTCCGGCCTCGCCGCCGCGCACCGCGCCGGCATCGTCCACCGCGACGTCAAACCCGAGAACGTGCTGCTCGCCGAAGACGGCCGCATCAAGATCGGCGACTTCGGACTGGCGCGGGCGACCACCGCGAACACCGCCACCGGGGCACAGCTGCTCGGCACGATCGCCTACCTCGCCCCGGAGCTGGTCACGCGGGGCACAGCCGATGCGCGCAGCGACATCTATGCACTCGGCATCATGCTCTACGAGATGCTCACGGGAGAGCAGCCGTACAAGGGCGAGCAGCCCATGCAGATCGCATTCCAGCACGCGACGGACTCCGTGCCCCGTCCGAGCGTCAAGAACCCGGGGGTCCCCGAGCCCCTCGACGAGCTCGTCCTGTGGGCGACGGAGAAGAGCCCCGACGACCGCCCGTCGGATGCGCGCGAGATGCTCGATCGGCTGCGCGAGATCGAGCACGAGCTCGGCATCACCCCCAGCGTCACCCGCGCGGCTCCGCTCGGCGTGCTCCGCGAAGAGGGGCTGCCCTCGGGCGACCTCACGGCCGTCCTTCCGACGACCGCGACCGGACCGACGACACCCGTCGAAGAGGTCGACAACGCCACGCAGCTGCGCCGTGCGATGAAGCGACGAAGCGCGAAGGGCGGCTGGCTCGTCGCCGTCGTCATCCTGCTCGCGGCCCTCGCGGCGGGGCTCGGCTGGTGGTTCGGCTCCGGACCGGGCTCGATGGTCGCGGTCGCCGAGGTGTCGGGCATGTCGTTCGCGCAGGCGCAGGAGCGCCTCGCCGAAGACGGCCTCGTCGCCGTCGAGCGGGGCGAGAACAGTCTGGACATCGAGGCCGGACTCGCTATCGGCACCGATCCGCCGTCGGGCACGAGGCTCGACAAGGACTCCGAGGTCGCCGTGCTGATCTCGCTCGGCCCTGCCGAGGTGCAGATCGAATCCCTCCTGGGCACGCCCAAGGGCGACGCCACGGCGATCCTCGACTCCCACCGCATCGCGGTCGACGGCGAGTCCGGGTACTACACCGACTCTCCGGTCGACGCCGTCGTCGTCGCGGTGATCCACCCGCGCGCCGACGGTGAGGACATCACCTGCACCGAGGGGTGCACCGCGCACGAGGGCGACACCGCAAGCCTCGGGGTCTCGCTCGGCAAGCTTCCGTCCGTGAGCGGCCAGAGCGTCGACGCTGCCCGGGCCACGCTCACCGACGCCCAGCTGGCCGTGAACGAAGACGTCGTCGAGCAGGCGAGCGACGACGTCGCCGCCGGACAGGTCATCGGCACATCCGAGCGCGAAGGCGGCGGATGGTGGCGGCCGGGCGACAAGATCTCGCTCATCGTCTCGACCGGTCCCCCGCTGTTCGCCGTCCCTCCGGTTGCCGGCAAGACGCGCGACGACGCGATCGCAACGCTCGAAGGGGCCGGTTTCCAGGTCGACTACTCCGCGCTGTGGGCGCCGTTCCCCAACGACATCACCGAGGTGACGGGATCGGATCCGGCCGAAGGCAGCATGCTCGTCAAGGGCACGCGCGTGTACATCGAGATCACCGTCAGCGGCTGAGCGGGCTCCGACGCCGGTTGACCGGGCATGCACGACGGATGCCTCGGCCGAGGCATCCGTCACCGCGCATCAGCGCTTCTCGAGCTCCTCGGCCACGAGGAACGCCAGCTCGAGGCTCTGCATGTGGTTCAGGCGCGGGTCGCACAGCGACTCGTAGCGGGTCGCGAGTGCGGCTTCGTCGATCTCCTCGGAGCCGCCGAGGCACTCGGTGACGTCGTCTCCGGTGAGCTCGATATGGATGCCGCCAGGGAACGTGCCGGCTGCCCGATGCGCCTCGAAGAACCCGCGGACCTCGTCGACGACGTCGTCGAACCGGCGCGTCTTGTAACCCGTCGGCGTCGTCATGCCGTTGCCGTGCATCGGGTCGGTGACCCAGAGCGGGGTCGCACCCGAGTCCCGCACGGCTTCGAGCAGCGGCGGCAGCGCATCGCGGATCCTGCCGGCGCCCATGCGCGTGATGAAGGTGAGTCGGCCGGGCACGCGATCGGGATCGAGCTTGTCGATCAGCTCGAGCGCAGTGTCGGGAGAGGTCGAAGGCCCGAGCTTGACCCCGATGGGGTTGCGGATCTTCGAGAAGTAGTCGACGTGAGCACCGTCGAGGTCGCGCGTGCGCTCGCCGATCCACAGGAAGTGCGCCGACGTGTTGTACGGCAGGCTGGTCCGCGAGTCGATGCGGGTCATCGGGCGCTCGTAGTCCATGAGCAGTCCCTCGTGGCCGGTGTAGAACTCGACGCGCTTGAGCTCGTCGAAGTCGGCGCCCGCCGCCTCCATGAACTTGATCGCGCGATCGATCTCGGTCGCGAGCCGCTCGTACTTCTGGTTGGCGGGGTTCTGCGCGAAGCCCTTGTTCCACGAGTGCACCTCGCGCAGATCGGCGAAGCCGCCCTGCGTGAACGCGCGGACGAGGTTGATGGTCGACGCGGCCGTGTGGTAGCCCTTCAGCAGCCGCTGCGGGTCGGCCTGGCGCGAACCCTCGGTGAAGTCGTAGCCGTTGACGATGTCGCCGCGGTACGCGGGCAGTGTCACGTCGCCGCGGGTCTCGCTGTCGCTCGAGCGGGGCTTGGCGAACTGTCCCGCCATGCGACCCATCTTCACGATCGGCATCGAGGCGCCGTACGTGAGCACGACGGCCATCTGCAGCACCGTCTTGATCCGGTTGCGGATCTGCTCGGCGGTCGCACCTGCGAAGGTCTCGGCGCAGTCGCCGCCCTGGAGCAGGAACGCGCGCCCGGAGGCGGCGTTGCCGAGCTTCTCGCGGAGGTTGTCGACCTCGCCGGCGAAGACGAGCGGCGGCAGCGTGGCGATCTCTGCGGACACGGCGGCGACGGCGTCGGGGTCGGGCCACACGGGCTGCTGCTTGATGGGCAGATTCCGCCAGTGGTCGAGGCTGTCGAGCTGCTGAAGCATCCCTCGAGTCTAGCCGTGGGCGACGTGCACCCGGACGCTCATGACGACTCGTCAGGCCTTCGTCTTCAGCCGGTCCTTCACCGTCGAGGCGTACACGTCCTCGTACTCCTGCTCGCCGAGACGCTGCAGCGCCACCATGATCTCGTCGGTGATCGAGCGGAGGATGTAGCGGTCGCCCTCCATGCCCGCGAAGCGCGAGAAGTCGAGCGGCTCTCCGATGACCACGCCGACCCGGACGACGTTCGGCAGCCGCTGACCGATCGGCATCATCGTGTCGGTGTCGACCATCACGACCGGGACGACGGGGACATGGGCTTCGAGAGCCATACGAGCGATGCCGGTGCGGCCGCGGTAGAGCTTGCCGTCGGGACTGCGCGTGCCCTCGGGGTAGATGCCGAGCAGCTCCCCGCCGCCCAGCACCTGGAGGCCGGTGTTGAGGGAGGCCTCCGACGCCTTGCCGCCGGAGCGGTCGATCGGCAGCTGGCCGGTGCCCTTGAAGAACATGCGGGTCGCCCAGCCTCTGAGGCCCTTGCCCGTGAAGTAGTCGCTCTTGGCGAGGAAGGCCACGCGCCGGTCGATCATGAGAGGGAGGATCACCGAGTCCACGAACGAGAGGTGGTTGCTCGCGAGGATGGCTCCGCCCTCGACGGGGATGTTGCGCCGGCCGACGATCCAGGGGCGGAAGATCGCCTTGACGATCGGCCCGACCACCACGTACTTCATCAGCCAGTAGAACATCGGAGCTAGTCCTCCCCGACGGCGAGATCGGCTGCGCCGATCAGTCCCGCGTCGTTGCCGAGCTGCGCGATGGCGAATGCGGCGATCGGCCGGTCGCCGTAGCCGGGCAGCGAGGTCTCATACGCGATCCGCACGGGCGCGAGCAGGTCTTCGCCGAGTTGGGCCACGCCGCCGCCGATGACGAAGAGCTCGGGGTCGAGCACCGCCTGGAAGCCGCCGCAGGCCTCGCCGAGTGCGGTGGCGACCCGGCGCAGGGCCTCGGTCGCGCCGGCGTCGCCCGCCAGCACGAGGCGCGAGATTGCGGGGCCGCTGATCGAGCCCTTCTCAGCCCGGAGCTCGGCGAGTGCGGCGCCGATCCCGCCGCCGTCGGCGATGGCGTTGGCCTCCCGCTGCAGCGCACGGCCGGACGCGTACTGCTCGAGGCATCCGTTCTGGCCGCAGCCGCACGGAAGGCCTTCGCGAGTGAAGCGGATGTGACCGAGCTCGGCGGCGATGCCGTGACCGCCGCGGAAGAGA
This sequence comes from Microbacterium sulfonylureivorans, assembly GCF_003999995.1. Lineage (NCBI taxonomy): Bacteria > Bacillati > Actinomycetota > Actinomycetes > Micrococcales > Microbacteriaceae > Microbacterium > Microbacterium sulfonylureivorans. The sequence goes on from NZ_RJAD01000002.1 coordinate 760,220, forward strand.
GCGCCGTCGAGCACGACCGCTCCCCCGACGCCGGTGCCCATCGTGAGCATGACCATGTTGTCGACGTCGCGACCGGCGCCGAAGCGGAACTCGGCCCATCCGGCGGCGTTGGCGTCGTTCTCGATCGTCACGGGCACGTCGATGCGTCCCTCGAGCGTCGCCTTGAGCGGCTCGTTGCGCCACGCGATGTTCGGGGCGTGGATCACGGTCGCGCGGTCGCGGTCGATGAATCCCGCCGCGGCGACGCCGACGGCCGCGATGTCGTGACCGGCGCCGAAGTGGCGCGCCATGTCGACGACGGCATCTGCCAGGGCCCGGGTGTCGACCGGGGTGTCCACGCGGAGCTTCTCGACGATCCGGCCGTCCTGGTCGACGACGCCTCCCGCGATCTTCGTCCCGCCGATGTCGATACCGACCTTGAGCACCGCACTCCCTCTCCGGCCGACGCGGGCGCGACGGCGCCTTGAAGTCTATCGGCGCGGCGGAGTCCACACCCCTGATGGCCGCTCGGCCACGGCGGATTAGACTCGTGTGAGATCCACCCGAGATTCTTGTCCGGTACCGAAGGAGCTGCCGTGGTCCAATTCGAAGTCCCCGCGATCGTCCCCGCCGACCCGCAGGCGAACATCACCGACCTCCTGGTCGAGCGCGTCAAGGCGACCCCGCAGCTCGCGCTGTTCGCCGTGCCCGACGGCGACGGCTGGCGCGACATCACCGCCGCCGAGTTCCACAAGCAGGTCATCGCGCTGGCGAAGGGCTTCGTCGCCGCGGGCATCGAGCCCGGCGACAAGGTCGGTTTCATCGCCCGCACCACCTACGACTGGACGCTTGTCGACTTCGCGCTCTTCTTCGCCGGAGCCGTCATGGTCCCGGTGTACGAGACGAGCTCGCCGTCGCAGGTCGGCTGGATCCTGGCCGACTCGGGCGCCATCGCGTGCATCATGGAGTCCGCCGACCACTCGGCGCGCCTCGACGAGGTGCGCGCCGACCTCCCGCTCATCCGCTCCACGTGGGAGATGGCGCGCGGCGACCTCGACAAGCTGGTGGCCGGCGGCACCGCCGTCACCGACGAGGAGATCGAGCGCCGCCGCAACATCGCCAACGGCGCCGACATCGCGACCCTGATCTACACGTCGGGGTCGACCGGCCGCCCGAAGGGCTGCGTGCTCACGCACAGCAACTTCGTCGAGCTGACCCGCAACTCGGCCAAGGCCCTGGCCGAAGTCGTCGCCAAGCCCGGCGCCTCGACGCTGCTCTTCATCACGACGGCCCACATCTTCGCGCGCTTCATCTCGGTGCTGAACATCCACGCCGGCGTGAAGACCGGGCACCAGCCCGACACCAAGCAGCTGCTGCCCGCGCTCGGCTCGTTCAAGCCGACGTACCTCCTCGCCGTCCCGCGCGTCTTCGAGAAGGTCTACAACTCGGCCGAGCAGAAGGCCGAAGCAGGGGGCAAGGGCAAGATCTTCCGCGCGGCGGCCCACACCGCCGTCGAGCACTCGACGCTCCTGCAGGACGGCAAGAAGGTGCCGTTCTTCACGAAGATCAAGTTCAGGCTCTTCGACCGCCTGGTGTACAGCAAGCTCCGCACGGCCATGGGCGGAAACGTCGTGTACGCCGTCTCGGGCTCGGCACCGCTCGGCCCCCGTCTCGGCCACTTCTTCCACAGCCTCGGCGTGACGATCCTCGAGGGCTACGGTCTCACCGAGACGACGGCTCCCGCGACGGTCAACCTCGCGACGAAGTCGAAGATCGGCACGGTCGGACCGGTTCTTCCCGGCGTCGGCGTCCGCCTCGGCGAAGACGGCGAGATCCAGGTCCGCGGCATCAACGTGTTCAAGGAGTACTGGCGCAACCCCGAGGCCACCGCGGCGACGTTCGACGGCGACTGGTTCAAGACCGGCGACATCGGCACGTTCGACGAGGAGGGATTCCTCAAGATCACCGGTCGCAAGAAGGAGATCATCGTCACGGCCGGCGGCAAGAACGTCGCTCCGGCCGTGCTCGAAGACCCGATCCGCGCCAACCCGATCGTCGGTCAGGTCGTCGTCGTCGGCGACCAGAAGCCGTTCATCTCGGCCCTGATCACCCTCGACCCCGAGATGCTCCCGACCTGGCTCGCCAACAACGACCTCGCCGGCGACATGTCGCTCACCGACGCCGCGAAGAACCCCGCGGTGCGGGCCGAGGTGCAGCGCGCGATCGACCACGCGAACAAGTCCGTCTCGCGTGCCGAGTCGATCCGCAAGTTCACGATCCTCGACACGGAGTGGACCGAGGCCAGCGGCCACCTCACGCCCAAGATGAGCATCAAGCGCAACATCATCATGGACGACTTCGCCGCCGAGATCGCCGAGCTCTACAGCGTCCCGGTGAACACGACGAACGTCTCGCTCACCTGATACGACGAGCGGATGCCGAAGCCCCGGGCCCTTTCGAGGGTCCGGGGCTTCGTCGTGCTGCGTCCGCGGTCAGAACCAGTCGGACTCGCGGATCTCGCGCATGGCGACACGGCGCTCCTCGGGCGTGAGCCGCTGGAGGTAGAGCATGCCGTCGAGGTGGTCGGTCTCGTGCTGGAGGGCCTGCGCCAGCAGCCCTTCCCCCTCGAGCACGACCTCGTTGCCGTCGAGGTCGATGCCCACGACCTTCGCCCACGGATGCCGGACGGCGTCGTGCCAGAGCCCGGGGACCGACAGGCACCCCTCGCCGATGGCCTCGGGCTCGCCCGACACCTCCACGAGGACGGGGTTGAGAACGTATCCGATGTCGCCGTCGATGTTGTAGCTGAAGGCGCGGAGTCCGACGCCGATCTGCGGCGCGGCGACGCCCGCGCGCCCCGGCAGCTCCACGGTGTCGAGCAGGTCGCGGACGAGAGCGCGCACACCGTCGTCGATCTCGTCGATCGGCGCGCTGACGGACTTCAGGACGGGGTCGCCGAACACCCGGATGGGACGAACTGCCATCGGTGGCCTAGGCGGCGGAGGCGAGCGAGCGCAGGCCCTCGACGACCGTGGCCGCGAGGTCGCGCGCGGCGAGGCGCGTGGCGGGCTGCAGGTCGCGGAAGACGATCGCGCTCCCGGCGGCGATGTGCGGGTCGTACGGCATGCGGACGACGGCGCGGACGCGCGTGCGGAAATGCGACTCGAGCTCTTCGAGCTGCACCAGCGGGTTGCCGGGGCGCGAGTTGTTGAGCACGACGACCGAGTTGCGCACCTTGTCGGCGTGCCCGTTGGTCTCGAGCCACGTGAGCGTCTCGGACGCGAGGCGGGCCTCGTCGACGCTCAGGCCGGCGACGATCACGATCTGATCGGCGAGCTCGAGCGTGGCCCCCATGACGGAGTGGACGATGCCGGTGCCGGTGTCGGTGAGGACGATCGAGTAGTAGTGCGCCGCGAGGGAGGCGACGTCGCGATAGTCGACGTCGCTGAACGCCTCGGAGACGCGTGGGTCGGAGTCCGATGCGACCACGTCGAGTCGGGTCTCGTCGCGGGCGACGATGGTGGACAGGTCGTTGAAGCCGACGACGTCGCCGCGGATGCGGACCAGGTCGCGCACCGTCTTCCCGCTCGTGCGGGCGATCCGCTCGGCGAGCGTGCCGCGGTCGGGGTTGGCGTCGACGGCGATGACGCGGTCGTCCCGCGCGTCGGCCAGTGCCATGCCGAGCAGGGTCGTGACGGTGGTCTTGCCCACGCCGCCCTTGCGCGAGAGAACCGGGACGAACCGTGCGACTCCGTTCAGCGGCGCGGCGATGCGGCGATCGAGGTCTTTGCGGGCACGGGCGCGCTTGCCGTCGCCGAGGTTGATCCGACGTCCTGAGATCGAGTACACGAGGTGCTGCCAGTAGCCCTCGGGCTCGGAGCGGATCACCTGGTGAGGGTCGAGCAGCCGATCGGCGGTGAGGAGGTCCGCGGTCTCGCGGTCGGCCTCGAACTCGCCGAGGCGCTTGGAGGTCAGGTTGACGTCGGCGAGCGGGTACGCGCGCTCGACGGCCTGCGGACGCGGAGCCGCCTCGGGCTGCGCGGCCGAGCGCGGCGCGGCGGCCGCGACTGCGGGGGCACCGGCGACGACGTCGTCGAACGCCGCATCGACGGTGGCGGCCGCGCGTTCCGTCGCTGCGGACGAGGGCTCCTCCGCCGCTGCCGAAGGCACGCGGGTCGCGCTCCTGTCGTCGAGCACCTCGTCGGCGTCGGCGATGTCTTCGAGGGGCTCCCAGTCCTCGACGCCGTCCTCGACGGTCCAGTCCTCGGCGTCGGCCACGGTCTCGACGATCTCGGCCTCGGCGGTCTCGGCGGGGATCTCCACGACGAACGGCGGGTCGGCGGCGGGGATCTCCACGACGAAGGGAACCTCGTCGCCGATCACGTCGTCGTCGACGAGGTCGTCGTCGGACTCGGACGGCATCTCGACGCTGACCTGGGCGGTCGAGCCGGGCAGGATGCCGAAGCCCGTGGTCTCGATGCTGCCCGTGTCGGACAGCACGCCGTTCTCGGATTCGTCGGGCGTGTGGTCGGGGCGATCAGGCGTCACTGCGGCGTTCTCCAACACAGAGAGGGGGAAATTCGGGAGGGTTCCACCCTCCAGGTTACTGGGCGGGACGGATGACGACCAAAAGGTCTCCTGCGTCGACCTGCTGGGTCTCCCCGATGGCGAGTCGTTCGACGACCCCGTCGACGGGTGCGGTGATGGCCGCCTCCATCTTCATCGCCTCGATCGAGGCGACGGGCTGACCGGCCGCGACGGTGTCTCCCACGCTGGTCTTCAGTGTCACGACGCCCGAGAACGGCGCGGCGATCTGACCGGGCCGCGTCGTGTCGGCGCGCTCGGCCTGCCGCGACTCGACCTCGATGCCGCGATCGCGCACGAACACGGGCCGCAGCTGGCCGTTGAGGGTGGTCATGACGGTGCGGATGCCCTTGTCGTCCGCCTCGCCGATGGCCTCGAGCCCGACGAACAGCTGCACGCCGCGCTCGATCTCGACCACGTGCTCCGTGCCGGGCGTGAGGCCGTACAGGTAGTCGGCGGTGTCGAGCACGCTCAGGTCGCCGAACACGTCGCGCACCTGCTGGAACGCCCGCGTCGGCGCCGGGAAGAGGAGCTTGTTCAGCATCTCGCGGCGGGCCGTGGCATCCGCCGCCAAGGCTGCCGTCTCCGCGTCGGTGAGCGGCGTGACCTCGATGCTGACGGTGCGCCCCTGCAGCACCTTGGTGCGGAACGGCTCCGGCCAGCCGCCCGGCAGGTCGCCGAGCTCGCCCGCCATGAAGCCGATCACCGAGTCGGGGATGTCGTAGTTCTGCGGGTTCTCGGCGAAGTCGTCGGGGTCCGCCTTGACGGCGGCGAGGTGCAGCGCGAGATCGCCCACGACCTTCGACGACGGTGTGACCTTCGGGACCCGTCCGAGGATGCGATTCGCCGCGGCGTACATGTCCTCGATGAGCTCGAAGTCCTCGGAGAGCCCGAGCGCTATGGCCTGCTGGCGCAGGTTCGACAGCTGGCCGCCCGGGATCTCGTGGTGGTAGACCCGCCCGGTGGGGCCGGGAAGACCCGACTCGAACGGGGCGTACAGGTGGCGCACGGCCTCCCAGTACGGCTCGAGATCGCTGACCGCGTCGAGGTCGATGCCGGTGTCGCGCTCGGTGTGCGAGAGCGCCGCGACCAGGGCCGACAGCGACGGCTGACTTGTGGTGCCCGACATGGGCGCGGCGGCCGCATCGACGGCATCCGCTCCGGCCGCACTCGCGGCGAGGAGCGTCGCGAGCTGGCCGCCGGCGGTGTCGTGCGTGTGCACGTGGACGGGCAGGTCGAAGTTCGCGCGCAGCGCCTCGACGAGCCGGGATGCCGCGGCCGGCCGCAGCAGGCCCGCCATGTCCTTGATCGCCAGGACGTGAGCCCCCGCCCCCACGATCTGCTCCGCGAGGCGCAGGTAGTAATCGAGCGTGTAGAGATCCTCCGCCGGATTCAGCAGGTCACCCGTGTAGCAGACGGCGACCTCCGCCACTGCGGTGCCCGTGGCCAGGACGGAGTCGATCGCCGGACGCATCTGCGACACGTCGTTGAGCGCGTCGAAGATCCGGAAGATGTCGATGCCGGAGGCCGCGGCCTCACGCACGAACGCGTCGGTGACCTCGGTCGGGTACGGCGTGTAGCCCACCGTGTTGCGACCGCGAAGGAGCATCTGGATCGCGACGTTCGGCAGCGCAGTGCGGAGGCTGTCGAGGCGCTCCCACGGGTCTTCGCCGAGGAAGCGGAGTGCGACGTCGTATGTCGCCCCGCCCCACGCCTCGACGGACAGCAGCTGCGGCGTCAGACGTGCCACGTACGGTGCGACGGTCACGAGATCCTTCGTACGCACGCGGGTCGCCAGCAGCGACTGGTGGGCGTCGCGGAACGTCGTCTCGGTGACCGCGAGGGCGCTCTGCTCGCGCAGCGACTTCGCGAAGCCCGCCGGTCCGAGCTCGAGCAGGCGCTGGCGCGATCCGGCCGCGGGCTCGACGGTCAGGTCGAGCTTCGGCAGCTTCAGGCGCGGGTCGATCGAGAGCGGGTTCTCCCCGTTGGGCTTGTTGACCGTGGTGTCGGTCAGCCAGTTGAGGATCTTGGTTCCGCGGTCCTTGGACTCGCGGCCCTTCAGCAGTCCGGGGCGCTCGTCGATGAACGACGTGCTGACGTCTCCGGCGACGAACGACGGGTCGTCGAGGACGGCCTGCAGGAACGGGATGTTCGTGGACACGCCGCGGATGCGGAACTCCGCCAGCGCTCGGCGTGCGCGCACCACGGCGGCGCCGAAGTCGCGGCCACGGCAGGTGAGCTTCGCCAGCATCGAGTCGAAGTGCGGGCTGACCTGCGACCCTGCCGCGGTGGTGCCGCCGTCGAGACGGATGCCGGCGCCGCCCGGCGAGCGGTAGGTCGTGATCTTCCCGGTGTCGGGTCGGAACCCCTGGGTGGGGTCCTCGGTCGTGATGCGACACTGCAGGGCCGCACCCCGCAGGTGGATCCGGTCCTGAGTGAGGCCGAGATCGGCGAGCGTCTGGCCCGCTGCGATCCGCATCTGCGACTGGACGAGGTCGACGTCGGTGACCTCCTCGGTCACCGTGTGCTCGACCTGGATGCGGGGGTTCATCTCGATGAAGACGACCTCGCCGGTGCGGGGGCCCGCCGTCTCGAGGAGGAACTCCACCGTCCCGGCGTTCTGGTAATCGATCGACTTGGCGAAGGCGACGGCGTAGGCGTGGAGCGCATCGCGGACCTCGGGATCGAGGTTCGGCGCGGGGGCGATCTCGATCACCTTCTGATGGCGCCGCTGCACCGAGCAGTCGCGCTCGAAGAGGTGGACGGTCTCCCCCGCCTGGTCGGCGAGGATCTGCACCTCGACGTGGCGCGGACGCTGGACGGCCTGCTCCAGGAACACGCGCGAGTCGCCGAAGGCGCTCCCGGCCTCGCGCATGGCCTCGGCGAGCGACGGCGCCAGCTCGGCGGGCGTCTCGACCCGCCGCATCCCACGACCGCCGCCACCGGCGACCGCCTTCACGAAGATCGGGAATCCGATGGCGTCGGCCTGCGAGATGAGCGCGTCGACGTCGTCGGATGCCTCGGTCGACCGCAGCACCGGCACGCCCGCGGCGATCGCGTGGTGCTTCGCGGTGACCTTGTTGCCGGCCATCTCGAGCACACGGGAGGGGGGCCCGATGAACGCGATGCCGTGCGCGGCCGCCTGCTCGGCGAGCTCGGGGTTCTCCGACAGGAACCCGTATCCGGGGTAGATCGCGTCCGCGCCGGCCTCCTTGGCCACGCGGATGATCTCCGCCACATCGAGGTACGCGCGGACCGGGTGGCCCTTCTCGCCGATGATGTACGCCTCGTCGGCCTTCAGCCGGTGCAGCGAGTTGCGGTCTTCGTACGGGTAGACGGCGACGGTGCGGGCGCCGAGCTCGTAAGCGGCGCGGAACGCTCGGATGGCGATTTCGCCACGATTCGCGACGAGGATCTTGCGGAACATTCGACCTCCGAAGGCGGCGGTGCGGGCGGGCCTGAGTGTGCTCACAGCCTAGGGGACGGTAACGTGGTGCCTTGTGCACGTCCTATCCGTCAGCTCGCTCAAGGGTGGCGTCGGCAAGACGACCGTGACTCTCGGACTCGCGTCGGCGGCCTTCGCCCGCGGTGTCCGCACGCTCGTCGTCGACCTCGACCCGCAGTCCGACGTCTCGACGGGCATGGACATCCAGGTCGCAGGTCGCCTGAATGTCGCCGATGTCCTCGCGAACCCGAAGGAGAAGACGGTCCGTCAGGCCATCACCTCCAGCGGCTGGGCGAAGGTGCACCCCGGCACCATAGACGTGATGATCGGCAGCCCGTCCGCGATCAACTTCGACGGTCCGCACCCGTCCGTGCGCGACGTCTGGAAGCTCGAGGAGGCCCTCGCCACGATCGAGGCGGACTACGACCTCGTCCTGATCGACTGCGCACCCTCGCTCAACGCGCTCACGCGCACCGCGTGGGCGGCGAGCGACCGCGTCATCGTGATCACCGAGCCCGGCCTGTTCTCGGTCGCCGCCGCCGACCGCGCTCTGCGAGCGATCGAGGAGATCCGCCGCGGCCTGTCGCCGCGCCTGCAGCCGCTCGGCATCGTCGTGAACCGCGTGCGCCCGCAGTCGATCGAGCACCAGTTCCGCATCAAGGAGCTGCGCGACATGTTCGGCCCCCTGGTGCTCTCGCCCCAGCTGCCGGAGCGCACGTCGCTGCAGCAGGCTCAAGGCGCCGCGAAGCCGCTGCACATCTGGCCCGGCGACTCCGCGCAGGAGCTCGCGGCCGACTTCGACTCGCTGCTCGACCGTGTCATGCGCACCGGACGCATCCCGGTGCCGGGCGAGGCGCGCGCCTAGCCAGGGCTAGAGCGGGCCGAGGACGCCCGCACCCTCGCGCACCTCGAACACGAGCTGCGTCTCGGTCTTCGTGACGGCCGGGTGGCTCGTGATGTGCTCGAGGATGACGTCGCGCAGCCGCTCCGGACTCGCGACCGCCACGTGCAGGTGGAAGTCGTTGTCGCCGGCGACGTGCACCACCGACAGCGCGCCCGGGATCTCGACGAGCCGGTCGAACAGCTCGTCGATGTGCACGCGGCTGTGACTGGACAGATGCACCCGCACCACCGCCTGGATGGGACGGCCGATCGCGGCGAGGTCGAGCCGTGCGTTGATGCTGGAGATCACCCCCGTCTCACGCAGCGCGCGCACCCGGTACGCGCACGTCGACTCTGCGACGCCGACCCGCGCGGCGAGGGCCGCGTTGGTCATGCGCCCGTCCTCGACGAGCGCCGCGAGGATGGCGCGATCGACGGTGTCGAGCGAGGCTGCTTGCAGATTCTTCGACGATAATGACATCGGATGCCTCCATCTTGCGGATTCCGCAGATCATACCGACAGAGTGATGCGAAACTGGCAGGTCGGCTTGTCATCACTTGCGATATCACCGACGATCTTTGCATGGCACCGAAGACGCTGCATCCTGACAGCCTTGCCGTGCACGCCGGCCGCGACGACCTCGCCGAGCTCGGAGTGCACGCTCTCCCCCTCGATCTCTCATCGACCAACCCGCTCCCCGGCATCGATGTCGGCGGGCTCTCGTACGAGGTGCTCGCGACCGGCGGGCATCCCTTCGAAGGCGGCTCGCACGTGTACGCGCGGCTGTGGAACCCGACGGTCGCACGGTTCGAAGACGCGCTCGCCCGGCTGGAGCATGCCGAGGAGGCCGTCGCGTTCTCCTCGGGCATGGCAGCCGTCACCGCTGTGCTCCTCGCCCTCTCGCACGAGCAGGGAAAGCGCCACATCGTCGCCGTGCGCCCGCTCTACGGCGGCACCGACCACCTCCTCGCCTCCGGGCTCCTCGGTGTCGAGGCGACATACTGCACGCCGGATGCCGTGGCCGCCGCCCTGCGGCCCGACACGGCCCTCGTCATCCTCGAGTCGCCCGCGAATCCGACCCTCGAGCTCGTCGACATCCGCGCGGTCGTCGATGCCGCGGGCGACGTGCCGGTGCTCGTCGACAACACGTTCGCGACGCCGGTGCTGCAGCATCCGCTCGACCTCGGCGCGGCGATCTCGCTCCACAGCGCGACGAAGTACCTGGGCGGACACGGCGACGTCGTGGGCGGCGTCGTCGCATGCGACGCGCGCACCGCGGCCGCTCTGCGCCGCACCAGGGCGATCACGGGTGCGATCATGCACCCGCTCGCCGCGTATCTGCTCCATCGGGGTCTTCCGACCCTGCCCGTCCGCGTGCGCGCCCAGCAGGACGGCGCCCGCGCCGTCGCCCGCTGGCTGACCACACGGCCCGAGGTCGCCCGCGTGCACTTCCCCGAGTTCGCCGAATGTGACCCCCTCGGACTCGTCGGCACTCAGCAGGCGGGGCCGGGCGCGATGATCGCCATCGAGCTGGCCGGCGGATTCGAGGCGGCGAGCGAGCTCACCGGCGCCGTGGAGCTCTTCACCCACGCGGTCTCGCTCGGCAGCGTCGACTCGCTCATCCAGCATCCGGCCGCCCTCACGCACCGGCCGGTGCAGTCCGAGGCGAAGCCCTCGGACGCGCTCGTGCGGCTCTCGATCGGCCTCGAGGACCCGGAGGATCTGATCGCCGATCTCGAGCGAGCGTTCGCGGTGGGGGCGACCTCGCGTCAGATCGCCGAAGCCGCGGCAGTCTGAGTCAGGCGGTGCGCGCGGCGCGCCGGGCGGAGAGTTCGTCCAGCGCGTCGGGCGCCTGCGCCTCGAAGGCGACGAGCTCGGTCTCGACCTCGCGGAGGACCTTGCCGACGGCGATGCCGAAGACGCCCTGGCCGCGGCTCACGAGGTCGATGACCTCGTCGTTCGAGGTGCAGAGGTACACCGAGGCTCCGTCGCTCATGAGCGTCGTGCCGGCGAGATCGCGGATGCCCGAGGCGCGGAGCTGATCCACGGCCGTGCGGATCTGCTGGAGCGAGATGCCGGTGTCGAGAAGCCTCTTGACGAGCTTCAGCACGAGGATGTCACGGAAGCCGTAGAGTCGCTGCGAGCCCGAGCCGCTGGCGCCGCGCACGGTCGGCTCGACGAGCTCGGTGCGGGCCCAGTAGTCGAGCTGGCGGTAGGTGATCCCGGCGGCGCGAGCGGCCACCGCACCGCGGTAGCCCACCTCGTCGTCCATCGCGGGCATGCCGTCGGTGAAGAGGAGTTCGGCGACGAACGGCTCGTTGTCGGCCACTTCTCGAGCAGTCATGCTCGCCCCCTCCGGAATCGGATACTTCCACGCTAGATGAGCCACCCCGCTCCGGCAACGACATCGGCTCCTCGGGCCCCGGCGTGTCGCGCGATCGGGCAGCGGCCGGACGTCAGGACAGCAGTCGATCGAGCGCCCCGCGCACGAAGATCGCGCGCACCTCGTCGAGCCGCTTGGCCAGCTCAGGCGCCAGTTCGCCGGCGCGGCCGCGAGACGAAGCATCCGTCCGCCGCAGCAGCGGCGCGAGCGCCTGCTCGACCAGCGCGACGTCGCGCTCGGCGTTCTGCCGGAGCGCGCGCACGTGCCGCGGCTCGATGCCGTGGCGGTCGAGCGCGACGAGCGCGCGCAGCAGCGCGACGGACTGGTCGGTGTAGGCGTCGGACCCGTTCAGGACCCCGGTGCTGATCGCATCGTTGAGCAGCTGCGGCGCCGCACCCGACGCGGCGAGCAGCTCGTCACGGCGATAGCGGCGCGGCGCGGGCACGATCGACGGCGGCGGGACGGCGGTCGGAGTGGCCGGCTCGCGCCCGGCGTCGACATCGGCGAGGTACTCACGGATCACGACGAGCGGCAGATAGTGGTCGCGCTGCAGGGTGAGGGCCAGGCGCAGCCGTTCGAGGTCAGACGGCGAGAACTTTCGGTACCCCGACTCGGTGCGCAGCGGCGTCACGATCCCCTGGACCTCGAGGAAACGGAGCTTGCTGGAGGTCAGTGAGGGGAACTCGGGCGACAGCCGTGCCAGCACCTGCCCGATGCTGAGAAGACCCGCGGACGATGATCGTTCGCGGGCGGATGGGGCGGGCATCACCCGTCCGCGGCCTGTACGAGGTCGGCGGGCGAGACGAAGAAGTTCAGCCGGAACTTGCCGATCCGCACCTCGGCGCCGTTGCGCAGCGTCGAGCGGTCGACCCGTTCGCCGTTGACGTAGGTGCCGTTGAGCGAGCGCTGGTCGACGAGCTCGAACGAGGTGCCGGTGCGGGTGATCTCCGCATGGCGGCGCGAGACCGTGACGTCGTCGAAGAAGATGTCGGCCTCGGGATGCCTGCCCACGGTCGTGACGTCGGTGTCGAGGAGGTAGCGTGCGCCGGCTGTCGGACCCGAGCGGACCAGGAACAGTGCGGCTCCGGTCGGCAGCGCGTCGATCGCTTCGAGCTCGGCTTCGGCCAGTTCGCTGCCGAAGGGCACGAACGAGAGATCGGAGTCATGCCCGAACGTCTGGGTCGTGTCGGTCCCACGGTCGGACTCGCCGGACTCGGGATCTGCGCCGGAAGCCCGGCGGATGTCGCCCTCGTCGGGTCGGCGGTATTCCTCCACGGTGGTCCTCCTCTGCGTGCAAGCCTATCCGATCACCCGCCGGGCGAAAGGGTCGGAATCCGCGCGACGCGCGGTTCCGCATTGTTTCGCCCCGTGTCGAGCGGCGTGCCTCGCACGAACCGCCGCCCTAACGTGGGGTGGAGAACGAACCTACGAGAAGGAGTCCCGTCGTGTCGAGCCAGCACCGTCACATCCCGCCCCTCCAGGTGCGTGAGCGTGCGGAGTGCATGTGCGACCACGGCGACGTCTGCTCCTCCTTCGCTCCGGGGCACGCGCTGCACCTGATCCAGTCCCGACTCGCCTCGGCGACGCCGTCGGACTGGGCAGACGCGATCGTCGAGTCGGTCGATCCGTCGTCGGGCGAGATCGTCGTGCGCGGGCTCGAAGACGGCGCGCCGGTCGCGCTGTGGAGCGGTGCGGGCGCGGCCATCGTGCTCACGCCGGGAGCGCCGGTGGCCGTTCACGAGCGCTATCACGTGCTCGCGGTCGGTCGCGAGCGCTTCAACGTCCTTCGCGGCTGAGCCGTCGCGGGTGGGTGCGGCTCAGGCCGTAGCCATCATCATTTCTCTGACCGCCATGCAGGCGTCCATGCAGGCCTTGCAGGCCTGAGCGCACATCTTGCAGACCTCGCTGTGGTCGGCGTGCTCCATGCACTCGTCCATGCAGGTCTGGCACATCGCGATGCACGCGTCGAGCATCGCCATCATGGATGCCGGAGTCATCCCCTGCATGCGCATCATGGCGCGCATCATCGTGTTGCACATGTCCGCGCAGTTCATGCATGCGGGGGCGCACGACATCATCTGCGTGGAGCACACCGTGCACGCCTGCTCGCAGGCCGAGCAGGCGTCCATACAGGCCTGCAGGACCGACATGTCCATCGTGCTCATGCCGGGCATCGACTTCATGTCCTTCGACATGGCGTCCATCATCATGGAGTCCATCTGCCCACCTCGCTTCCGTGGTTCGTCCGCGAGCAGGAGTGCCCGCCTGCGGCCAGGCTACCCGCGGGGTCGCGTGCTGAGAACCCTCGGCGAGGTTCGATCGTGGTGATGTCACAAGGAATTCACACACGCCCCCGTGCACAGCGACGCCGCCGCGGACCGCGATGGAGCGCACGAGTCTCATTCCCTCCTCGCCTCGTCGTGTGGCGCCGCGACCGCGATCGCCTGCCCACCGCCTCGGCGCCGGCGTGGCGCCCTCGGCCGCCACCCGGAAACTCTCGTCGACGCCGCGCTTCCGGCCGCCGCACTGCGGCCGGAGTGGTCGAAACGCACCGGCTAGGCTCGATCGGGTGGAAGCCCCCCGACCCCGCGCCGCTCGCCTGTCCCACTCTCTCACGCTCGTCGCGGCGGTTCTTCTCGCCGCCTCCGCGCTGCTGATCCCCGCATCTCCGGCGCACGCTCACGACGAGCTGCTGGGCAGCGACCCGGGCGCCGGTGCGAGCCTCGACGCCCTGCCGGCGCAGCTCACCCTGACCTTCAGCGGCGCGATCGCAACCGACGAGGGCGCCTCCGAGGTGGCGGTGACGGATGCCGCGGGCACCTCGCTCGTCGCCGGGGCCCCGTCTGCGCAGGACAACGTGCTGACCCAGCCGCTCGCGGGCGAGGCATCCGGTGAGATCACGGTCCTGTGGAAGACCGTCTCCAGCGACGGACACCCCATCTCGGGAGAGTTCGCCTTCACCGTGACGGCACCGCCGACGCCCACGCCGACCGAGACGTCGACGCCGACGCCCCTCCCGACCGAGACGTCGACGCCCGAGCCCACCCAGACCGCTTCGGCCAGCCCGACCGCCGCTCCCGCGGCCGACGGATCGTCTGCCGTGCCGTGGATCCTCTTCGGGATCGTCGCCCTGGCCGCAGCCGGCGCCGTCGTGTACCTCCTGGTGTCGCGCTCGCGTCGCGAGAAGGCCCTCGCCGAGAACCGCGAGAAGGTGCTCGGGGGCGCTCCAGGACCCGACTCCGAGCCTCCCGCCGAGGGATAGGCTTGAGGTCATGCCCCATTACGACGTCGTCATCCTCGGCGCGGGCCCCGGCGGGTACGTCGCGGCCGTCCGCAGCGCTCAGCTCGGCCTCTCGGTCGCGATCATCGAAGAGAAGTACTGGGGCGGTGTCTGCCTCAACGTCGGCTGCATCCCCTCCAAGGCTCTCCTGAAGAACGCCGACCTCGCGCACCAGTTCCACCACAAGGCCGAGCTCTTCGGCATCTCGGGTGATGTGCACTTCGACTTCGGCGTCGCGTGGGATCGCAGCCGCAAGGTTGCCGATACCCACGTCAAGGGCATCCACTACCTGATGAAGAAGAACAAGGTCACCGAGTACGAGGGCCGCGGCTCGTTCGTCGACGCCCACACCATCGACGTCGCGAAGGCCGACGGCTCGAGCGAGCGCGTCACCTTCGACAACGCCATCATCTCCACCGGCTCGAAGGTGCGTCTGCTCCCGGGCGTGCAGATCGGCGGAAACGTCGTGACGTACGAGGAGCAGATCCTCGCACGCGACCTGCCCCAGTCGATCGTCATCGTCGGCGCCGGCGCCATCGGCATGGAGTTCGCCTTCGTGATGGTGAACTACGGCGTCAAGGTCACGATCATCGAGTTCCTCGATCGCGCGCTCCCCAACGAGGACGCCGACGTGTCGAAGGAGATCGCACGCCAGTACAAGGGCTACGGCGTCGACATCCTCACCTCCACCAAGGTCGAGACCGTCACCGACCAGGGCGACAAGGTCACCGTCACCTACACGGCGAAGGACGGCTCCGCCGGATCGATCGACGCCGACAAGGTCATGATGTCGATCGGCTTCGCCGCGAACGTCGAGGGCTTCGGTCTCGAGAACACCGGTGTGAAGCTCACCGACCGCGGCGCGATCGACATCGACGACCACATGCGCACCAACGTGCCGCACATCTACGCGATCGGCGACGTCACCGCGAAGCTGCAGCTCGCGCATGTGGCCGAGGCGCAGGGCGTCGTGGCCGCCGAGACCATCGGCAAGGCCGAGACGATGACGCTCGGCGACTACCGCATGATGCCCCGCGCGACGTTCTGCTCGCCGCAGGTGGCCTCGTTCGGTCTCACCGAGCAGCAGGCGCGCGACGCGGGCTACGACGTGAAGGTCGCGAAGTTCCCGTTCTCGGCGAACGGCAAGGCGAACGGCCTGGGCGAGCCCATCGGGTTCGTGAAGCTCATCGCCGACGGCGAGCACCTCGAGCTGCTCGGCGGCCACCTGATCGGCCCCGACGTCTCGGAGCTCCTTCCCGAGCTGACGCTGGCGCAGAAGTGGGACCTCACCGCCCTCGAGGCGGCGCGCAACGTGCACACCCACCCGACGCTGTCGGAGGCCGTGCAGGAGGCGTTCCACGGCCTCGCCGGCCACATGATCAACCTCTGATCCGATCAGAGCACGAAGCCCCGGCGCCCTCGCGGGCCCGGGGCTTCGTCGTTGCCGGCAGCAACGCGCCGAGGGTGCGCGAACGACCGTCCCCCTCCCGCCGACGTGGTCGTTCGCGCACCCTCGGCACTCGGTTACCCCAGGTCAGGGGCGCAGCACGAGGAGCGAGCTCGTCGCGGTCGCGAGGGCGGTGCCCGAGGCATCCTCCAGGACGCCCTCGGCGAAGATCACCCGCGACCCGGGCTTGACGACCCGGCCCCGCGCTCGGAGGAGGCCGGTCGTCGCGAGGATGGGGCGCAGGTACGACACGTTCAGATCGATCGAGGTGTATCCGACGCCGGCGGGAAGCGTCGTGTGCGCGGCGCAGCCGACGACCGTGTCGAGGAGGGTGCAGGCGAGGCCGCCGTGCACCATGCCGAGCGGGTTGTAGTGGTACTCCCCCGGCTCGCATTCGAAGACGACCTCGCCGGGCTCGGCCGAAACCATCCAGAAGTTCATGAGCCGCGAGATGGGTGGGGGCGGCAGCTCCTCGGCGATGAGTGCCCGGAGGTAGCTGAGGCCGTCCAGGCCGCGCGAGGCGGCGAGGGGCGGGCCGGGGTCGTCCCAGCCGAACGTCCGGGTGCGCGGGGAGTCGGTCGTCATGGCTCACAGAATAGAGCCGGCGGTGCCGTTCGGACTCAGTGGCCGAGCGCCCGGGCGAGCTTCGAATCGGATGCCGCCGCCCGCGCCCCGGCGGCGGTCGCCGCCTTCTCGACCGCGGCGAAGAAAGCCGCGCGGGCTGCGGGATCGGTCGGCCCCGCCGGGCCGAGCTCGATCTCCCACTCCTGCCACTCGCGCTCGATGCCGGCGCGCTCGTCGGTGGTGCGCACGTGGTCGTCGGCGAACTCCGCGACGACTTCGCCGGACTCCGACAGCAGGAGGTATGCGACACGCTCGTTGCGGATGCGGGCGAGCGGCACGAGTGCGGCGTCGCCGACGACCGGGGCGAGCTCGGCCCGCGCCCCGTCGGGGACCGCCTCTGCCCCGCCGAGGGGCCAGTGCAGCTCGATGCGGCCGCCGTCGGTGCGGCGCGGGCCTTTGATGTGCCAGCCGGCGTCGGGTCCGCCGGTGCGCCGGCGGAGTGCGTAGCCCGCGCGCGCGAGCGCGGCGTCGTCGGTGTCGATGTACATCGCGTCGAGCGAGCGGGCTTCGCCCGCGCTCACCGAGGCGACACCCGGCAGTCCCGACCAGTCGGGAAGCGGGACGCCCGCGTCGACGTCGAACTTCAGCTCGATCTCGATCGAGCGGGCCGGCGCCGCAGCCGCCGAACCGGCATCGGCGTCAGCGGCGCTCACTCGCCGAGTCGCTGTAGGGGTCGATGTCGTCCTGCGACTCGACGAACCAGAACTCGGCCTCGGTGGGGCCGTCGGTGTCGCCGGTGCGCTCGAGGTCGCCCTTGCGCTCGTACACCACCTGGGTCTCGCTGTAGGGGACGATCAGACGGTCGAGGTCGGAGTTCTCGAGGGGCAGGAGCTGTCCGTCGAGCGGGCCCCCGTGCAGTCGTGCGATAGCCATGTGCCGAGCCTAGACCCGGGCGCCCACACGTCCCCTCGCCGAGCGCACATGAATTGCGCGAATGAGCATCGCCTGTGCGAACGGATCGTGTGCGCTCGGGCAGATCCCGTGCGTTCGCGGAGCATCCCCCACCCCCGGGTGCAAGCGTTTTCACCTGGTGCCCCTAGAATCGCTCGCGTGAAGGCCATCCGAACGTTCACCGTCCGTCCCGTCCTCGCCGAAACCCTCGCTCCCCTCGACCGCCTCGCCTCCAACTGGCGCTGGTCGTGGAGCCGGGCGACGCACTCCCTCTTCGCCTCGATGGATCCGGCGCTGTGGGACGAGATCGGCGCGAACCCGGCCCGCATGCTCGGCGCGCTCGGGCAGGACCGCCTGGACGAGCTCGCCCGCGACGAGGACTTCGTCCAGCGGGTGCGCGAGGAGGACGAGCGCCTCACGGCGTACCTCGACGGCGAGCGCTGGTTCCAGCGGCTCGACGGCGCGAAGCCCGCCCACATCGCCTACTTCTCCCCCGAGTTCGGCGTCGACGGCTCGCTGCCCCAGTATTCGGGGGGACTCGGCATCCTGGCCGGCGATCACCTCAAGAGCGCGTCCGACCTCGGCGTCCCACTGACGGGCGTCGGCCTCTTCTATCGTGCCGGCTACTTCCGCCAGTCGATCGGCGACGACGGCTGGCAGCGCGAGAGCTACCCGCTCCTCGACCCGTACGGCCTGGGCCTGACGCTGCTGCGCGACCACGATGGCTCCCCCGTCGAGATCGCCCTCGACCTGCCCGGCGACCGGCGCCTCCACGCCCGCGTGTGGGTCGCCGACATCGGCCGGATCCCGCTGCTGCTGCTCGACTCCGAGACGCCGTCGAACTCCGACGAGATGCGCCGCGTCACCGATCGCCTGTACGGCGGCGGCGGTGAGCACCGGCTCCTGCAGGAGCTGCTGCTCGGCGTCGGCGGCGTCCGCGCCGTGCGCGCGTGGTCGGCGATCGCCGGCCGCCCCGCCCCCGACGTCTACCACACGAACGAGGGCCACGCCGGGTTCCAGGGACTCGAGCGCATGTCGGAGCTCATCACGCACGACGGGCTCGGGTTCGACGCGGCCCTCGCCCAGGTGCGCGCGTCGACGGTGTTCACGACGCACACGCCCGTTCCCGCCGGCATCGACAGGTTCCCGCGAGACCTCATCGCGGACTTCCTCTCGAGCGGCCTGTTCGCGAACCTCGACGCGGGCCGCGCCATCTCGCTCGGCCTGGAGACCTGGGAGGGCGGCGATCAGGGCGTCTTCAACATGGCGGTCCTCGGTCTCCACCTCGGCCAGCACGCCAACGGCGTCTCGGTGCTCCACGGCGAGGTCAGCCGCGGGATGTTCGGGCAGCTCTGGCCCGGCGTCGACCCCGACGAGGTTCCGATCACGTCGATCACCAACGGCGTCCACGCCCCGACGTGGGTGCATCCCGCGCTCAAGGCCGTGAGCGAGCGCGTGTTCGGCGACGCCCGCACCGACACGCACGACTGGACGAATCGCGAGGCCGTCACCGACGCCGAGCTGTGGGGGGTGCGCCAGCAGATGAAGGGCGAGCTCGTCGCCGTCGCACGGCGGCGGGTCGCGGCATCCGTCCAGGCCACCGGCTCGGGAGTCGTGCCTGCCTGGGTCGACGACCTCCTCGACCCCGAGGTGCTCACGATCGGCTTCGCGCGCCGTGTGCCGACGTACAAGCGCCTGACCCTCATGCTGCGCGACCCCGAGCGGCTGACGCGGCTGCTCACCCACCCGGAGCGTCCCGTGCAGATCGTCATCGGAGGCAAGTCGCACCCGGCCGACGACTCGGGGAAGATCCTCATCCAGCAGCTCGTGCGCTTCAGCCGCGATCCGAAGGTGCGCGGGCGCATCGTGTTCCTCCCGGACTACGACATCACGCTCGCGAAGGACCTCTACCCGGGCTGCGACGTATGGCTCAACAACCCGCTGCGCCCGCTGGAGGCGTGCGGCACGAGCGGAATGAAGGCCGCGCTCAACGGCGTGCTGAACCTGTCGATCCTCGACGGGTGGTGGGACGAGTGGTACGACGGCGAGAACGGCTGGGCGATCCCCACGGCCGATACCGCGTCGAACGACGAGGAGCGCGACGATGCCGAGGCATCCGCTCTCTACGACCTCATCGAGCACCAGCTCGTGCCCCGGTTCTACGAGCGCGAGGGCGGGATCCCGCTCCGGTGGCTCGCGATGGTGCGCCACACGATGACCGAGCTCGGCAAGAAGGCGACGAGCGACCGCATGGTGCAGGACTACGTCACGCGCCTGTACGTGCCGGCCGCCGCGCACGAGGTCGCCCTGCGCGCCGACGACTTCGCCGAGGCCAGGGCCCTGGCGGCCTTCGTCACACGGGTGAAGGATGCCTGGTCCCGCGTGTCGATCGCCGGCGTCGACTCGTCGGGCATCCCGGCGCAGGCCCAGGCCGGAGACGCTCTCGAGGTGAGCGCCGCGGTGCGGCTCGACGGGCTCTCGCCCGACGACGTCGCGGTCGAGCTGGCGTACGGCCGCACGAACGAGGACGACACGCTCGCGCGCGATCACTCGGTCTACCGCCTCTCCCCCTCGGGCCCCGCGGTCGACGGGGTGACGACGTTCACCGGCACGCTGCCGCTGACCGTGACGGGCACGTTCGGGTACACCGTGCGGGTCGTGCCGACGCATCCGCAGCTCGTGTCGCCGGTCGAGCTGGGTCTCGTCACCTACGCGTCCTGACCGCGGCTCGCCCCGGCGCCTCGCTACTTCGCGTCGCCCGCTCTTGCGGCTCTCCGCTCTCGTCAGGCGTGCGAACCAGCAGCTCGCAGGGCGTCGGAGGCCGACAGCCCGAACATTAAAACGTTCCAACAAACCGGGCCTCCCCGTTGACCGCCGTGTGAGCGCGAACTAGCGTCGACGGCGGAAAGCGTATTCCGCGCTTCCAGTCAACCGGGAGAGCGATTCGACGATGAATCTTCGGAGCACATCCGCACGCACACTGGCAGCCGGCGGCCTCGCCGGCGCCCTGATCCTCGGCATGGTGCAGCCCGCCACGGCGCACGGCACCGGCGGCGACGAGCGTCCACAGCTCGAAGCGCTGGACCGCGGGCTCGTCGCGGTGTCGACGGCCGATGGGGTCTTCCTCAGCTGGCGCCTGCTCGCGCCCGAGGCCGGACCCGCCACCGACACAGGCCTGAGCGGCCCCGCGTTCGCGGTCTTCCGCGACGGCGAGCGCATCGCGACGGTCGAGGACAGCACGAACTTCGCCGATCCCGACGGGACCGCGGCATCCGTCTACTCCGTCGCGCCGGCGTGGCACGACGTCGTCGGCGATGCGTCTGCCGAGGTGTCGGCGTGGACGAGCGGATACTACGACCTGCCGCTGCAGAGGCCCGCCGACGGCGTCACGCCGGTCGGCGAGGCGTTCACCTACTCGGCGAACGACGCCGCGGTGGCCGACGTCGACGGCGACGGCGCGTACGAATTCGTCGTGAAGTGGGACCCCTCGAACTCGAAGGACGTGTCGCAGAAGGGCTACACCGGCACCGTCTACCTCGACACGTACGAGCTCGACGGCACGCTCCTCAACCGCATCGACCTCGGGAAGAACATCCGGGCCGGCGCGCACTACACGCAGTTCATGGTCTACGACTTCGACGGCGACGGCCGGTCCGAGACGATGCTGAAGACCGCGCCCGGCACGAAGTCGATCACCTACGGACCCGACGGCTCCCCCACGGCCGAGCGCTTCGTCACCATGCCGCAGGCCGACCTCGACGCCGGCTACGCCCACACCGACGACTACCGCCTCAGCGCGGCCGGGTATCGCGCCCACCTCGTCGAGATGTTCCAGGGGTGGTCGGAGCATCCCGAGGTCGTGGCGGGCACCTGGCCCGCCACGCTCGAGGAGGCGTGGGGCATCCCGGTGACGCACGAGTACCCCCTGTCGGAGGCCGCCGCGACCGAGCTGACGGACTACTTCATCTCGACGTACGCCCCGGCGCGCAGCGCCCGCAACGACCTCACGACGTTCGAGGGGTTCATCGTCGACGGTCCCGAGTACCTCACGGTGTTCGACTCGGCCACCGGCGAGGAGCTCGAGACCGTCGCCTACGAGCCCGGTCGCGGCGACGACGGCCTGCTGTGGGGCGACTACGCCATGGCGCGCATCGAGCCGGGGAACCGCGTCGACCGCTTCCTCGCGGGCGTCGCGTACCTCGACGGCACGCACCCGTCGGCGATCTTCGCCCGCGGCTACTACACGCGCTCGACCGTGGCGGCGTACGACTGGGACGGCGAGCACCTCGCCCAGCGCTGGTTCGTCGACAGCGGCCACGTGCCCATGGCCAATCCCTTCAACGACGGCCCGCACGGCCGCGACGGCTCCGACCCCGAGTACGGCACCCTCACGACGCAGGGATTCCACTCGCTCAGTGCGGCCGACGTCGACGGCGACGGCAGGCACGAGATCGTCTACGGCTCGGCGACGCTCGACGATGACGGCGGTCTGCTGTACAGCTCGTTCGACACGCTTCCCGAGGGCAGCGCGGCGCCAGGCGAAGAGGTGCGCCTCGGCCACGGCGACGCGATGCACGTGACCGACATCGACCCGAGCCGCCCCGGGCTCGAGATCTGGACCGCGCACGAGGGTGCGACGTACGCCCCCTACGGGTCGGCGATGAGGGATGCCGCGACCGGCGACGTGCTGTTCGGCTCGTACTCCGGCCGTGACACGGGTCGCAGCATGATCGGCGACGTCCGCAGCGACGTCGCGGGCATCGAGGTGTGGGCCAGCATGCCCAACGGCACGGAGGGCTCGGGCGTGCTCAGCGCGACCGGCGCGTCGGTCGCCCCGACGAGCCCGGGGACGAACCAGTCGATCCGCTGGAGCGCCGACCTCACCACGCAGATCGTCAACGGTGCGCTCGAGGTCACCCCGACGATCGACGACTGGACTCGAGGCACCCTGGTCACGGCGACCGGCACCCGCACGAACAACGGCACCAAGGGCAACCCGTCGCTGGTGGCCGATGTGCTGGGCGACTGGCGCGAGGAGCTGCTCGTGCGGACGGCGGACTCGTCGGCGCTGCGCATCTTCACCAGCACCGAAGTGACGGGGCACAAGCTCACGACGCTCATGCACGACGTGCAGTACCGAGCCGAGGCCGCGCGCCAGAACACGACGTACAACCAGCCGTCGTACACGGGGTACTACCTCGCGAGCGACATGGACTTCGCGAATGTGCCGCTGCAGACGACTGCGGCGGAGCCGAAGAAGCCCGCCTTCGTCGACCTGCCGGGCGTGAAGTTCGACATCGTGATCGTGCCGAACGACAGGCGGTTCGACTACTACCTCGACGGCGAGAAGGCGAAGGCGGGCATCCAGCGCGTCGGCCGCGGGGCCGAGGTGACGGTCACCGCCGTGCCGAAGCCGTACGTCGCGATCGAGTCGGGCGCGAAGAGCACCTGGACGAAGGACTACCGGGGCTGATCCCCTCGCAGAGCGGTGAGCGGATGCCGCGGCGCGAGGTCGCGGCATCCGCTCGCCGTAGGCTTGGGGGGTGAAGCCGTTCGTCCTCCTCGCCACGCGGGCCGAAGACGTGCCCGCCGACGAAGAGTACGCGCTGTTCCTGCGGTACACCGGGCTCGGCGAACGGGATCTTGTCCGCGTCCGGCTCGAGGCGGGGCCGATGCCCCGGTTCGATCTCGACGAGCTGTCGGGCATCTTCGTGGGTGGCGGTCCGTTCAACGCGTCCGACCCGGCCGAGAGGAAGTCGGCCGTGCAGCACCGGGTCGAGGCGGAGTTCCAGACCCTCCTCGACGACGTCGTCGCCCGCGACTTCCCGTTCCTCGGAGCCTGCTACGGCATCGGCACGCTGGGCGTGCACCAGGGCGCGGTCATCGACCGCACCTACACCGAGCCGATCAGCGTGGTGCCGGTCACGCTGACCGAGGCCGGGGCATCCGATCCCCTCCTCGACGGGCTGCCGGGCGAGTTCGGTGCGTTCGTCGGGCACAAGGAGGCCATCAGCGCCCTCCCCGCCTCGGCGACGCTCCTGGCGTCGTCGCCCGACTGTCCGGTGCAGATGTTCCGGGTCGGCGAGAACGTGTACGCGACGCAGTTCCATCCCGAGCTCGACGTCGGCGGCATCACCACGCGCATCCACGCCTACGCCGGCTACGGCTACTTCGCCGCAGACGAGCTCGAGCTCACTCTGGCGGCCGTGCGTCGCGCGTCGGTGTCTCACCCCAGCCGGATGCTGCGCACCTTCGTCGAGCGCTACTCGCGGTAGGGGCTCCCCCGCCGCCCGGTTCAGTCGCCCGCTCTGGGCGGAGGCGGCTGCTCCCCCGGCTGCCGCGGCCGCGGAATCGCCTGCGCGACGATGACGCGGGCGACGGATGCCTCGCCCGCCGCCTCTTCGCCGGCGAGGCCCGGGCCGAGGCCGAGGTCGACGAGCACGACGTCGCCGGCGAGTTCTGGCCCGCGCCCGGTGACCAGCCCCGCCTTGACGGCGCCGAACGTCACGGTGACGGCGGCAGGGAGCACGACGTCGTCGGCAGCGCCCGTGTCGGGGTGGAGGCCGCTCGGCAGGTCGACGGCGATGGTGCGGGGCATCCCGTCACGCAGCAGCGGGAGCAGCCACGACACCACCTCGCGTGCGGGGCCGCGCAGCGACGACTCGGGCGAAGTGCCGATGCCGAGGATCCCGTCGAGGACGACCGTGTAGTCAGATGCTTCGGCCACCGCCGTCGCCAGATCGACGACGCGGGCTCCGGCCCGACGCGCGGCGCCGAGCGCGAGCTCGTGCACGCGGGTGCCGACGGCGAGGACGTCGACCGTGGCGACGGCGGTGAGCTCGGCTGCGGCGTAGAGCGCGTCTCCGCCGTTGTCGCCGCTGCCGGCGAGGACGAGGATGCGAGGCGACGAGGCATCCTGGACCCGTTCGCGCACGACGGCGGCGAGGGCGGATGCCGCACGTCGCATGAGCGGCTCGCCGGCGTCGAGGAGCGGATGCTCGGCGGCGCGCACCTGCTCCGCCGTGTAGGTCTGAACGAGCGGCGCCATGGGTCAGGCCTCCTCGGGCTTCCCGCCACGCCGCGCCTTCTCGGCGGCCTCGTTCGCGAGTTGGAGCTCCTCCGACGCGACGCGCACGGCGTCTTCTGCACGCTTCACGCGTCGGGCCTCGAAGGTCGGGGCGCCGAACCGCTCGCGCACGCGGTCCTTGTCTTCGGCCACACCGACGATGATCCAGGTCGACGCGATCAGGATCACCTGCGCCGAGAGGTTGAACCACAGCAGCAGCGCGATGAGCGCCGCGAACGAGGCGAGCAGGGGGTTGGCGCCGGCACCGCGGACGAACAGCCCCGACAGCTGCTGCAGCACGGTGAGTCCGATCCCGCCGATGAGCGAGCCGACGATGAGGGTGCGGGGTCGGGCCTTCACCCCGCTGAGCACCACGAATCCGAGGGCGATCACCAGCGCGTCGAGCACGAACACGGCGATCAGGGCGAGGCTGCGGGTGGCGAGGTCGGCGACGAACCCCTCGACCCCGAGCCAGTCCCCGACCCAGTCGATGAAGGTCGTCCCATAGAAGGTGACCGCGGCCGAGAGGATGAACCCGCCGCCGATGAGCGCCGCGAGCAGCAGGTTGCGCA
The DNA here is from genome assembly GCF_003999995.1 of Microbacterium sulfonylureivorans. Taxonomy (NCBI): domain Bacteria; kingdom Bacillati; phylum Actinomycetota; class Actinomycetes; order Micrococcales; family Microbacteriaceae; genus Microbacterium; species Microbacterium sulfonylureivorans. Next base: position 785,374 of record NZ_RJAD01000002.1, read on the forward strand.
GGATCACCCAGATCCAGAAGACGTCGTCGTGGATCTCGTCGGCGAGGGTCCGCAGGCCGGCGCGGAGCGAGCCGATGGCGCCGATCGCCGCTCCGACGAGGGCGACGAGCGAGACGATGCCGGTCAGCGTGAGGCCGGGAGGCGCCGTGATCTGGTCGACCTCGATCACGGCGTCGTCGCCGGTGCCGATCAGCCCCGGGATGGCGGCATCCACGGTATCGACCAGCGCCTGCCACGCCGCAGGGTTGTCCGCCAGCCACAGGGAGGCGAAAGAGAAGCCGAGAAGGACCGCCGCGAACACCGAGAAGAGGGCTCGGTAGGTGATGCTGTCGGCGAGCATGAATCCGCGCCGCTCCAGATAGTGGAACCACACGCGGACCGGCTTCAGGGACAGCGCCCACCCCGTTGCCTTCGCGATAAGGTCAGCCATCCCGCCAGGCTATCCAGTCGCCGCCTCTCGTCGCCGGGCGTTGACATCGAGAGGGGAACAGTCCACTGTGCGTCAGCCGGCCTGTCCGAGCTCGCCGTAGATCGAGAAGATCGGCATGTAGAGCGAGATGACCATGCCGCCGATGATGATGCCGATTCCGACGATGAGGATCGGCTCGATCGATGCGGTGAGCTGCGACGTCGCCGCCTCGACCTCGTTCTCGTAGAACTCGGCGATGCTCTTGAGCATGTCTGCCAGAGTTCCCGACTCCTCGCCGACGGCGATCATCTGCGCGACCATCGGCGGGAAGACCTCTGCCTTGGAGAGCGGACCGGAGAACGACTTCCCCTGCGTGACCGACTCCTGGATCTCGCGAACCGCCTGCTCGATCTTCCAGTTGTTGGAGGCGGCACCCACGATCGACAGCGCCTGCACGAGAGGCACTCCCGCGTCCAGCATCATCGAGAGGCTGCGGGCGAACCGCGCCACGGCGATCTTCGTGGTCAGCGGCCCGACCACCGGAAGCTTGAGCCGCCACGGATCCACCACGCGGCGCACCTTCTCCTCCCGGCGATTGCGCACCCACCAGAGCCACCCGGCCGCGCCCACCGCGATCGCGATGGGGAGGATCCACAGCATGTTGTTCGACAGTGTCACGAGGATCTGGGTCGGGAGGGGCAGCGCCGACCCGAGGTTGGTGAACATGCCCTCGAAGATCGGCACGACGAACGTCACCATCGCCACCACGCCGAGTATGGCGATCACGAAGACGATGATCGGATAGGTCGTCGCCGACTTGATCTTGCCCTGCAGCTCGGCCTCGCCCTGATAGGTCTCGGCGATGGTCGACAGGGATTCGCCGAGGAAGCCGCCGGACTCGCCGACGCGGATCATGCTGACCATGAGCGGCGGGAAGACGTCGGGGTGCGCGGCGAGTGCGAGCGAGAACGACGATCCGGACTCCACGGCGGCGCGCACGCTGAGGAGCGCGCTCTGCAGCCGCTTGTCCTCCGCCTGCTCGACCAGGATCGACAGCGTGCGCATGAGCGGGAGCCCCGCGTTGATGAGGCCCGCCATCTGCTTCGAGAAGACCGCCAGCGTGCCGACCTTGACGCGCCTCTCGAAGCCGGGAATCGAGACGTCCCGATTGAGGCCCGTCTTCGAGGTGAGCTTCACCTCGAGCGGTGTGAGTCCCTGTGCGCGCAGCTTCGCCGTCACACCCGTCGCGCCCGAGGCCTCGAGTGTTCCCTTGACGATGCCGCCGCCGGTCGCGTCGATCGCGCGGTACGTGTACTCCTCGACGAGCGCCATCAGTGCCCCCATCCGACCGGCTGGGCGTCGGCGTGCGCCGACCACGCATCGGCGTCGAGGTCACGTGGCCGCACGCGTACGCCGTCGAGCGACGCGGGGTCGGTCGCATAGCTCTTCGCGAGCGCCAGCGAGATCGACCCGTCCTCGACGAGTCTCTTCAGGTCCTGGTCGAGCGTGTGCATGCCCAGGCTCCCTCCCGCCTGCAGCATCGAGTAGATCTGACTGACCTGTCCCTCACGGATGAGGTTGGCGATGGCGGGCGTGTTCACGAGGACCTCGGTCGCGATCACACGACCGTCCTCCTGCGCTCGCGGCAGAAGCGTCTGGCTGATGATCCCCTGCAGCGTGTCGCCGAGCTGCGTGCGCACCTGCGCCTGCTGATCGGGTGCGAACGCGTCGACGATGCGGTTGATCGACTTCGCCGCACTCTGGGTGTGGAGCGTGGAGAGCACCAGGTGACCCGTCTCGGCCGCGGAAAGGGCGGTGGAGATGGATGCCGGATCGCGGAGCTCTCCGATCAGGATGACGTCGGGGTCCTGCCGCAGGACCCGGCGCAGCGCCTCGGAGAACGAGGCCGTGTCGCTGCCGATCTCGCGCTGGTGGATGAGCGACCGCCGGCTGGTGTGCTGGAACTCGACCGGATCCTCGACGGTGACGATGTGCGCCGGGAGGGTGCGATTGACGACGTCGATCATCGAGCTGAGCGTCGTGGACTTGCCGGAACCGGTCGGACCGGTCACGAGGACCAGCCCCCGCGGCCGCAGGACGAGCTCGCGCGCTGCGGCGGGAACCCCCAGCTCGTCCAGCGGGCGGATCTGGTCGGGGATGAAGCGCATCGCCACGGCGACATCGCCCAGCTGCCGGAAGACGTTGACGCGGAAGCGGGCGACGTTCGGCACCGTGTGGGAGAGGTCGACCTCGCCGTGGGTGCGGAACTCTTCCAGCTGGTCGCGCGACATGAGGCTGCCGACGGCCTCGTCGAGCCACGCCGGCGACGTGGCCTCAGCCCAGCCGGGGATCGGGGTGAGATCACCGTCCACCCGCATGAGAGCGGGGAGTCGCGCCGTCAGGTGCACGTCGGACGCTCGCGAGCGCGCCGCGGTCGCGAGCATCGAGGTCAGGTCTTCGGATGCGGTCATGTCAGTCCTCCGTGCGGACGAGGGCGAGGGTGGTGACCGAGAGGGTGTCGCCCTCGAAGGCCGCGTCGATGGTTGCGAGCAGGCGAGGTCCGCGGCCGAGGGCGTCGATGAACGCACCCGCCGCATCGGCGTCGGCGACGGTCACGGTGATGGTGACGGGGATCTGCAGCTGCGGCGAGGCGGTGGGCTCGGTCTCCGGCGCAGGCTCGGCCGCGGCTGCGCCGTCGTCGGTGGCGGGCGCCTGACCGCTCGCGTCGTCGGCGGCCTCGCCTTCGGCGGCGGCGGGTTCGTCGGCGGGGGCGGCCTCCGCGTCGTCGCCGGCGAGGCCGGCGCGTGGTGTCCAGGGCTCGGGGTCGGCGGCTGAGACACTCTGGATCTCCGCTCCCGTCGCCCGTGCGGCGTCGACCACGATCTGCATGACGTCGTCGAGCTGGGGGGATGCCGCGATCTGCCGCCGGAGTCCGGACACCTCTCCGGTCAGCGCCTCGATCTCGTCCTGGGCGCCGGTGAGCGTGGCGACGCGAACCTCGTACACCTCGTTGGTCTGGGCGACCGTGGCCGTGTCGCCGTCGATGGAGCGCGCCGAGCTCCACATCGGCAGGGCGATCATCGTCACACCGGCGACGAGCAGCGCCACCACGACGACGACGCCGACCAGATTGATCATCTGACGGGGGATGTTCACTCCGCCTCCTTGTAGGCGCCGGTGTAGACGGATTGGTCGAACACGACGCGCAGCTCGTAGGTGTAGCCGCCCTCGGCCGACTGAACCACCCAGCCGTCCGCCTCCATGACTCCGGCAAGCCCGCGGACCGCCCGCACGATGGGCACGACCTCCTGCGGACCTGCACTGGCGATCGTCACCGTGCCCGCCGCACCGATCTCCGCGGCGGGGTCCTCCCCTTGCGGCGCGCCGGCCGGCGCGAGGCTGAAGCCCGCGATCTCCGCTCCGCCCGGGAGCGTGGCGCCGATCGCGTCGACGAGACCGTCGAAGCGGAGGTCGGTCGCCATCGCCTCGCTGCGGAACGTGGTGAGCTCCGACTGCAGATCGAGCTGCGCCTGGACGTCCGAGAGCTCGGCCATCTGCGAGAGGAGCTCCTGCGTTCGGAGGTTCTCGGCCAGAAGGCGCTGGGCGGCGGTGAGCTGCAGCCAGAACGCACCAGCCGTTGCGATCGCCACGACGGCGATCACGGCGACGAGCGCCGCGATCCATCGGCGGAGAAGCTTCACGCCGTCACGGCGCGCGGTCTCGGACGGCGGGATCAGGTTGACGAACGGCGTTCCCGCGATGAGGATCGCGGACGTCTTCGCGATCGCCATCAGCGCCTCTCCCCCAGCGCGAGGCCGACGGTCGTGAGCAGGTCGAGACCGACGGTCCCCTGGGGCGCGATCTTCGCCGAGACGACGTCGCTCGCGCTGATGTATGCCACGGGGAGCGGCAGACTGGCCGCGAGCGAATCGCCCACCTCGGCCGCGGCGGCTCCGGCGCCGGTGAGGATCACGCGCGATACCGGCACGTCGTTCGCGCGCCCCGCGTAGAACGACAGTGTGCTGCGCATGCGCCCCACAAGGTCGGCGAGCGCCGCCTCGGTCATGCCGGCGGCTCGTTCGCTCCGGGCCACGGCTCCGCGGCGGCGCCGTGACGAGGAGGATCCCGAGGCCGCAGCACCGACGAGCTCTTCGACGACGAGGTCCGCCTCCTCCTCCACAGGGGGCGCGGCGGCGAGCTGGCGCTCGCGCACGGCGTCGGTGAGGATCTCGAGCGGGAGGATGCGGACGAAGCGGGGCACACCGTCGCGCACGATCACGACGTAGCTGGTGTGGTCGCCGAGGTGCAGCGCCGCCACGGACTCACCCGGTGCGGCGAGGCGGCTCACGGCCCGCGCGAGCCCGAAGGGCGCGAGGTCGACCGCATCGACCGTCAGCTTCGCCTTCCCGATCGTCGAGACGAGCAGCTCCACGGTCTCCGCGACCGCGGCCACCAGAAGCCCCGTGATCTCTCCGCCGGTCTGCGACGAGGCGTAGAAGTCGAGCACCGCCTGGTCGGCGGGCACCGGCAGGAGGTCCTGCACCTGGAACGGGAGCGCCTGCCGCAGGAGGTCGGGGCGGAGAGCCTGCGTCGTGTACTCGCGAACCAGGATGCGGCGGCTGCCGATGCCGAGCACCACTCGCCTGCTCGAGAACCGCGCGCCGCTCCAGAGCCGGTGCAGCGCCAGCGTGACGGCGTCGGGATCGAGCACCTCAGAGTCCTTCGCGGCGCCGTCCGGAAGAGGAACCGCCCCGAAGGCGACGAGAGTCGGCGTGCGGCCGGTCGTCACCTCGGCGGCGCGTACGCCCTCCTCTGTGATCTCCAGCCCGATGATCGTCTTGGCCATCGTCCGTCTCCTCTCCTTATCGCGCGACCGCGTCACGCGATCGCGAACAGCCCTACGTACCACTGGGCGATGGACTCGCCCCAGACGATCCCGACCCATGCGCCGGCAAGCATGAACGGCCCGAACGGGATGGCCGACTTGCGCCCGGCGCGACGAAGGAGCATCAGCGCGATGCCGAAGACGCCGCCGACCAGGAACGCGGCGAAGGCACCGACCGCGAAGGAGCCCCAGCCGAGCCAGGCGAGATACGCACCCACCACTCCTGCGAGCTTCACGTCGCCGCCGCCCATGCCCGCCGGGCGGATGACGCGAAGCAGGAAGTAGAAGAGGTAGAGCGCCACGGCGCCGATCCCCGCGCGCAGCAGCGCCGACCAGTCCGCGCCGAGAAGGCACGCCGCGGTGAAGAGCACGGCGACCACGCCGTAGCCCGGCAGCACGATGCTGTTCGGCAGGCGGCGCGTGTCGAGGTCGATGAGCGCGAGCGCGATGCTGATGGCCGCGAAGTAGAGGTACGCGACCGTGACGACGACGGATGCCGCGTTCCACGCGCCTTCGCCGAGGAACAGCCACGCGACACCGGCGAACGCCAGCGCTGTCGCGAGCTCCACGAGCGGGTAGCGCACCGAGATCGGAGCACCGCACGACGCGCAGCGGCCGCGCAGGGCGAGCCACGAGACCACGGGAACGTTCTGCCACGGACGCACGGGCGCACCGCATGACGGGCAGCGGCTCTCACGGGTGAGAGGGATGCCGGCCGGCACGCGATAGATCACGACGTTGAGGAACGACCCGATGACGAGGCCGAGCAGTCCGGCGAAGACGAGCACGAGCGCGAGGGCGGCGGGGGCGAGGGTCACGGGATCTCCTGGGGCGCGATGTCGCGCTGCGAGACGAGCGCACCGAGCAAGCCTGTCCCACCGCCCGCTCCGCTGCCCGACGACATTCCGGGGAGGGCGATCGGATCGGCGGTGAAGTCCAGGCCGCTGCCGTGGCTCCAGCCTCCACCGTAGAACGAGCCGCTCCAGGCGTCGCGGATGCCTCCGGCGTTGCCCGACACAGTGATCTTGCAGGGGGTGTAGATCATCGCCGCGATGCTGGTAGCGGTCACGGTCCCGTTGATGATCGTCGGCCCGTAACCGCTGCCGCACGAGGGCTTGTTGTCGGTGGGGGTGATGTCCTCGGTGACGAACCAAACTTTGGGCTTCGAAGGCAGACCGGCCGCGGCTTTCATCGTGAGGGTCGTCAGGTCCGGGTTCTTGGCGAGAATCACAAGATTCGTCTTGATCGAGACGACGGGAGTCGAGCCGTTCCCAGATCGGAGATTCGTGCAAGCGCGTGCGTCGATGATGGTGGGGGCGCTGTAACCGGCGAGCGAGGTCCATCCTGTTCCCGGTGACTCATTGAAATACCCGCACGACCCGGGACCGCTGCCGGAATTGACGAGTGTCACGACGGCGTAGCCCGGCCAGTCCGCTGCCTTGTACTTGTACTCGAACCACGGCGGCAGCGTCGGCGGTGTAGGGCCGGCCACCGTCGAAGGACGCACGACACCGCCGGTGACGGCTCCCTGGTCCTGGTTGAACGTGCGGGTCGAGGGCAGTGTCAGGGTTCCGTCGATGCGCACGTTTCCCAGTGACACGTTGCCGCTGGTGGTGACCGACTTGCCGACGCGCTTGCCGCCCCACCCGAAGTTGAGAGCCCCGTTTGCATGGATGTTTCCGAGGATCGTCCCCTCCACCTTCCCGGCGCCGGTCCCCGAGGTTGACAGGTCTCCTTCGATCGTGTCGCTCGCGCAGCAGATGTCGACGATGCCGCCCGCGCGGACATTGCCTTTGATCGTGCAGCCGCCGCTCGCCTCGATGTTGCCCCCGACCGTGATGTTTCCCGGAAGCATCGTGTGACAGTCGAAGGTCGCCTGAGGGACGACGATGTCGAGCAGCCGCCCCGTCGCCATGGGTCTCACTTCGTAAGTGAAGTCCACGCTCCCGGTCCCGAAGAACACCATGTCGCCCGCGATCGACGGCGTCTCGGTGTAGCGGTAGACGGCCTGGGTCGTCGTCATGCCCGTTCCGGCCTTGCCCGTGGCCGTGATCGTGGCCACGCCGGCGCCGCACGTCACGCTGTAGCTGAAGGTCGGGGACTTGGCATCCGTCCCGTCGACCCGTACGTCGTGCAGGGCACCTGGGCAGGCGAGGGAGCCGCGGCGCAGCGCGCTCACGGCCTCGGCGAGGCCGGCGTCGGCCGAGGCGCGCGACTGCGCGGTGCTGCGGCTGTCGGAGAGGGTCGCCGTCGTGTTCGTCACGATCGCGGCGAGGGCGAGTCCGCCGATGCTCAGCACGAGCATGACGACGAGCGCCGAGACGAGCGTCGATCCGCGGTCGCCCGGGTCTGCGAGCCGCGCTCCGCGTGTCACCAGCACGTGAGGGTGTCCGTTCCTTCGATGACGGCCTGTGCGGTCACGCCATTGGAGAGCGCGACGGTCGCGTCGCCACGGACGATGTCGAGGCCGATCGTCAGCGCCTGCCCGCTGCGCGAGAACGCGTCGGTGCGCCCGTCGCCGTCGGCGTCGATCGGGACGAACTTGGGCGTCCCATCGGGATTGTTCCCGTCGCGACGAGACAGCGACGGTCGTGCACCGTCGCCGCTCGCCGCGTCGCCGTCGACGAGCACGGTCCACGTGCTCGTGTCGGAGGTGGAGATGACGGATGCCGCGACCCGGTACCGCACATCGCCACCGGTCGTCACGACCCATGCCCGGCACTCCCGACCGCCCCCCGGGGTCGAGACCTTCGCGATCAGCGCACGATTGGCCGAAGTGATCGTGAAGGCCGTGGCATTGCGCAACGACGTCTGGATGGAGTTGCCGACCACAACGGACTGACCGGTCGCGGCATCGCGATCTGTGGTCTGCGCCTGGGCGCGGAGTCCGTCTGCGAACATGAGGGCCAGCAATCCTAGGAAGAGCGCCGAGACGGCGAGATAGATGATGAGTTCGACGAGGGTGACCCCGTCGTCGTCGCGGATCACGGTGCCGAGACCGAGACGCGCGTCGCGAGGCGGGTGACGGCTTCGCCGGGAGCGGCGCGATCCTCGACGACCACCGTCACGAGGACGGCTCCGGGGTACACCGACGGGCACGCCCCGATCGCGGTGTCGGCTTGCAACCCCGTGCCGGCGGTGTCCTGCACGTCCACCGCCGCCCTCCCCTGCAGGGTCGCGCAGCTGGTCGGCGTGCCCGGGTCGTTCGGGAACGCCGCCTTGATCGGTGCCACCTGCGCGTTGGCGAAGGTGGTCGCCGCCACGAGGTCGCGGTTGACGACGCTCGTGTTGGTCGCTCCGATGATGAGCGGCAGCACCGCGAGGGCGAGCACCATGAGCAGGAACATCGCGACGATGACCTCGACGATGCTGAAGCCCTTGGAGTCACTCATGTGATCCCCCCTCCACGCGGAGGTACGCCGGGGCCGGCCAGGCAACCGGCCCCGGCGAGTCTGTGAGGATTACGGAGCGGGGGTCGCGCTGGCGGGGCAGCCCGGGCCGGAGTACTGGGTCGTCTGGCCGGTCTTGTCGGCCTTCACGCAGAAATTGTCGAGCGTGCGATCCGCCGAGTTCCACGCGACGGTGATTCCGTCAGTGCTCAGGTTGTCGAAATCGAAGGTGGCCAGGTCGTCCTGCGCGATCGCGGAGGCGGCCTGAGTCGCCCCGTTCGCGGCCGCGGTGCTGAGCGCGTTCTCCTGCGCCTCGGCCTGGATGTTCAGGAAGATCGGGATGGCGATGGCCGCAAGGATGCCGAGCACCACGACGACGACGATGAGCTCGATGAGTGAGAAGCCGGCGTCGCCGTTCTCCTCGCGACGGGCCTTCTCGGACTGGATGTAGCTGCGAATGAACGTGCGCATGTGCGATCACTTTCTTGATCCGTGGATAAAATATCCCTGATCAGACGCCGTTTTCGCCCAGTCGGCCAGTCGACTCAGAGGTTCATGTCGGATTCATGCATCTGCATGACTCCGCTCCCCGCCAGCAACATTAGAGACTTCTCATAGAAAATCAAACAGGATTTTCCGCAGGATTGGGCAAGCAGTTTCCTGAGGGTTTGCTGAGGTAGACCCGCCGCCCGAATCGCGCCATAGGATGGCGTCGGGGATAGGGGTGTTTCATGAGAGGACTCGCACAGACGCTCGTGCTCACTGGGGCTGTCCGAGCCGCCGACATGTCGGCGGCAATGGCCGAAGCAGGCGAGGGTCCGGAACTTCAGCAGCTGCTCGTGAGCTCGAAGCTCGTGACCGAGGCCCAGGTTGCAGAGGCGATCGCGCTGCATACCGGACACCGGTTCGTGGACCTGTCGAACATGCCGCTCGATCCGAGCGTCGTCGCCCTGGTTCCCGGTGCGCTGTGCCGCAAGTACAGTCTCATCCCCATCGATCGGTCGACCAACCGCCTGACTGTCGGCATCCTCGACCCCACCGACATCGTCGCGCTCGACGACGTCGCGAGCATCACCGATCTGTTCGTCGAGCCCGTCGTGGTGGCGAAGGATGCGCTCACGCAGATGTTCGAGCGGTTCCTGCGATCCGACGAAGAGCTCAGCGAGCTCTCGATGACCATCGAGGAGTCGACCGAGACGAGCCAGTCGGCGTTCACCGAGTCTCTCGAGGAGCAGGACAACGACGCCCCGATCGTGCGCTTCGTGAACCTGCTCATCGCGCAGGCGATCAACGACCGTGCGAGCGACATCCATGTCGAGCCCGGAGAGAAGCAGCTGACGGTGCGTTTCCGCATCGACGGCGTGCTGCACGAGATGCAGAAGGCCGACCGCGCCATCCAGGACGGCATCATCTCGCGCCTCAAGATCATGTCGGCGATCGACATCGCCGAGAAGCGCAAGCCGCAGGACGGCCGCCTCTCCGTCACCCACGAGGGTCGTTCGGTCGACCTCCGCGTGGCGACGCTGCCCACCGTGTGGGGCGAGAAGATCGTCATGAGAATCCTCGACAACACCGGTCAGACGATGACCATGCGAGACCTGCTCTTCTCGAGCACGAACGACAAGCGGTTCCGCGAGTCGATCATGAAGCCGCACGGCATGATCCTCGCCACCGGCCCGACCGGTTCGGGCAAGTCGACGAGCCTCTACACGGCGCTGCGGGCGATCGCGAACCCGAAGATCAACGTCATCACCGTCGAAGACCCGGTGGAGTACCGCATCGCGGGCATCAACCAGGTGCAGGTGAACAACCGCGCCGGCCTGACGTTCTCGTCGGCGCTGCGCTCGATCCTGCGCAGCGACCCCGACGTGGTCCTCGTCGGCGAGATCCGCGACTTCGAGACGGCGAACATCTCGATCGAGGCCGCCCTCACCGGCCACCTCGTGCTCTCGACGCTTCACACGAACGACGCGCCGTCGGCGCTGACGCGACTGACCGAGATCGGCTGCGAGCCGTTCCTCGTCGCGACCGCGCTGTCGTGCGTGATCGCGCAGCGCCTGTCGCGTCGACTGTGCATGAAGTGCCGCGAGCCTCTCGTCGAACCGACCGAGGTGCTCACCTCGCTGGGATTCCCGCACGATCCGCAGGACGTGCCGATGCTGTACCGGGCGGCAGGATGCCCCGCGTGCAGCAACACCGGGTACCGAGGTCGCGTCGCCCTCCACGAGGTGATGACGCTCAGCGACGACATCGAATCGCTCGTCGTGACGCGCGCGACGGGTTCGGAGATCCGCCAGGTGGCGATCCGGCAGGGCATGGTGCCGCTCCGTCAGGACGGCTGGTCGAAGGTCGCGCAGGGCCTCACGACGATCGAGGAAGTCCTTCGCGTCACAGTCTGACTCCCTGACTCCCGCACACGTAGCACCGCCCCCGGGGGCTGGTCCAGCCTCGCCCGGGGACGGCGTTCGACGTCCCTGCCCGAATGGGAGGGGATAGGGGCGTCGAGTCGGTGGCTACTGCGCGCTGAGATCGCCGTAGAGAGTGAAGATGGGCAGGTAGAGCGAGATCACCATCGCACCGATCACGACGCCGAGCACGACGATGAGGAGCGGCTCGATCGTCGCCGACAGCTGCGACGTGGCGGTCTCGACCTCGTCCTCGTAGAAATCGGCGATGCTGGCGAGCATCTCCGACAGCGTGCCCGACTCCTCGCCCACCGAGACCATCTGCGACACCATCGGCGGAAAGACCGCGGCCTTCGCGAGCGGCCCTGCGAACGACTTGCCCTGCCGGATCGACTCCTGGATCTCGCGGACCGCCTGTTCGATCTTCCAGTTGTTCGACGCCTGCCCCACGATCGCGAGAGCTTGGATGATCGGCACACCCGCGTCGAGCATCATCGACAGGTTCCGCGTGAAGCGGGCGACGGCGATCTTCGTGGCGATCTTGCCGAAGACGGGCAGCTTGAGCTTGAGCGGGTCGACGATCCGGCGCATCTGCTCGGTGTTCTTGTTGCGCGACCACCACGCCCAGATCACGATCGCCACGATCGCGATCAGCGGCAGAATCCACCACATGTTGCGCGAGATGTTGACCAGGATCTGAGTCGGCAGCGGCAGCTCGTTGCCGAGGCCCGCGAACATCTGCTCGAAGACCGGGACGACGAACGTGACCATCGCCAGCACACCGACGACCGCGATCACGAGCACGATGATCGGGTACGTGATGGCCGCGCGGATCCTGTTCTGCAGCTCGGCTTCGCGCTTGTAGTTCTCCGCGATCGAGGTGAGGGCCTGGCCGAGGAAGCCGCCCGCCTCACCCACCTTGACGATGCTCAGCATCAGCGGAGGAAAGACATCGGGATGCCGCGACAGCGCGCCCGAGAACGACGAGCCGCCTTCGACATCGGCCTGCACCGCGACCAGCGCGGGCTGGAGCTTCTTGTCCTCGGTCTGATCGATGAGCACGGCGAGCGTGCGCATGAGCGGCAGGCCGGCGTTGAGCAGTCCCGCCATCTGCCGCGCGAAGATCGCGAGCGACTTCGCCGGCACCTGCTTGGTGATGCCCGGCATCCGCAGGTCCCGGTTGAGGCCGGTCTTCGACTTGAGGGTCACTTCGAGGGGAGTGAGCCCCTGCGCCTTGAGCTTGCCGGTGACGGCGGTCTCCGTCGGCGCCTCGATCGTGCCCTTGACGACCCCGCCCCCGCGCGGATCGACCGCCCGGTAGACGAACTCCTGTACGACAGCCATGTCAGTTCCTCAGATCCTGGTCGGGCGTGCCGAAGCGCGATCCCATGCCGATGCTGGTGCCGACGGTCTTGCTCGTCGCGATCGAGTGAGGATCCGGCTGATGCCACTCCCCCGCGTGGAGCGCCCAGCCCTCGACGTCGAGGTCACGCGGGCGCACGTGGACTCCGTCGAGCGTCTTCGGGTCGACGGCGAACGACTTCGCGACGTTGACCGCGATCGTCCCGTCCTCGACGAGACGGCGAAGGTCCTGATCGAGCGTGTGCATGCCGACCGACGAACCGGCCTGCATGGCGGAGTACAGCTGCGCCACCTGCCCCTCGCGGATCATGTTGGCGACCGCCGGCGTGTTGATCAGCACCTCGGTCGCGATGGTGCGGCCGTCGGTCTGCGACAGCGGCATGAGAGTCTGACTGATGATCCCCTGCAGCGTGTCGCCGAGCTGCGTGCGGATCTGTGCCTGCTGATCCGACGGGAACACGTCGACGATGCGGTTGACGGCCTTGGCCGCGCCCTGGGTGTGCAGTGTCGACAGGACGAGGTGGCCGGTCTCGGCGGCGGAGAGGGCTGTGCGGATCGACTCCGGATCTCGGAGCTCGCCGATGAGGATCACATCGGGGTCTTGCCGGAGGACGCGCCGCAGCGCCTCCGCGAACGACGAGGTGTCGCTGCCGACCTCGCGCTGGTGGATGAGCGCCCGCTTGCTCTCGTGGTGGAACTCGATCGGGTCCTCGATCGTGATGATGTGCGCCGGAATGAGCTGATTGACGATGTCGATCATCGCCGTCAGCGTCGTCGACTTGCCCGATCCCGTCGGACCGGTGAGCAGCACGAGTCCGCGGGGCCTGAGGGCGAGGTCGCGCGCGATCGGCGGCGCCCCGAGCTCTTCGAGCGAGTACACGCGATCGGGGATGAAGCGGAGCGCGATCGCGATCGATCCGAGCTGACGGAAGACGTTCACGCGGAATCGCCCGAGTCCGGGGCTCGCGAGCGCGAGATCGACCTCCTGGCGCTCCGCGAACTCCTCGCGCTGCATCGCCGACATGAAGCCGAGCGCCGCGGCGTCGACCCACGCTTCGCTCAGAGGTTCGGGGAACCCGCCCACGGGCACCAGATCGCCGTCCACGCGCATGAGCGGGGGTCGACCTGCCGTGATGTGCACGTCCGAGGCCCGGTGACGGGCGGCCCGGGCGAGCAGCGCGTCCATGGTGATGTCGGTCATCGTTCAACCCTCCGAGTCGACGAACGTCAACGCGCTGACCTGCACCTCGACGGCGGTGCCCGTGAGAGTGGTCGTCGCGGTGATCCCCGCGAGCAGTCGCGGCCCGGCTCGCAGAGCGTCGAGGAACCGCGTCACCTGCGCCATGTCGTTCGCGGTCACCGCGATCGTGAAGTCGACCTGCTGCCGACCTGTGAGGGGCGCATCGGCGCCTTCGTCGATGACGGTTCCCGCGTCGGTCGCCACGCCCTCGGCCGCCTCGGTCGCCTCGCCTTCGGCCGCGGCGCCGTCCGTGCCGTCCTCCGGAGCGGGTGCCGGTACGGCGACCGGCTCCTCGCCGGGCGCGCTCGCGGCGGTGCGCGCGACGAACGCCGCAGACTCGCCCGCGGTCGCACTCGTGATCGTGACGCCCGCGGTATCTGCGGCGCGCCCGACGACCTCGAACACGTCGTCGAGCTGGTTGGCTGCCGGGATCTCGGTGCGCAGGGCCGCAACCGACGCGTCGATCTCGCCCTGACGATCGGCCTCGGTCTCGAGCGTGTCGACCTGCGCCTGGTAGAGAGCGTTGGTGTCGGCGACAGTGGCTGTCTCGCCGTCGACGGCGAGCGACTGCATCCACATGGGCAGCGCGACGAGCGCGACGCCCACGGCGACCACGCCCAGCGAGACGACCAGGCCGATGATGGTGACGAGCTGCTTGGGCATCAGTCTTCCTCTCCCTCGGCGGCGTACCGGCCGGAGTAGATGCTTTGGTCGAACGTGACCGTGAGCAGGTAGGTGTAGGCGCCCTCGGTGACACTGCTCGACGTGACGGACTGCCCGTCGGCGTAGAGCACGCCTGGCACCTGCCGGAGATCGCGCACAGCGGCGACGATGTCGATCGGGTTGGCGCTGCCGACCGAGACCGTGCCGGTGAGACCGGGCTCGGCCGAGGGGTCGTCGCCCTGCGGCACTCCGCCGCTGACGAGGTCGAAACCGGTCAGGGCAGCGCCGCTGGGCAGGCTGGCGGCGATCGATGCGACGACGGGGGCCCATGCGAAGTCCGCCCCCATGGCCTCCGCGCGGAAGCCCGTGAGCTCCTGCTCGGTGGCGAGCGCCTGGCTGACGTCCGCGAGAGCGGCGAGTTCGCCGAGGAGCGCGTTCGTCTCCGCCTGCTCGGCGGCGAGCCGCTGATCGGCCGCCCACTTGAGTGCGAAGGCTCCGGCGATGACGAGCAGGGCGACGACGATCGCGGCGAGCACGCCCCACATCCAGCCGCGCAGGACTGTGTCGCGCTCGCGGCGGGCGACCTCCGATCGCGGCATGAGGTTGATGCGCGGCACTCCGCCGACCGGCGGATTGAGAGCGGTCATCAGCGCACCTCCCCGAGAGCGATGCCGACGGTCGACACCAGATTGAGCGCGAGATCGCCCGTCGTCTGCACGGCACGCACCCCGACGATCTCCTCGACCGAGACGCTCCGCAGCGGCGCGTCGATGACCGTGGTGAGGGTCTCCATCACCCCGGGTACAGAGACTCCAGCGCCGGTGACGAACACCTGCTCGATCGGCGCCGCCCCGGGCCGCCCCGCGAAGAAGGCGAGGGTGCTGCGCACCCGCGCCGCCAGGTCGGAGACGATCGGATGGTGGGATGCCGCAGCCCGAAGGCCGCTGCGGGCCCGCGTGGTGGGCGGCACGAGCTCGAGCGACGACTCGAGCACGGCGACGGCATCCATCGTCACGGGCGACTGCCGCAGCGATGCCATCGTGGGCACGTCGAGCGGGAGGATGCGCACGAACTGCGGGACTCCGCCGCGCGAGACGACGACCTGCGTGGTGTGGTCGCCGATGAACACGGTCGCCACGGTCTGGCCGGGATCGGAGAGCCGGGCCGTCGCCCGGGCGAGGCCGAACGCGGTCAGATCCACCCCTCGGGCGCGGAGCTTGACCTTGCCCAGGGTGGCGATGATCTGCTCGACCGTCTCCGACACGGCGGCCACCAGAAGGCCGCTCACCCGGTCTCCGTCCTGGCCGAGCGGGAAGAAGTCGAGCACGGCCTGGCTCGCGGGCACGGGCAGCAGGTCCTGCACCTGGTAGGGCAGCGCTTCGCGGAGGAGATCGGGCCGCATCGCCTGTGTGGTGTACTCGCGCACCAGGATGCGCCTGCTGGCGACGCCGAGCACGACGTCCCGGCTCTTGAAGCGGGCTCCTGTCCAGAGTTGACGCAGCGCGACGGCAACGGTGCCCGAGTCGAGCACCTCCGAGTCCTTCGCGGCGTCGGGCGGCAGCGGCACCTCACCGCAGGCGATCACCTGCGGATTTCGAGACACGGTGATCTCAGCGGCGCGGACGCTCTCCTCCGTCAGTTCGAGTCCGACGATCGTTTTCCCCATGAACGATCTTCCTTTCTAGTTGCCCGAATAGAGGCTGATGTGGGCGTGGCCGAGGGCCTCGCCGGCGAAGACGCCCGTCCAGGCGCCGGTGAGCATGAAGGGACCGAACGGAATGGCGGTCTTGCGTCCGGCGCGTCGCGCGGCGATGAGGGCGAGCCCGACGATTCCTCCGACGACGACGCTCAGGAACGATCCGATCGCGAGACCGAAGACTCCCGCGACGACGACGAGCAGCAGATCGAGAGGACTCATGATCAGAGCTCCGTCTGGTACACGAGGCCGCCGAGGCGCTGCACGAGCGAGCCCTCGGCGACGCCGCCCGCGCCCTTGATCTTGCATCCGAGCTGGTCGAAGGCCGGGCTCCACGACATCGACTTGCAGGTGTACGTCGCGCTCGCGTGCATATGGGTCGAGTCGTTCGTGTAGTACTGCCCGGAGAAGCTCGACGTCGCGGTGCCGGTGATCCCGCACGGGGTGTACATCATGATCCGCACGTTCGCGTCGACGGCGCCCGACACGTCGAACTTGTCGTTCTGGTTGCCGTTGCCGCAGTTCGGCACGGGCTCGCCCCCCGTGTAGTTGCGCGTGGCGTCGGAGTGGATGAAGAGGATCTGGCGGTTGTTGCCGTCATCACCGACCGTGCCGTTCACGTCCACCAGCAGCCGCACGCTCGGCTTGGCGATCATCACGACATCGCGAACCGGCGTGACATTGCCCAGGGTGATGTCGACGGCACCGTTGCCGCATCCCGTGAAGTCGAGCACGAGCCGACTGCCGGGAGTCTCGACGAGCTGCTTGATGGTCGGGTTGGGGTTGTTCCTGATGAGGTTGCAGACGTTCGTTGCCGAGTAGACGGTGCCCCACCCGGTGTTGTCGAGGTCGATCCACTTGGTCGCGGCCCTGAGCCATTCGAGCGTCGGTTCGAACACCGGGTCGGTCGGGCTGTTCGGAGTGCGTGTGCCGGGCGCGGTCCATTTCGAACCGACCGAGATCGAGTTCCTGCTCGTCAGGTTGCCGGTGACGGATGCCTGCGTGCTGCCCTGATCGCTGAGCGTCAGGTTGCCCTTGGCGGTGACGAACCCGTCGATCAGGGCACCGCCGTTGGACGAGATGTCGACGTACCCGTTCGTCGTGATGTCACCGCGCACCTTGATGGCCTGGCTATTGCTCGTCACATTGCCGTTCGACCAGATATCGCCGTTGACCTGGCAGTTGTTCGCGAAGTTGGTGTCCCCCTGCAGCACGTAGAGGTCGCCGTCGAGAATGCCGTCGACGTTGCACGACCAGTTGCCGTCGCGCAGCACCAGGTCGCCGGTGTAGTGCGAGACTCCGGCCGTGAACCCTCCGGAGAAGTAGGTGACGACGCCGCCCGGCTGCTGCGAGTAGGCCACCTGCCATGGGTACACGGCATCGATGGTCGCGGTGGATCCGTCCGCCCCGGTGCCGGTGGAGCGGATCACGACGTACCGCGTCGTCGAGGTGGGACAGCCGGCTGCAACCCCGGGGGCGGTCGCCGAGGCGGGCTGATTGCCGGCGGTCGAGTAGACGGCGCTCAAGTAGATCGGGTCCGTCCCCGTGAACGTGATCGCCGAGCAGCCGGCGGCGATCGAGGCGACGGCCACGTCTCGCCCCGACTCGGCCGCCACGAACGCCTGCGTCTCGCTGCGGTTCTGCGCGTTCGCCTGGATGGTGAAGAGCACGGATGCCGCCACCACCGACGCCACGATGAAGCCGACGAGCATCACGATGACGACGGTGATGAGCACGGCGCCTTCGTCGCCCTTGCCGCGAGCGCGGCGCAAGATCTTGTCGATCACCAGCATGGTGAACTCACCCCCGTCGGCGTCGAGCGGGTCGACACCTCTCCTGAGAACCGCACCGGTGCGGAGTCGGTCTCGATGTCGAACGTGTAGACGAGGTGCTGGCCCGTCGCGACGAAGAACGGCGTGGCGCCGTTCTTCTTGACGCCCGTGTTCCACACCGTCCACGACGTGGTGGTGGATGGCAGCAGACCCGAGGACTGGGCGAGCCGAGAAGTCCCGGTCGCGAGGTAGAAGGCCTGACACTGCTGAGAGCCGGTGAGAGACGTCCGCACCCGCAGCTCCTGCTGATCGGGCGACACCTCGAAGTCGAGCGCGTTGCGCATCGCGCGTTCGATGGTCGATCCCATCGACTGACCGCGGTTCGTCGCTTCGCTCACGCTGGTCACGTCCTTCTGGGTGTTCCACGAGTTGATGAGGATCATCGCGGTCGTGAGCACGACGATGCTGGCGAGCAGCACGTAGACGATGAGTTCGATGAGCGAAACGCCCGCGTCACGATGGCTGTCGTGGTTCATGGCACGTAGATGATCGCGGTCGTTGTAGCCAGCGTCGTGCCGGATGAATCAACGGCAGTCAGCGCGAGCTTCACGGTCTTCGTCGTCACGGGACACGAACCGACTGTGCCGGAGGTGCTGATCGTGCGACCCGCGCCGTCGGTCACGGTCTTCGATACCGCGACAGCCGAGAGATTCGGACACGTCGGAGTGTCCCGCGCCTCCTCGACGAGAGCATTGAGTTCGCGAGTAGCGGTGGCGACGGCAGACTGCTGCGACGAGTAACGGAGGCCCTGCCACAAAGCCGGCAAGAGTGCGACCGCCACCAAGGCGAGGAGGAACATCGCGATCAGGATCTCTACGACACTGAATCCGCGTTCATCCTTCTGCATCCGTATCTCCCTCTCTCGGGTGGTCCAGACCGGAGCCCGATGAACGGACCCCGGCCTGAACTGCGGCGGTATTGACTACACGCAACCCGAGTTGGTTGCATTCGCCTTGGGACCGGCGTACTTCGTCACACCGTCGACGGTCGCCTTTACGCAGATGGCCTCGATCGTGGTCGCTGCAGACACACCCCAGTCGACATCCGACACCTTGCCGTTCTCGAGGTTCGTGAAGCTGACGGTCTGACCCTGCGCGATCTGAGCGGCCGCCTGAGTCGCGCCGTTCGCCGCGACCGAAAGGGCAGCGTTGTTCTTCGCATCCGCCTGGATGTTAAGGAAGATCGGGATCGCGATCGCGGCGAGAATGCCGAGGATCACGACGACGATGATGAGCTCGATCAGCGAGAATCCGCCGTCTTCGCCCCGCTCTTCGCGCTGCTTCTTGAGCGCGTCCCGGTAGTTGATGATTGATGCACGCATGTGCGCTGTCTCCCCTGTGATGGTTGGTTGAAGACAGCCCCGATGAACCGCGCGTGAGCACGGCAGATCCCGTGCATGACAGAGCACGGTGAAACCACGCGATCAATCAGCGTGGTCGATTCGAAAACCCCAGTTTCGTAGAAGAATCCCCAGTTTCGCGTCCCAGCACTTCATCAGAGCCGGGTCTGGAACGCACGCACAGGATGCGTGAATCCCCTCCCACCCTTGAGCATGAGATGTCTCTCATCGACTGTCAACGGACTCTGCCCCTGGTCTTCCTCAGGAACGCCTCAGGATCCGGCATCCGCCATTGACTTGCTCAGGTTTTTGCCGGGACGCGTAATAGCGGGCGTCACGGGCGCTTCGTCTCGCCTCGCTGGTCAATCGACCGCAGGGTCGAGCTACCCGTCCAGCACCTCGATCCGAACGACCACCGCTCCCCCGTCGACCAGCCCCTCGGCATCCCGCACAGCCTTCTTCAGCGGCAGCACGTACGAGCCGCTCTGCGACGACGGGAAGATCGACGTCGACCACTCCGAGCCGCCGACGCGGGCACGCACGCGCACCGAACCGAAGCCGCGATAGGGGCGCGGGATCTCGCGGATCTCCTCGCTCAGCTCGGGCGGCACAGCGGTGAAGAACCAGGAGGCATCGTCTCGGGCATCCCACCGGAAGATCTCGCCCTCGAACTCGATGATCATGCGACGAGGCTACCGAGGGCCGCCGACCGCGCGCGGTGCGCTCAGCGGACCGCTCTCGCCGGCCAGGTATCTCCAGATCACGGCGACGACGGCGACGAGGGCGCACAGCGTCAGGATCGGCAGGCCGAGCTGCGGCAGCAGCGAACACGGGAACACCAGCAGCAGGAGCACCGAGCCGTACGCCGGCGCGGCGACCATGACCGACCACGCCGCCGAGCCCATCACCATCCAGCCGAGGCCCGCGAGCAAGCCCTCGCCGACCGCTCCTGCGATGACCAGCCGGCCGTCGACGACCCCGCACTCGGGCGAGGCGATCACGAACGGCCGCAGCCGGTACATCCCCCACCACAGCAGCACCAGCGTGGCGGCCAGGGCGGCGGCCCAGACGAGCGCGAACAGCGCCCGCCGCCACGCGCTCGGTCGCGCGCTACCCGAAGGCGCCGACTCCGCCATGACGATCGACCAGGCGCTGCAGGCAGTTCGACCAGCCCTCGACGTGACTCTCCCGCTCGTCGGCCGAGAGGAACCCGGTGTGCCTCACGGTCACGCGGGTCGAGGCATCCGCTGCCCTTTCGAGCGTGAGCTCGGCGTCGGTGGCGTGGTCCTCGCCCTCCCACCGCCACTCGAGCCGCAGCCGGGCGGGCGGGTCGATGGTGAGAATGCGCCCGAGCACAGCGAGCCCGGCCACCTCCGAGCGGATCTCCCAGCGTCCGAGCTCGGCCGCTTCGACCATGGCCTCGGTCGCGAAGTCGGGGCGCCACACCCACATCGCCAGGCGCGAAGCATCCGTGAGATCGCTCCAGATCTCATCGACGGATGCCGCGACCAGCGCGCTCTCGGTCAACTCGAACATGCCCGACACGGTAGCGCAGGGCACGGCCTCGCGGGGTCGTCGCTTTCGCGGGCGCCGAGTCTGAGAGACCGGCCGTTGGTCGCCCGAACGCCTGATCAGCGGCCGAACTCAGGAGCCCAGTCATCGCCGTCGGGGGTCCATTCGGCAGTGGCCGCGGCATCCGCCCCTCGCGCCGCCGGCTCGCGCCGCCGCCAGGCTGCACCCTCGGGCCAGCTCGCGGCGAACGTCGACGCGACCTTGAACACGCGCCGTGACAGGCCGCTGACGGTCTGCAGCGGCCGCGCCGACACCGGCATGCGCAGCTGCGGGTCGTAGCGAACACCGTCGGCCGGGCGAAGCCGGATCGTCAGGTCGAGATCGTCGTGGATGGCGGC
This sequence comes from Microbacterium sulfonylureivorans, assembly GCF_003999995.1. Taxonomy (NCBI): domain Bacteria; kingdom Bacillati; phylum Actinomycetota; class Actinomycetes; order Micrococcales; family Microbacteriaceae; genus Microbacterium; species Microbacterium sulfonylureivorans. The sequence continues at coordinate 806,504 of NZ_RJAD01000002.1, forward strand.
GTTGTCGCGCGCGACGCGATCGCGCACGCGCTCCCAGACGGGAGTGCGCATCGCGAAGTTCGAGCCGAAGACGAGAGGGATGCCGAGCCACTTGCGGATCCAGTAGTGCCCGCCGCCGATGTACCAGTGCTCGCCCAGATAGTTCGTGAGGGGGCTGCCGCCGTAGAACTCCGCGCCGCCCGTCAGCACGCCGAGCCCCGGATCTGCCACGAAGGCACGCACGAGACGGGCGATCCAATCGGGATGCGGCCTCGAGTCGGCGTCGAGCCTCGCGATGATGTCGGTGTCGGCCATGGCCTCGTCGTACCCCCGCGCGGCGGCCGGCCAGATGCCCACGCTCGGCTCGGCGACCACCACGGCGCCGTAGCGCGCGGCGGTCTCGGCCGAGCCATCGCTGCTGCCGTTGTCGACGACGATCACACGGTCGGCCGGATGGGTCTGAGCCGCGAGCGCGGCGAGGCAGTCGTCGAGGAAACCGGCGTCGTCGCGGCACGGAATGACGACCGTGACGCGAGGGACGAGGGGCACACGCACACCCTACTCTCGCCCGGCGACCTCGCCCGACGCGTCGGCAGGGTTTCGAGAAAGTCGTTGCCATTCCGAAGCGTTCGTAGTACTTTTGTTCACATCAGGGAGTGCCCGCCCGCGAAACTCATGGCGATCCATCGCGATCGCTCGCGGTGAAAGGCGCACGACCATCGAAGCTATCGACGATCCGTTGGCGGGTCTCGCCGACGCGTTGACCTCGGTGGCGGCTGCCTGGCGCACCGCGGTCGGCGGAGACCGCGTGGCCGTCGACGGCCTGGATCACGCCGAACTCGTCGCCCTCAACAGCACGATCGGCGCCCTGCGCCGGCGCGTCGAGGCCGTGCATGCGCGCGTCGCCTCCGAGATCGCGCGGCAGTCGCGACCCGAGCTCGGCGCCGACGGACTCGCGAAGAAGAACGGCTACCGCAGCCCCGCCATCCTGATCGCCGCGACCACCGGCACAACCGTCGGCGACGCCGCGCGGCTCGTGACGGTAGGCGAGGCCACGGCTCCTCGGCGAATGTTCAGTGGCGCGGATGCCCCCGCCCGCCACCCGCACGTCGCCGCGGCCCTCTCGGCCGGGCGTATCGGCATGCCGGGCGCGTCGGCGATCATCGCGATGCTCGACCGGGTGGCGCTGCGGGCCGACGCGACGGCGGTCGACGATGCCGAGCAGCTGCTGGCCGGTCGGGCGGCAGGGCTCACGCTCGACCAGCTCGGCAAGATGATCGCGCGCGTCGAGGCCCACCTCGATCCCGACGGGCTCGAGCCGCAGGAGCACGAACTCCGTCGCGAGCGCAGCATGGTCATGTTCGAGCGGGGCGGCATGATGCACCTCAACGCCAAGCTCGATCCCGAGTCGGCCGCGCCCGTGAGGGCCGCGATCGAGGCGATCGTGACGGCCGAGTTCCGCAACGAGGGGTCTGCGGCGAGCGCCGGCGGTGGTGCGGACGCCGGTGCCGGTGCCGGTTTCGATGCGCGTGCCGGCGGAGCGGACGGGCACGGGGCAGCCTGCGGCGGCGTTGCCGAGCCCGGAGACGCGGATGCCCCTCGCCGCACGCTCCCCCAGCGCCGGGCCGACGCGCTGGCGCTCCTCGCCTCTCACGTGCTCGGATGTTCCGACGACGCGCCGATCGAAGGCGCGACCGTGGTGGTGCGGGTGACCCTGGCCGATCTGCAGGCGGGAACGGGCAGCGCCACCATCGACGGCATCGACCGCCCCGTGTCCATCCCTGCGGCGCGCCGCCTGGCGGCATCGGGCGGCGTCATCCCCTGCGTGCTCGGCGGCGACAGCGAGATCCTCGACTGGGGTCGTCGCAAGAGGCTCTTCACCCCGGCCCAGCGGCTCGCCCTCGCCGAGCGCGACGGAGGCTGCGCGATGTGCGGGCTGCCACCGGGCATGACGAAGGCCCATCACATCCGATGGTGGGCTCGGGATGCCGGACCAACCGACCTCGACAACGGCGTGCTGTTGTGCGAGACATGTCACCATCGCATCCACGACAACGGATGGGAGATCCGGGTCGACGGGCGCGGCGTCGACGGACGGGTGTGGTTCGTCCCACCCGCGCACGTCGACCTGGAGCGAACACCACGGCTGGGCGGGAAGGCACGCTTCGCATGCGTCGCCTGAGGTGCGTGAGCACAGTGAGCAGCGTGCGCGGACCCGCGGGTCAGGCATATCGGGGGATGCGTGAGCAGCCCTGGTGGAGCAAGCGGGTCAACCCGCCACGGCCTCCACCGTGAGCCCGGCCGCATTCTCGAGCCAGCCCGCGTGGTGGCCGGGCCACCGGCCGCACTTCACCCGGTTGGGGTGACGCACCCGCCCTCCGTCGGCAGAACGATGTAGTCGCCAGAGATCGCCCCCCGCGACCTCGCCTCTGGAAGGGAACCACCACACATGTCCGACACTCAGCAGCGCACAGGATGGGCCGGTTGGGCAGTATTCGCCGGCATCGTCATGATCATCGCCGGAGCATTCGACGCGCTCCTCGGCCTCACGGCAGTCCTTCAGCCCGGCACGACGACCATCATCGCGAACGGCGAAGGCACCGCCCTGCTGCTCGACGTCGCGGGCTGGGGCTGGTGGCACCTGATCATCGGTCTCGCCATCGTCCTCACGGGCATCTTCGTGCTCCGCGGAGCGACCTGGGCGCGCGTCATCGCGATCATCCTCGTCGCCCTCAACGCCATCAGCCAGCTCGGCCTGCTCGGCGTGCAGCCCTGGTGGTCGCTCATCGTCATCGCGCTCGACATCCTCGTCATCTACGCGCTGACCGTCCACGGCAAGGAGCTTCAGCGCAGCTGACCTCCCACCGTCCCTGAACGTGAAGGGCGCCGTACCAAGCCAGGGGTACGGTGCCCTTCACTCTTTCGTGCGCGCGCGGAGCGCTCGGAGACCGCCCGCGACGGGCGAGCGCTCTCCCGGGATCCGCCCTTGAAACCGCTCCCACGATTTGGTTACAGTCCTGTAAGTAGGCGGCATACCTGCCGCGCGACATCCCTCGACGAAGAGAGGACTTTCGCATGACCAGCCACTCCCCCCACCGCCCGAGGACGCGGCTCGCAGCCGTCGTCACCGGTGCGGCGCTCATCGCCGGAGCGCTCATGGCCACCCCGGCCGTCGCCGCCCCGCCGCGGGCCGTCGACCCCTTCGACCCCGACTTCGGGCCGAACGTCACCATCTACAGCCCCAACACTCCGCAGAGTCAGATCCAGACCGAGCTCGACGCTCTGCACACCCAGCAGGTGAACGCCGAGATGAGCACCGAGCGCCGCGCGGTGTACTTCCTCCCCGGCCAGTACGGCTCGACCGCCGATCCCCTGCAGTTCAACGTCGGCTACTACACCGACGTCGCCGGTCTCGGAGCCTCACCCGAAGACGTCAGGATCAACGGCGGCATCGAGGTCTACAACCGCTGCCTCGCCGACGGCGGCACCGGCAACTGCCTCGCTCTCGTCAACTTCTGGCGCACGATCTCGAACCTCTCGATCGACGTGAACAAGGCGGGCCAGGACGGATGCCGCGCCAGCGCGAACTTCTGGGCCGTGTCGCAGGCGGTCTCGATGCGCCGCGTCGACATCTCGGGCGCCAACATGTCGCTCATGGACTACTGCACCGCAGGCCCGCAGTACGCGAGCGGCGGGTTCATCGCCGACTCGCGCCTGCCCTTCGTGGTCAGCGGGTCGCAGCAGCAGTGGCTCATCCGCGACAGCGAGGTGGCCGGCTGGTCGAACGGCGTGTGGAACCAGGTGTTCTCGGGCGTCGTGGGCGCCCCCGACGACGCCGGCTTCCCGAGCCCGCCGTACACGACGATCGACGAGACGCCGATCAGCCGTGAGAAGCCGTACCTGTACGTCGACGACGACGGCCGCTACAACGTGCGCGTGCCCGCCGTGCAGCACGACTCCAGCGGTGTCACGTGGGCCGACGGGGAGACGGAGGGGCGCAGCATCCCCATCACCGACTTCTTCATCGCGACCCCCGACGACTCGGTGAAGGACATCAACAACGCCCTCGCCCGCGGTCAGCACCTGATCCTCACGCCCGGTGTGTATGACATCGATCGAACGATCGAGGTCAAGCGCGCCGACACGGTGGTGCTCGGCCTGGGTCACGCGACCCTCACGGCCGTCGGCGGAGCGATCCCGCTCGAGGTGAAGGATGCCCCGGGCATCGTCGTCGCCGGAGTCACCATCGACGCCGGCACCGAGTTGTCGCCCGTGCTGCTGCGCGTCGGCAAGGCCAAGGGCGGAAAGCCGCTCGGCGCCGCGAACCCGATCACGCTCAGCGACGTGTACTTCCGCGTCGGCGGACCGCACATCGGCAAGTCGACGACCGCACTCGAGGTGAACTCCGACAACGTTCTCATCGACCACACGTGGGTCTGGCGCGGTGACCACGGCGTCGAGGGCTTCACCGAGGGCTTCAACGGCGACACCGACCGCTGGAACACCAACACCGGCACGAACGGCGTCATCGTCAACGGCGACAACGTCACCGCGACGGGCCTGTTCGTCGAGCACTTCCAGACCTACAACACCCTATGGAAGGGGGAGAACGGCCGCGTGATCCTCTACCAGAACGAGCTGCCGTACGACCCGCCGACCCAGGCGGACTGGACGCAGCCCGACGGCACGCTCGGCTACCCCGGCTACGTCGTCGACAAGAAGGTGAAGAAGCACCGCCTCGACGGTGCCGGCGTCTACGTCTTCAACCAGAACAACCCGTCGATCATCACGGCCAACGGCTTCTCGGTCCCGGAGGCGCCCGGTGTGCAGCTGCACCACATCATGACGGTGAACCTCAGCGCCGGCACGATCCAGCACGTCGTGAACGGCGTCGGCGGTCAGGCCGACAACACCAACACCGGCGTTCCGCAGTACATCGTGGACTACCCCACGCCGTAGCGCACAGCAGCACGAGAGCGGATGCCCCGGCCCGGCGGACTGACGTCGGACCGGGGCATCCGTCCGTTCCCTGCCCGCAGGGCCGAAGTCGCCGCCCGTCGCGCTTCGGACCGGGCGTCAAGGAATGAGGAGACACGCCGCGCCAGGCGACCCCCCGACCCGTCCGCAGCACGGATCTCCTGCGTTCTTCACGGCATGGCGCCTCTAGGATCGAGCGCATGCCCCTCGCCTCCGCGACGCACGGCGCCCGCGACGCCGCGTCCGACCGACCTCGAGATCTGTCCCGGCCGCTCCCCTCGGCGGCCAGCTGGACCGTGCTCCTCACCTTCGTCGCCGCCTTCGCGGTCGCCTTCGTCGTCCTGGGGCTCCCCTGGTGGATGCCGGCCCTCTACCTGGGGATGAGCCTCATCGCGTTCGCGGCCTACGGCTTCGACAAGGCCGCCGCACGCCGCGACGCACCGCGCACGCCCGAGAAGTCGCTGCTCGCGCTCGGCCTCCTGTGCGGCTGGCCCGGCGCGCTCGTCGCGCAGCAGGCGTTCCGCCACAAGACGCGCAAGCGCTCGTTCCGCCGCGCGTTCTGGCGCACGGTCGTGCTCAACGTCGTCCTGCTCGGGGCGTTCGTCGCGCTCGCGACGCTGCGCGGCTGGGACCTCGATCCCGCCTGGCTTCCGAGCCCCGGCCGGCTGTTCGGCATCTGACCCGTCACGGGCCGCCGCGCCGTCGCCGCCGCGCCGTCGCGCCATCCACCGGTCACCAGAGCGGGTGGATGGCCTCCCGCAGATCCCGGTCGTAGACGCCCCGCACGACCCGGTCGAACGCGTCGACGTCGAACCGGCCCTCGAGAAGGGCCGCGGCATCCGCGTTCGCTCCCGCCTGCGCCACGTTGCGGGCGCCCGGGATCACACTCGTCACGCCGTCCTGCGCGGCGATCCACGCGAGCGTCGCGGCAGGCAGGGTCACACCGGCCGGGAGCGTCGCGGCCAGCTCGGCCGCGGCATCCAGTCCCACCCCAAAGTCGACGCCCGAGAACGTCTCGCCCCGGTCGAACGCCTCGCCGTGACGGTTGAAGGTGCGGTGATCGTTCTCGGCGAACGTCGTCGACGCCGTGTACCGCCCCGAGAGCAAACCCGACGCGAGGGGCACGCGCGCGAAGATCGCGACACCGGCGGCGGACGCCGCGGGCAGCACCTCGTCGAGCGGCTTGAGTCGGAACGGGTTGAAGATGATCTGCACGTTCGTCACGTTCGGCCGAGCGATCGCGGCGAGCGCCTGCGCGCACGTCTCGACCGAGACGCCGTATGCCGCGATCGTCCCGTCGGCGACAAGCGCATCGAGGGCGTCGTACGTCGCGTCGTCGTCGATCACGGCGGTCGGCGGGCAGTGCAGCTGCACGAGGTCGAGCGTGTCGACGCCGAGGTTCGCGCGCGAACGGTCGGTCCACGCGCGGAAGCTCTCGGCCGTGTAGTTCTCGGGCTCCTGCGCGACACGGCGGCCCATCTTCGTCGCGACCGTGATCCCGTGATCGGCTCGCCTCGCGAGGAAGCGCCCGATGATCGACTCGCTCCGCCCGTCGCCGTATACGTCGGCAGTGTCGAACAGCGTCACACCGTGATCGGCGGATGCCGCCAGCACCGCGGTCGCATCGTCCTCGCTCACCGCACCCCAGTCGGCGCCGAGCTGCCAGGTTCCGAGGCCGATCGCCGACACATCGCGTCCGGTGCGGCCGAGAGGGCGCTGCTGCATAGGGGATCCTTCCGAGTCGGCGCACCCGGACGGGGCGACCGCGATCCAGCATGCCAGGTCCGGCACCCCTCAGGGGCGGATGACGACCGGCGTCCCGTACGGCAGCTCCGCGAGCTTCGCGATCGCTTCGGGATCGAGGCGGATGCACCCGTTCGAGATCGGGCCGGAGCGCTCGTCGTGGTAGTGGAACGCCGTGACCGCGACATCCGCTCCCCCGAACCCGTCGAGGGTAGGCGACTGCACCGACAGGTAGACGATCGGGTTTCCGCGCGTGTACCAGTACTCGGGCACGACCCGCGTCGTCATGATGTACGCGCGGCCGAGGGGCGTCGGCGTCGCGTCCGCGCCCCACGCGAAGTCCGTCGCGATCCGCTCGGAGTCGCCGCCGCGCACGATGTCGACGGTGCGGTCCGAAATGCTCACCTCGACGGCGATGTCGGATGCCGCGAGCTCGACGTCCTGCATTCGCATCCATCCGGTCACCTGCCCCGGGTCGCCCTTCGACGGCACGGCCTGACGCCCCACCAGCAGCACCTTGACCCAGTCGTCCTGGTGCTCGACGACCGGGACCGTCGTGCCGTCGAACGGGAGCTCGCGCGGCAGATAGCCGACGGGCTCGCCGGTCGGATCCGCCCACACCGGCGCACCGATGCCGCTCGGCAGCGCGGTCTCCCCCAGGGGCACGATGAACGGGTCGTCGTCGACGAGGAGACCGGGGATCACCGCGAACACGCTCACCTGCGGCAGGGCCGTCACGTCGTACGACGCCGTGTTCGCCGCGAAGCCGGTCGGCGTCGGGGTCGGGGTGGGCGTCGGGCTGGGGCTCGGGGTCGTCGTCGCGCGGGGCGAGGGAGCGGATGCCACGGGCCCGGCCGGACGCACGAGGAGCGCCGCCGCCAGCACGCCGACGATCACGACGGCGATGCCGCCGCCGACCAGCCACGCACGACGTGTCCCCATCCCTCCATGGTCGGGGCGAGGAGGGGATGCCGCAACCTGCCGGATCAGGTCGTGACGGCGGCGGGCGCGGCGGTCGCCGCCGCGTCCCCCGTGCTGCGGAACGTCCAGAAGACGAACACGAGAGCGAGGACCTCGCCGACGATGCCGACGTAGAGCCCGAGGGTCGCCGCCGCACCGGCGGGCGCGTGGCCCGACGCGAACGTGGTGAAGTCCCACGCCCCGTGGAGGACCATCGCCCAGATGAGGCTTCCGGTCACCCGCCGCACGATGTAGAAGGCCGTCCCGCCGAGGAACGCGAACCCGATCTGCTGGACGGTGTCGAGCGCCGGAGCCCCCATGAGGACGTTCACGCCGTGCATGAGCGCGAACAGCGCGCTCGAGATGAACCAGGCGAGCGGCTCGCGAACGCTGCCGCGCAAGCCGGTGAGGAGGAGGCCCCGGGTCACGATCTCCTCGTTGAACCCGACCAGGACGGCGAGGAGGAGAAGCCCGACGACATACGAGCCCTCCATGCGGCTCCAGTCGACCCCGAGGCTCAGCGTCAGCACGACCGCCACGGCCATGAGTGCGGGCGCGACGACCGGCCACTTGTGGTGGCTGCGGCGCTCCTCGCGGATCGCGGGCTTCCACCAGCCCAGGACGGTCGTCGCCACGACGGCGACCACGGCCCCGACCGCGAGGAAGAGCACGGCTCCGCGGAACAGCGTGTCGGCGCTGTCGCCCAGGTCGGTGTACGGAACGCCGGACAGGAGGCCGACGACGAAGATGACGACGACGTAGGTCGCCCAGACGGCAATGCCGATCCAGGCCTTGGGGGCGACGCGCATGGGTTCCTCTCGACGGTCTCGTGCGTCCATCCTGTCGCACCGACTACGGGTCGCAGCGCCGCGGCGCTGCGGGGCGTCGTGGTTCGCGTCAGCGGCCGTCGGGCCGCGCCGTCACACCGACGGGACGGGACCGGGTGACGACGGCATCCGCACCGACGAGGAGCACGATCGTCAGCAGGTAGACCAGCAGGTCGCGTCCGTCGAAGACCGTTCCGAGCAGTAGCATCGCGGGCGGGAAGACCGCCCCGAGCTCGAGCGGGACGCCGGTGAGCTGGAAGAGCTCCACCGCCACACACCACGCACCGGAGATGGCTCCCACCGCGAGCGGCGGCACTCGTGGCGCGAGGATCACCACGGCGAGGTACGCCGCCGCCGCATAGAGCGCATCGCCGGCGATGTCGGTCGCGGTGGTGTCGGGAAGCATCGCGTGGACGGCGAGTCCGGCGGCGACCACGGCGAGCAGGAGGACGGCCGCGACGACGCGACGCGTCCGTCGGCGTGGGGCGGGGGCATCCATCCGTCGATTCTGCCGGATGAGCGCAGAGTGCGAGAAAGGGCCGGCCTGTTCGGCCGACCCTTTCTCGATGTGGTCGGGATGACAGGATTTGAACCTGCGACCCCTTGACCCCCAGTCAAGTGCGCTACCAAGCTGCGCCACATCCCGATGTCCGGACCGGGGCCCGGACAACTCCCCTATCCTAACCGGTCGCGGGACCGCTCGCGAACGCGACCGGGACTCTCGCGCGTGTCGCAGCCGACCGGTAGCGTCACGGCATGGCGCAGATCACGATCGAACCGGCGACATCCGAGCGTTTCGGCGACGCCCAGCACGCCCTCACCGGCGGCGGCGATGGGACCGCCTGCCAGTGCCAGTGGTGGACGATCACGAACGCGGAGTTCCAGCGCACGACCACCGCGGAGCGTCAGGAGATGCTCCGCGCCGAGATCGTGTCCGGACCGCCGCCGGCCCTCATCGCGTACGTCGACGACCAGCCGGCGGGCTGGGTCCGCGTCGGGCCGCGCACCGCCCAGGTGCGCCTGTCCCGCACGAAGAACTACTCCGCGAACTCGGAAGAGCCGTGGGACGACGACGCGGTGTGGGCCGTCAGCTGCTTCGTCGTCCGCCGGGAGCACCGTGGCGAGGGGCTCAACGCCCGTCTCCTCGAGGCTGCCGTCGACTACGCCCGCGCGGGCGGCGCACGCGTCGTCGAGGCGTACCCGGTCGATCCGGCCGCCGGGCGGAAGAAGTCGCCCAACGAGCTGTACCACGGCACCGTCTCGACGTTCGTCGCGGCGGGCTTCCGCGAAGTGGCGCGCCCGCGGCCCGACCTCGCCATCGTCGCCCTCGATCTCACGGTCTGAGCGGGGCGGGCATCCGGATTCACCGCCGCGCTCGGCGTGCGACGATGGTCTCTGCCCCGCTCATCGAGGAGGATCATGCCGCGGCTCTGGATCGGATTCGTCCCCTACGTCGCGCTCTCGCTCGTCCACGTCGCGGCGCTCACCCTCGACGCGGACGCCGTCGCCGCCCCGACCAAGCTCGCCTTGATGCCGGCGCTCGCGCTCGCCGTCGTCTGGGGCGCACGCGGCGCGTGGACCGGCGCCCACACCCTGCTCGTCGTCGCGGTCGGCCTGTCGTGGCTGGGCGACGGCGCCGGCGCCTTCTTCCCGTGGGCTCCCACGGTGCCGATGATGCTGCTGTGGTTCGGCCTCGCGCACCTCTGCTACATCTGGCTGTTCTGGCGCGTGCTGGCCGTTCGACGACCGCCGCTGTGGTCTGCGGTGTACGCGGTCTGGTGGGTCGTGCTCCTCGCGGTGCTGTGGCAGAGCCTCGGCGGGCTCCTCGTGCCCGTCGCCGTCTACGGGCTCGTGCTCGGCGCGACCGCAGCCGGAGCCGCCCGCTGCCATCCGGTGATCGCGTGGGGCGGCGTCTTCTTCCTCGCCTCCGACACCGTGCTCGCCTTCCGCCTGTTCGTCCCCGACGCGATGCCCGACTGGACCAGCCCCGTCGTGATGCTGACGTACTGCCTCGGGCAGGGGCTCATCGCCGCGGGCGTGCTGATCGCGGTGCGGCTGCGTCGCGACGACGCCGTCGCCGCCGCACCGACCGAGGCGGTCGCATGACGGATGCCTCGGCCCGCGTCGACGCGTGGCTCTGGGCCGTCCGGGTCTACAAGACGCGGTCGGCGGCGACGACCGCGTGCCGGGCCGGGCACGTGCGGGTCAACGGCGAGAAGGCGAAGGCCGCTCAGCCGGTGAAGCCCGGCGACGAGCTGCGTGTGCGCATCAGCGGGTTCGACCGGATCCTCGTGGTCAAGAAGCCGATCACCAAGCGCGTCGGCGCGGTGCTCGCCGCCGAGGCCGTCGATGATCGCACACCTCCTCCCCCGCCGCGCGAGCTCACCGCGTTCGTACCCGTGCGCGACCGCGGCGCCGGGCGGCCGACCAAGCGCGAGCGCCGTGACATCGATCGCCTGCGAGGACGCGACCACGGCGATCCCGGCGACTTCGACGACTGAGCCGCTTCGCCCGATCCTCCACGTCAGTCCTGCGCCGCCAGGAGATCGAGGAGCCAGCGGGTGCTGCGGACAGCGGCTCGGGCATCCGTCACCCGCGCCGCGAGCTCACGGTCGCTCGTCACGGCGGTGACGGTGCGGCCCGCCGCGACGAGCCGCCGCACCGCGGAGACGATCGCATCGTCGCCGGATGCCTCCGCCCGCACGATCTCGAGGCCAGGCACGTCTCCGGCGCCGCGCCCCTGCCCTTCGAGCACGACGACCCACTCGGGGAACCAGGAGTGCTCGGGCAGGCCGAGGGCGGCCGCCGGCACGCCCGACGCGACGAGACCGCCGATCCGCCCGGTCAGCCGCGCGGCAGCTCCGGCGCGATCGTTCCACCAGCCGTCCGGCACAGAGCCGACCACGTTCGCGGCATCGACGACGACGACGGGACGCACGTCGAGGAGATCCCTCAGGCCGTCCCACGAGGCCGCGAAGCCCGGATGGAGCGGATGCCGCGCCACCTCGTCGACGGGCACCCACGCCAGCTCGCGGCTCTCCGGGTCGCTGATCACGGGCTCGAACGGCACCGAGACGTCGCCGATCAGCGTCGCATAGCTCCAGTAGCCGAGGTCGAGCACCGACAGCAGCCGCGGGCGGATCGAGGCATCCGGAACCCCCGCCTCTTCCGCTGCCTCGCGCCGCGCGCCATCGCACGCGGACTCACCCTCGTGACGCGCCCCTCCGGGCAGCGCCCATGTGTCGCCGAAGTGGCTCCACGACACGCGATGCTGCAGGAGCACACCACGATCGGCGTCGAGCGCGAGCAGCCCGGCAGCGCCGAACCGCCCCCAGTACCGCTCTCCCGTGGGCGCGACGACCCAGGCGTCGCCAGGGTCGCGAGGACCCGACGGACGCCGCGGCTCACCGGGGACGGGAGGCTCGATGGTCACCACGCCAGCCTGTCACACCGACGCGGAATCGCTCCCGGCGCCTGCATCGCATCGACGCAGACGCCGCGCCGGCACGAACGCCCTGCAGCGCGACCGTCAGCGCTGGCGACGCTCGCGCACCCGCATGTTGATCACGATCGGCGAACCCTCGAAGCCGTAGATCTCGCGCAGGCGACGCTGGATGAACCGGCGGTAACCCGGGTCGAGGAAGCCGGTCGTGAAGAGCACGAAGGTCGGCGGCCGGGTGGACGCCTGTGTGCCGAAGAGGATGCGCGGCTGCTTTCCCCCGCGAACCGGGTGCGGGTGCTCGTTGACGAGCTCCGACAGGAACGCGTTGAACTTGCCCGTCGGGATGCGCTGATCCCACGACTCGAGCGCGGTCTCGAGCGCCGGAACGAGCTTGTCGAGGTGACGGCCGGTGCGGGCCGAGATGTTGACGCGCGGGGCCCACGCGACGTGCGCGAGGTCCTGTTCGATCTCCCGCTCGAGATAGCGGCGGCGCTCGATGTCCTCGTAGTGGGGCGTGTTCAGGAGATCCCACTTGTTGTAGGCCAGCACCAGAGCGCGGCCCGACTCGAGCACGAGGTCGATGATGCGCACATCCTGCTCGCTGATCGGCTCGCTGACGTCGAGGACGACGACGGCGACCTCGGCCTTCTCGAGCGCGGTCGACGTGCGCAGCGACGCGTAGAAGTCGGCGCCCTGCTGAAGGTGGACGCGACGGCGGATTCCGGCCGTGTCGACGAAGCGCCACAGCTTGCCGCCGACGTCGACGACCTCGTCCACCGGGTCGCGGGTCGTGCCGGCGAGCTCGTTGACGACGACCCGCTCCTCACCTGCGGCCTTGTTGAGCAGCGACGACTTGCCGACGTTCGGGCGCCCCAGGATCGCGACGCGACGCGGTCCGCCGATCTCGTGCTTGGCGACCGCCGAGACCTCGGGCAGCACCTTCATGATCGCGTCGAGCAGGTCGGCGACGCCGCGGCCGTGGATCGCCGACACCGGGAACGGCTCGCCGAGGCCGAGGTTCCACAGCGCGGCGGCCTCGGGCTCCTGGCGGGAGTCGTCGATCTTGTTGGCGACGAGGAACACCGGCTTTCCGCTCTTGCGCAGCAGCTTCACGACGTGCTCGTCGGTCGAGGTCGCGCCGACCATGGCGTCGACGACGAACATCACCACGTCGCACAGGTCGATCGCGACCTCGGCCTGCGCGGCGACCGAGCGGTCGATGCCCTTGGCGTCGGGCTCCCAGCCGCCGGTGTCGACGAGCGAGAAGCGGCGATCCATCCATTCGGCCTTGTACGTCACGCGGTCGCGCGTGACACCGGGGGTGTCCTCCACGACGGCCTCGCGACGCCCCAGGATGCGGTTCACCAGCGCCGACTTGCCCACGTTCGGTCGTCCGACGATCGCCACGACCGGCAGCGCCGGCAGGTACTCGATCCCGTCCTCGCCGAGCGCGAGGCCCGCGAGGAGCTCGGCGTCCTCCTCGTCGAGGTCGTAGTCCTCGAGGCCCGCGCGCAGTGCGGCGGCCCGCTGTTCGGCGAGCTCCTCGTCGAGGTCTGCGAGGTTCTCGGCGAGGTGGTCCTCGCCGGCTTCGTACTCTTCGGCGTCGCGGCTGTCAGACGCCCCACGGTTGTCAGAGGTCATTGTGCGCTCCCGTCTGTGCAGGCACGTTCGTGCGGATCACGCCGATGACGGCGTCCACGGTCTGGTCGAAATCGAGGTGGGTCGAATCGACGACCTCGACGCCGGGCGCGGCGCTGAGGAAGTCGACGACGGTGGAGTCGGAGGCGTCGCGCTTGTGCAGGGCCGCGGCGACGGCCGAGGCATCCTGCGTCGTCAGCTCGGCGCTGCGGCGGGCGGCTCGCACCTCCGGAGCGGCGGTCAGGAGGATCCGCACGGGTGCGTCGGGGGCGACGACGGTGGTGATGTCGCGCCCTTCGACGACCACGCCGGGGCGACCGGATGCCGCGACCATCGAGCGGAAGAGGGCGTTCACCGCCTGCCGCACGGCGGGCACGCGGGCGACGCCGCTCACCGCCTCGGAGACGCGGGGCTCGCGGATCGCGGCGGTCACGTCGGTCGCGCCGACGCGCACCCAGTGCTCGTCGGGGTCGAGCGAGATGGCGTAGTCGAAGTCGCCCATGACGTCGAGGACGGAAGACGAGTCCGACGTGTCGGTGCCGCGCTCGAGGGCGAGCCAGGCGAGCGCGCGGTAGGCGGCCCCGGTATCGAGGAAGCCGTAGCCGAGGCGGCGCGCGACCTGCTTCGAGACGCTGGACTTGCCGCTGCCCGCGGGACCGTCGATCGCGACGATCACGGTGTCGAGGTGCGCCTCGGCGGCCGGCGCGCCGGCACCTGTCGAGGGGTCAGTCATTGGTGGTGCTCGCAATCTTCCAGCCGCGGGCCTCGAGGCCCTCCACGGCACGTCGTACGGCGCCGGGCACGACGCTGATCTCGGCCAGGCCGAACTGGGCGCCCGGCGAGTGCTCGAGGCGCAGGTCTTCCACGTTGACGTCGAGTTCGCCGAGCTCGCCGAAGAGGCGGCCGAGCTGTCCGGGGGTGTCGTCGACCATGACGACGACCTGCTCGAAACGGCGGTTCTGCCCGTGCTTGCCGGGGAGGCGCTCGACGCCCTCGTTGCCGCGGCGGATCGTGTCGGCGACAGCCCGGCGCGCACCCGGCGCATCGGGGCTGCGCAGCGCATCCGCGACGGCCGACAGGTCGCCGGCGAGGGCATCGAGCACGTCGACCACCGGGGTCGCGTTGGCGCCGAGGATCTGCACCCACAGCTCCGGGGCGGATGCCGCGATCCGCGTCGTGTCGCGCACGCCCTGGCCTGCGAGGCTCAGCGATCCGTCGGGCGCGTCGACGAACCGCCCGGCGAGCAGGCTCGCGACGAGCTGGGGAACGTGCGAGACGAGCGCGACGGAGCGGTCGTGGTCTTCGGGGCTCATCTCGATCGGCATCGCCCCGAGGTCGAGCGCCAGGCCCTCGACGAGGGCGAGGTCGTCGGCGGGGGTCTCGCCGTCACGGCACACGACCCACGGACGCCCGATGAAGATGTCGGCGCGGGCGGCGATCGCTCCCCCGCGCTCGCGGCCGGCGAGCGGGTGCGAGCCGATGTAGTGCGTGAGGTCGACGCCGCGCTCGCGGAGGGTGCGCAGCGGCTCGAGCTTGACACTCGCGACATCGGTCACCACCGCGCCCGGGTACCGCGTGAGCTCGCGCTCGATCACGTCTGCGGTGACGTCCGGCGGAACCGCGACCACGATGAGAGCGGGGTCGTCGCCGGCCTCGGCGCGTCGTCCGGCGCCGTAGTCGACGGCGAGGCGCAGCTGCGCGGGCGACGTGTCGTCGAGGGCGACGTCGATGCCGAGCGCCGACAGCGCGTGCCCGATGCTCGAGCCGAGCAGTCCGGCGCCGACGACACGCACCGTCCCCCGCACTCGCGGGGCACGCACGCGCGCGGGCGCAGACGTGGAATCGGTCACTCGTTCTCCTGGTCGCTCCGCGCGTCGGAGCTGTCGCGGGGCTCGGGGGCGTCGCCCGCCGCGCGACGCGCGAGAGTCAGCAGATCGCCCCGCTCCACTTTAGTCAACTCACGTGCCTGCCCGGCTGGCAGTGTTCCCAGGTGGAGCGGCCCGAACTGCCGGCGCACGAGCTCGACCACGGGATGCCCCACCTCCGCCAGCATGCGTCGCACGATGCGGTTGCGGCCCGAGTGGAGGGTCAGCTCGACGAGCGAGCCGCCTCCCTCGGCGGAGCTCGACAGCAGGCGGGCCTTGTCGGCGGCGATCGGGCCGTCTTCGAGGTCGACCCCACGCGTCAGGCGCTGGATCGTCTGCGGCGTCACTCGCCCCTCGACCTTCGCGATGTAGACCTTCGTGACGCCGAACGACGGGTGGGCGAGCACGTGCGCGAGCCCGCCGTCGTTGGTGAGCACGAGGAGGCCGCTGGTCTCGGCATCCAGTCGTCCCACGTTGTAGAGGCGCTCGTCCCAGTCCTTGGTGAAGCGCCGCAGGTCGGGGCGGCCGCGGTCGTCCTTCATCGAGCTGACCACGCCCGTCGGCTTGTTGAGCATGACGTAGCGCTTGGACTGGTCGAGCTGGACGGCGGTGCCGTCGACGTCGACGAGGTCGCTCTCTGGGTCGATGCGCGAGCCGAGCTCGGTCACGACCTGGCCGTTGACGCGCACGCGGCCGGCCACAATGAGGTCCTCGGCGACGCGGCGCGAGGCCACACCGGCGTTGGCGAGCACCTTCTGCAGGCGGACGCCCTCGGTGGAGTCCTTCGGGGTGTCGGTCATCGTCGTGCCTCTTCGTCGAATCCGTCCGCGCCGTCGTCGAGCAGCGGGGAGATGTGCGGCAGCTCGTCGAGCGAGTTGATGCCGAGGTTCACCAGCAGCGCGTCGGTGGTGCCGTAGTTGATGGCGCCGGTCTCGGCATCCGTGAACAGCTCCGTGATCAGTCCGCGCGCCAGCAGTGTGCGCACGACCGAGTCGACGTTCACCGCGCGGATCGACGCGACCTGGCCCCTCGTGACCGGCTGCTTGTAGGCGATCACGGCGAGGGTCTCGAGGGCTGCCTGCGACAGCCGCGAAGGCGCCTGGGAGTTGACGAACTCGCTCACGAGGTCGTCGTGCTCCTCGCGCACGTACAGGCGCCAGCCGCCGCCGACCTCACGCAGCTCGAATCCGCGCACCGGACCGCCGGTCTCGCCGTCGTAGTCGGCGACGAGGCCCTCGATCGCCTGGCGCACGGCGGGGACGGGCGAGCCCACCGCCGCAGCGAGGCTCACGAGGCTCTGCGGCTCCTCGACGATCAGCAGGATCGCCTCCAGCCGGCGGGCGACGTCGGCCGGGCCCTGCGGTGCTGCGGGTGCTTCGGCGGTCTGCGACGGGTCATCGGTCATAGTCGGCTCCCAGGGTGGCGAGGTTCTCATCGGACCAGCGCTGCGCGCTCCAGCGCAGGGTCAGCTCGCCGAGCGGCTCCAGCTGCTCGAACGAGAGGGCGGCATGGCGGTACAGCTCCAGCACCGACAGGAAGCGGGCGACGACGACACCCGGCTGGGTGACGCCGGCGACGAGCTCGCGGAAGCTCAGGCTGCCGGCATCCCGCAGCAGAGTGACCACCACCGCCGCCTGCTCGCGGATGCTGATGAGCGGCGCGTGGAGGTGATCGAGGCCGACGTGCGGGATCTCCTTCGGCGTCATCGCCAGCAGGGCGAGCGCGGCGAAGTCCTCGGCGTTGAGCGTCCACACGAGCTCGGGCACGGCGTTGCGGTACTTCTCGTCGAGACGCACCGACCGGGTGTGGCGCCGGTCCTCGCGCTGGAGGCACCGGGCGAACCACGCCGACACCTCCTTGAAGGCTCGGTACTGCAGCAGTCGCGCGAACAGCAGGTCGCGGGCCTCGAGGAGAGCCACGGACTCCGCGTCGACGAGCTCGCCCTGAGGCAGGAGCCCGGCGACCTTCATGTCGAGGAGGGTCGCGGCCACGACGAGGAACTCGGATGCCTCGTCCAGCTCCTCGTCGGGACCGAGCTGGCGCAGGTAGGCGATGAACTCGTCGGTCACCCGAGACAGCGACACCTCGGTGATGTCGAGCTCGTGTTTGGAGATGAGCGTCAGGAGGAGGTCGAACGGCCCGTCGAACACGCCCAGCGAGACACGGAACCCGTCACCGGGGGCGGAGTCCTCGTCAGGCGACGGCGCCACGGGCGACCAGCTCCCGCGCCAGCCGCAGGTAGGCCTGGGCGGCGGCGTGCTCGGGCGCGAACTCGGTGATCGGCATGCCCGACACGGATGCGTCGGGGAACTTCACGGTGCGGCCGATCACGGTCTCGAGCACGTCGTCGCCGAACGCGTCGACGACCCGCTCGAGCACCTCGCGCGAGTGCAGCGTCCGCGCGTCGTACATCGTCGCAAGGACGCCGTCGAGCGTGATGGTCGGATTCAGGCGATCGCGGACCTTGTCGATCGTCTCGATGAGCATCGCCACGCCGCGCAGCGCGAAGAACTCGCACTCGAGCGGGATGATGACGCCGTGGCTCGCCGTGAGGGCATTGACGGTCAGGAGGCCGAGCGACGGCTGGCAGTCGATGAGGATGACGTCGTAGTCGGGCGCGAGCTTGCGCAGCGCGCGGGAGAGCGTCTGCTCGCGCGCGACCTCGTTCACCAGGTGCACCTCGGCGGCCGACAGGTCGATGTTCGCCGGGACCACGTCGAGGTTCTCGACGCGCGTCTGCACGACGACCTCGTGCGGCTCGCGTTTGCCGTCGAGCAGGAGGTCGTAGATGGTGGGGATGTCGTGGGTCTGGATGCCGAGACCGGCCGACAGCGCGCCCTGCGGGTCGAAGTCGACAGCGAGCACCTTGCGCCCATAGCTCGCGAGCGCGGCGGCCAGGTTGATGGTGGTCGTCGTCTTGCCGACGCCGCCCTTCTGGTTGCACAGCGAGATGATCCGCGCGGGACCGGTGCCGTCGAGCTTCGCCGGGGTCGGGAAGCCGTGGTACGGACGTCCGGTGGGACCGAGCGGGGTCCCGTCCTCTGAGGCCGTCGTCGCGCCCCGCTTGCTGCCCGCCACAGACTCTCCTGACTTTCCCATGCCGTGCACCGATTCTAGTCACGGCGGGACCTCTCACCCGCGAGCGTTCAGCGGGCGCGCGGGTGAGAGGTCGCGTAGACGTCCCTCAGCGCGTCGACCGACACATAGGTGTAGATCTGCGTCGTCGACACGGAGGCGTGGCCGAGCAGCTCCTGCACGACCCGGACATCGGCCCCGCCCTGCAGCAGATGCGTGGCGAACGAGTGTCGGAGCGTATGCGGCGAGACATGCGCGGTCAGATGTGCGCGCTCGGCGGCGGAGTGGATGACGAGCCATGCGCTCTGACGTGACAGCGGGGCGCCACGAGCGCCGAGGAACAGCTTCGGGGTCGCCTTCCCGCGGCGTGACAGCTCAGGACGCGAACGCGTGACGTAGGCGTCGACGGCTGCGCGCGCGTACGACCCGACGGGCACGATGCGCTCCTTCGCGCCCTTGCCGCGCACCCGCAGCACGTCGCCGTGCGCGACGTCGTCGACGTCGAGCTGGACGATCTCCGACACGCGGGCCCCCGTCGCGTAGAGCAGCTCCAGCAGCGCGCGATCGCGCAGGCCCAGAAGGTCGCCGGGTGCGGCGCCGGGCGCGACCGCCGCCTCGGTCGACGGCGCCGGGCCCGCGGCATCCAGCAGGGCCTCCACCTGGTCGATCGTGAGCGCCTTCGGCAGCCGGCGCGGCTGCTTCGGCGGACGCAGCCGCACCGAGGGATCGGCGTCCTCCACCCCCTCGCGCGCCAGGAACCGGTGCAGCCCCCGCACGGACGACTGCAGCCGTGCGAGGGAGGACGGCGCGACCGGCGGCTGCGCGGACGCCCGCTCGGCGGCGAACTCCGCGACGATCGCCGCGGTGACCTCCGACGAGTCGTCGATGCCCTGCGCCGCGAGCCAGGCGACATACCCGGCGAGGTCGCGCCGGTAGGCCGCGACAGTGTTGTCGGAGAGGCCGCGCTCGATCGAGATGTGGCGCAGGTACGCGTCCACCGCCCTCTCAAGCCGCATCTGAGACCTCCGCGCGCCCCATGTCAGTCCTGGGCGGCCTCCGCGCGCCGCAGCCGCTCCGCGGCGGCCAGCACGCCGACGGCGAGGATGCCGTTGCGCAGCCGGCCCGCGAGCACGCCGTCGACGGCTTCGGTGAGCGGCACCCACTCCACGCGGATGTCGGCCTCCTCGTCCTCGCGGGCATGGGGCTCGCCGACGGGCGTGAGATGGCGGGCGAGGAAGAGGTGCACGACCTCGTCGTTGCCGCCGGGCGTGGTGAAGATGCTGACGAGCGGCTCCCACGACGCCGCGTGCAGGTCGGCCTCCTCGACGAGTTCGCGTCGGGCGGTCTCCAGCGGTGACTCGCCGTCGACGTCGAGCAGGCCAGCCGGCACCTCCCAGTCGCAGTGGCGGATCGGATGCCGGTACTGCTGGATCAGCAGGACGCGGTCATCGGCGTCGACGGCGACGATCGCCGCGGCGCCCGGGTGATCGACGTACTGGCGCACGATCTCGCCGCCGTTGTAGGCGACGGTGTCACTGCGGACATCCCACACCCGACCCTCGTAGACGAGGTCGCTCGCGACGACGTCGAACTCGGCCGCCTCGTCGGCGAGCCGGGCGTCCGGGCGGGCCTCAGCCATTCTCGACGTCGAACAGCTCGCTCGCGCTGTGACGCTCGACGGCGGCGGCGACGAGCCCGCGGAACAGCGGGTTCGCGTCGGTCGGCCGCGAGCGCAGCTCCGGGTGCGCCTGCGTGGCGATGTAGTACGGGTGCACCTCTCGGGGAAGCTCGACGTACTCCACGAGGTTGCGGTCGGGGGACAGCCCCGAGAACACGAGACCGGCCGCGGCGATCTGGTCGCGATAGCGGTTGTTCACCTCGTACCGGTGGCGATGACGCTCGGACGCCTGCGTCGAGCCGTACACCTCGGCGGCGATCGACCCCTCCGCGAGGTCGGCCGGGTACAGGCCGAGGCGCATGGTGCCGCCCATGTCGCCGCTCTCGAGGATGTCGACCTGCTCCTCCATCGTGGCGATGACCGGCGCAGTCGTGTCGGGGTCGAACTCGCTCGACGAGGCATCCTCGATGCCGGCGACGTGACGGGCGTACTCGATGACGATGCACTGGAGGCCGAGGCAGATTCCGAGGGTCGGGATGCCCTGCTCGCGCGCGAACTTCAGCGCGCCGATCTTGCCTTCGATGCCGCGGATGCCGAATCCGCCCGGGATCACGATCCCGTCGAGCGGGGCCAGCGCCCGTTCGGCTCCCTCCGGCGTCTCGCACTCGTCGGACGGGATCCAGCGGATCTTCACCTGCGTCTCCTGCGCGAAGCCGCCGGCCTTGAGCGCCTCGGTGACCGACAGGTAGGCATCCGGCAGGTCGATGTACTTGCCGACGAGTCCGATCGTGACCTCGTGCTTCGGGTTGTGCACGGCCTGCAGCACGCGCTCCCAGCGCGACCAGTCCACGGCGGCGGCCTTGCTCAGACCGAGCGCGCGCACGATGTAGTCGTCGAGGCCCTGCTCGTTGAGCATCGTCGGGATCTCGTAGATGCTCGGCACGTCGACCGCGTTCACGACAGCGCCCTCGTCGACGTCGCACATGAGCGCGATCTTGCGCTTGTTGGACTCGGTCACCGGCCGGTCGCTGCGGAGCACCAGCGCGTCGGGCTGGATTCCGATGGAGCGGAGGGCCGCCACCGAATGCTGCGTCGGCTTCGTCTTCTGCTCACCCGACGCGCCCATGAAGGGCACCAGCGACACATGCACGAAGAACACGTTCTGCCGGCCGAGCTCGTGGCGGATCTGTCGCGCGGCTTCGATGAACGGCTGCGACTCGATGTCGCCGACCGTGCCGCCGATCTCGGTGATGATGACGTCCGGCTTCGGGCTCTCGTCCGCCTGCAGGCGCATGCGGCGCTTGATCTCGTCGGTGATGTGCGGGATGACCTGCACGGTGTCGCCGAGGTACTCGCCGCGACGCTCGCGCGCGATCACCTGCGAGTAGATCTGGCCCGTGGTGACGTTCGCGGCCTGGCTCAGCTCGATGTCGAGGAAGCGCTCATAGTGGCCGATGTCGAGGTCTGTCTCGGCCCCGTCGTCGGTCACGAAGACCTCGCCGTGCTGGAACGGGTTCATCGTCCCGGGATCGACGTTGAGGTAGGGGTCGAGCTTCTGCATGACGACGCGCAGGCCGCGGGCGGTGAGCAGGTTTCCCAGGCTGGCGGCCGTGAGGCCCTTGCCCAACGAGGAAACGACACCCCCGGTCACGAAGATGTGCCTGGTGGTGTCGTTCGAAGTGTCGCCGCGGAAAGAATCAGAAGTCTGCATCACGGGCTTTTATCCTATCCCACGTCGGTGACGGCAAGCTGAGCAAACGCACACGTGTCGTCCTCGTTTCCGATCAGACGGCCTCGGCGCGAAGGCCGAGAAGCTCACGGGCATGGGTGAGCGCGGCGTCCGAGTCGGGCATTCCCGAGAGCAGACGCGCCATCTCGGCTTCGCGATCGGCTCCCTCGAGCCTGCGGACGTCGGATGCCGTCACCGAGCCGTCGCCGGCCTTCACCACCGTCAGATGATTGGTGGCGAACGCCGCCACCTGGGCGAGATGGGTGACCGCGATGACCTGCGACGACTGGGCGAGCCGGGCGAGCCGCCGACCGACCTCGATCGCCGCCGCGCCGCCGATGCCGGCATCCACCTCGTCGAACACGAACGTCGGAACAGGGTCGACACCGGCGATGACGACCTCGATCGCGAGCATCACCCGACTGAGCTCACCGCCGGACGCCCCGCGCGAGACCGCACGCGGATCCGCGCCCTTGTGCGGGGCGAGCAGGATCGCCACGTCGTCGCGGCCGGCGGCCGTCTCAGCACCGGGCGACACCGCGACCGACAGTCGCGCATCGGGCATCGCCAGGGCGTGCAGCTCGTGCGTGACGGCCGATCCCAGTCGCGCGGCGGCGGCGGTGCGGGCGGCGGTGAGCGTCGCGGCGGCCTCGTCGAGAGCGGATGCCGCGGCATCCCTCTCCTCCGCCAGCCGCTCGACGCGCTCGCCGTCGTCGTCGAGCTCGGCCAGTCGGGCGGAACCGGTGTCGAGCAGGTCGATCGCGTCGTCGAGGCTCCCGTGCGCGCGGATGAGCGTCGACAGCACCGCGCGCCGCTCCTCGACGGCGGCGAGCTCGTGCGGACCCGTCTCGTCGAGGTCGGCGAGGTATCCGGCCAGCGCCGCGGCGAGATCGGACGCGCGATACCCGAGGTCGGCCACCTGACCCGCGAGTTCTTCGAGGACGGGGTCGTGTGCCCGCTCGAGCGCCCGTCGTGCCTCCGCGAGGAGGGAGGAGGCATCCGGAGCGTCACCCTCACCTGAGAGCGCATCGTGAGCCGTCGCCGCGGCGATGCGGAGCTCCTCGGCGTTGGCGAGTCGCTCGGCGCGGACGGAGAGCTCGGCGTCCTCCCCCGGCAGCGGTGCGGCCTGCTTGATGTCGGCCAGCTGCGCGCGCAGTTCATCGGCCTCTCGGGCTCGCTCGTCGCGGGCGGTGGTGAGCTCCGTGAGCTCGCGGTCGGCGGCTCGCCACCGCTCGTACGCATCGCGGTAGATCGCCTTCGCCGCCTGGACCGGATCGCCGCCGAAGCGGTCGAGCGCGTCGCGCTGCGCGGCGGTGGTGCGCAGCCGCAGCTGATCGGACTGACCGTGCACCACGACGAGGTCGTCGGCGAGATCGGCGAGCACGCCCGCGGGGGCGGAACGCCCGCCCACCGAGGCGCGTCCGCGACCCTCACTCGAGATCGAGCGTCCGACGAAGAGCTCGGCCGTGCCGTCGCCGAGCGGCTCGACGTCGCCTCCGGCCTCGCGGACGCGCGCGGCCACGGCCCCCGACTCGGGCACGATCCACACGCCGTCGACCGTGGCCTGCGATGCTCCCGCGCGCACGGCGCCCGAGTCGGCGCGCTGGCCGAGAAGGAGCCCGAGCCCGGTCACCACCATCGTCTTGCCCGCCCCGGTCTCGCCCGTGATGGCCGTGAATCCGGGACCGATCGGCAGCGTCGCCTCCGCGATGACGCCCAGGTCGCGCAGACGCATCTCCTCGATCACGGCGTCGTCCCGGTGATCGCGGCGGGCCCCCGCCAGCCGTCGACCGGCAGTCGGAACTTTCGCACCAGACGGTCGGTGAACGATGCCGGGTGCAGGCGCGCCAGGCGGACGGGACGATCGGATCGCCGCACCACGACGCGCGCGCCCGGCGGCAGATCGTGCGAACGACGGCCGTCGCACCACAGGATGCCGACGCCGTTGGTGCGCTCGAGCACCTCGATGGCGACCGCGTGCTCGGGACCGACGACCAGCGGCTTGGCGAAGAGCGCGTGCGCCGACAGCGGCACCACCGAGATCGCGTCGACCGTCGGCCAGATGACCGGTCCGCCGGCCGAGAAGTTGTAGGCCGTCGATCCGGTCGGCGTCGAGACCACGACCCCGTCACACCCGAAGCTCGACAGCGGACGCCCGTCGACCTCGATCACCACCTCGAGCATGCGCTCACGGCTCGCCTTCTCGACGGTGGCCTCGTTGAGCGCCCACGTCTCGTAGATGACCGAGTCGGAGGAGTCCTTCACGCGCACCTGGAGGGCGAGGCGCTCCTCGACCTCGTAGTCGTGATCGATCGCACGGCGCACGGCGTCGTCCATGTCGTCGCGCTCGATCTCTGCGAGGAAGCCGACGTGCCCCATGTTGATGCCGAGCACCGGCGCGGTGCCGTCGCGCACGAGTTCGGCCGCGCGGAGGATGGTGCCGTCGCCGCCCAGCACGATCGCCAGTTCGATGTCGCGCACGGCCACGTCGTCGCCGAGCACCTTGACATCGCCGAGCGACGGCCTCACGGCCGACAGCTCGTCGCGGTCCTCGGCGGCGAGCACGGGCTGGGCCCCGCCCGCGCGCAGCGCGGCCACGACACGCTCGGCGGCGAACACGGTGTCGTCGCGGTGGGCGTGGGCGACGACGAGGATGCTGCGCTCGGCGCGTGCGTCGGTGCTGGTCATCGGCTCCCCGCCAGTCGGTTCACGGTGCTCAACCATTCTGTCGGATTGCTCCCGCGGCCCGGCGCGAGGTGCGCGATGTACTCGGAATTCCCGTGCGTGCCCAGGATCGGGGAGGAGACGACGCCGCAGGTGCCGAGTCCGGCGTCCCACGCCGCCCACAGCACGCCGGCGACCGCGTCCGCCCGGAGATCGGGGTTGGTCACGAGACCGCCCTTGACGGCGGTGCGGCCGACCTCGAACTGGGGCTTGACGAGCAGGACGAGGTCGGCGTCGTCGGCCGCCACAGCCAGCGCCGCGGGCAGGACGTGCGAGAGCGAGATGAAGGAGAGGTCTCCGGTGATCACCGACGGCCGCCCGGCGATCCCGCTCTGTTCGGCGAGCGACTCCGGGGTCATGTGCCGGACATTGAATCCCTCGATCGAGATCACGCCGGGGTCGTCTGCGACGGATGCCGCGAGCTGGCCGTGACCGACATCCACCGCGATGACGGGCTCGGCGCCGCGTTCGCGGAGGACCTGCGTGAAGCCCCCGGTCGACGCGCCCATATCGAGCGCGAGGCGACCCGAGACATCGACGCCGAACGCGTCGAGGCCGGCGATGAGCTTGTGTGCGGCGCGGCTGACGTAGTGATCGGTCCCCGCGACCTCGATCACGGCGGAGTCGGCGACGGCGGTCGAAGCCTTGACGACCGTCGTGCCGTCGACGGACACGAGCCCCTCGGAGATCAGGGTCGCCGCGTGGGTGCGGGAGCGCGCGAGTCCCCGAGCGGCCAGCGCTGCGTCGAGGCGAGCGGTCATGAGGCCGCTGCGCCGGGCGCGGCCTCGAGGCGGCGTGCGAGCGTGTCGTGCAGCGCGTCGTAGGCGTCGGCGCGGGTCGCGAGCGGCTGAGCCTCGATCACCTCGAGGGTCGAGAGCAGATCGCCGGGGTCGTTCTCGTGCTCGTGCTCGTCGGGCGGGACCATGCCCCCAGGATACGGGGATCCTCCCCCGCGGGCCGTGATCAGGGCCGGTGGAACGGATCCGCGTACAGGCGCTCCGGCACACGGAATCCGAAGATCGCGCGCCCGCTCCCCCAGATCGCGGCCGCACCGGCGCGCACGAGGTCGATGGGGCGGTCCCCCTCCGATACGATCCGCACGTCGGGGCCGTCGATAGCGACCGAGGCTCCGCGCACGGTGGCCGTGCCGTCCTTGAGGCGCACCTCCGGGTACGGTTCGTGGAGTTCGCGGAGGTCGCCGAGGATGTAGGTCGGCTGCGAGCCGGCCGGCGCGGCGAGCACGTGCTTGGGTCGATCGATGCCGGTGAGCACGAGAGCCGACGCGATGCCGGCGCGGTTGGCGCCGAGGATGTCGGTGTCGAGGCGATCCCCGAGGAAGAGCGGATGCTTCGCCCCGAACCTGGCGACGGCCTCTTCGAAGATCGGCACCTCGGGCTTGCCTGCGACGGTCGCGAGCCGGCCGATCGCGGTGTGGACCGCCGACACGAGCGTGCCGTTCCCCGGTGCGACCCCGCGCGCCTGCGGGATCGTCCAGTCGGTGTTGGTCGCGATCCAGGGGATCCCGCCCTCCTCCTCCGGCACCTTGAGGGCGAACGCGGCCTCGGCGAGCTGCGTCCAGCCGACCTCTGGCGCGAAGCCCTGCACGACGGCGGCCGGAGAATCCTCCGCACTGCGCGTCATCACGAAGCCCGCCTTCTCGACCTCGTCGACGAGCCCGTCGCCACCGACCACGAGCACGGTCGACCCGGGCGCGATGCGCTGGGCGAGGAGGCGCATGGCGGCCTGGGGACTCGTGACGACCTCGTCGGCCGCGGTCACGAGACCGAGCCCCGTCAGGTGCGCCGCGACCGAGGCATCCGTCCGCGAGGCGTTGTTCGTGATGTACGCCAGCGTGCGTCCCTCGCGAGCACGGTTGAGGCTTTCGACCGCGTGGGGCAGTGCGCCGGCGCCCGCGTAGACCACGCCGTCGAGATCCGCGAGGACCACGTCGACTCCGTCGAGCGGGCCGGCAGGCTCAGACCGGCGGCCGAACAGCGGCATCAGCGGTCGGAGCCTTCCGCCTCGTCGGTCTCGTCCGCCGCGTCGTCGATGCCGGCCTCGGCGAGGATCTCGGCCACCTCGTCCTCGACGGTGAGAGCCGGGGCGGAATCGGATGCCTCGTCGGCGGGCATCGCCTCGTTCGCCTCGTCCGGAGTGTCGCCCGCGACGTCGTCATCGTCGTCATCTGACTCTTCGCCGGCGGACGGCGTCTCAGCGGACTCGTCGTCCGCAACGTCGTCGTGGGCGAAGTCCTCGTCGAACTCGTCGCCGCCCTCTTCGATGACCTCGTCGACGAAGACGGTCTCGAGGTCGCCGATGCCGGACGCCGCGTCGATGGCGTCGGCCGCCACCAGCGCACGTTCGTGCCAGCGTGCCGCCTCGTCATCGCGACCGAGTTCCTCCAGGACCGTCGCGCGGGCAGCGAACAGCGCGGGACTCCATTCGAAGGCGCGGTCGGGATCGAGCTCCGGGATGTCGAGCTCGGACAGAGCGCGTTCCGGCTCGCCGAGGTCGAGACGGGCGCCCGACATGGCGATGGCGAGCTCGACGCGCACGTCGGTGGGCAGGGAGGAGCGTTCGACGCTGCGGCCCACCTCGAGGGCGCGATCCGGACGACCCACGCCTCGTTCGCTGTCGACCATGAGGGCGATCTGGTCGTCCTTGCCCGAAATGCGACGGTAGGTGCGCAGCTCACGGAGAGCGAGCGCGTAATCGCCCGTCGCGTAGGCGGTGATCGCGAGCGTCTCGCGGACGATCGCGATGCGGCCGGCACGGCGTGAAGCCGAGAGAGCGTGCTGGTGAGCGAGCTCAGGATCTTCATCGATGAGCTGCGAGGCCATCGCGAGGTGACGCGCCACCTGCTCGGCGTTCTCCTTGCTGAGGGTCTTGAGCTCGTTTCGAGCGCCCTGATTCAGGTCGTGCGGAGTGATGGCGTCGGGAATCACCGGGTCGTCGTGATGCGCGCGGACCGGACGGTTCTCCTCCGGACGGAGTGCACGATCCGGACGATCCGCCCCCCCGCGGGCGGGACGGTCATTGCGCCCGCTGCTGTAGGAGGGACGGTCGCCGTCGCGCTTCGGGTACGACGGACGGTCGCCGTCGCGCTTCGCGTACGGCTTCCTGTCTCCGTCGCGCTTCGCGTAGGGCTTGTGGTCGCCATCGCGCTTCGCGTACGGCTTCTTGTCACCGTCGCGGCTCGCGTAGGGACGGTCTCCGTCGCGCTTCGCGTACGGCTTCTTGTCACCGTCGCGGCTCGCGTAGGGACGGTCGCCGTCGCGCTTCGCGTAGGGCTTGTGGTCGCCGTCGCGCTTCGCGTAGGGCTTGTGGTCGCCGTCGCGGCTCGCGTAGGGACGGTCTCCGTCGCGCTTCGCGTAGGGACGGTCTCCGTCGCGCTTCGCGTAGGGCTTGTGGTCGCCGTCACGCTTCACATAAGGCTTCTTGTCACCGTCGCGGCTCGCGTAGGGACGGTCGCCATCGCGCTTCGCGTACGGCTTGTGGTCGCCGTCACGCTTCACATAAGGCTTTTTGTCGCTGTCGCGGCTCGCGTAGGGACGGTCGCCATCGCGCTTCGCGTACGGCTTGTGATCGCCATCGCGCTTCACATAAGGCTTCTTGCCACCGTCACGCTTCGGGTACGACTTGCTCGCGCCGGAGTCGCGGGCTCGAGGAGGACGGTCTCCAGCGCGTCCTCGCGGCTCGCGATCGGCTGCGCTGTCGCGCGGCTCCTGGTCGGCCATTGCTCTCGATCCTTCCCGGTGGCTGGACTCAGCCTAGTTAACGCGAAATGGCCACCCTGCATTGGGTGGCCATTCCGGTAATGGAAGTCCGGCGGTGTCCTACTCTCCCACAGGGTCCCCCCTGCAGTACCATCGGCGCTGAGAGGCTTAGCTTCCGGGTTCGGAATGTGACCGGGCGTTTCCCTCTCGCTATGGCCGCCGA
>NZ_RJAD01000003.1:300000-494360 GCF_003999995.1 Microbacterium sulfonylureivorans
GAGCGACCCGACGGTCGGCAGGGCGTCTGGCGGCGCGAGGGCGGATCCTTCCGCATCGACGTCGGAGCATCGTCGCGTGACATCCGCCTCTCAGCGCCGATCGATCTCCCCGACGACCCGTCGCTCCCGGCACTGATCCCCGACGCCGCGCTCATGGGTGAGAACACCTCACGTTTCGTACAGGGGCACGCCGGATGACGGCGGATGCTGCGGTCCCGGGCACCGCATCCATCTCCTATGTCGTCGGAATCGACGTCGGCGGCACGAAGACACGACTGATGCGCGCGCCGATCGACGGCGAAGCCATGGAAGACATCGTGGTGTCTTCATCGTCCTGGCGTGGCCCGCTGGGTGATTTCGAAGCGGATGCCGCGGGCCTGTCACGGCTTCTGTCCGACCACTTCGGCTCTGACCTCGCGCGGTCTGCGGTAGCTGTCGGGACGCACGGGTGCGAGAACACGGCGCAGTGCCGCGAGCTCGAGTCGGCGCTCCGGCGCCATCTGATCGGGCCTGTCTGCGTCGTGAACGACTCAGAACTCATCGCGCCGGCGATGGGTGCGGAGCGCGCCATAGGCATGGTCGTGGGTACCGGTTCGATCGCCACCGCGCGCGACCAGCGCGACGAACTCGTGACCGCCGGCGGATGGGGATGGATCCTCGGTGACGAGGGAAGTGCACCCGCACTCGTCCGGGAGGCGACCCGCGCGGTGCTCAGCCACCTCGACGACGGCCACCCGATCGACCCGCTCGGGCAGCGACTCATGGCCGCATTCGGCGCGAGCGACGGCGACGAACTGGCGCTCGCCCTCACGCAGGCGACATCGCCCGACGACTGGGGACGCCACGCGCCGGAAGTCTTCGCCGCCGCCGAGGACGAGGGCTCGTCCCTCGCCACCCGCGTGATCTCCGACGCAGGAGTCGAGCTCGCTCGGCTCGTCGATCGACTCCTTGACCGCGGCATCCGTGCCGACGCAGTCGTCGCCGGCGGCTCGGTGATCGAGAATCAGCCGCTCCTGCAGCAAGCGCTCCGCCATGAACTGGCGCGCACCCACCCCGACGTCGCACTCACGATCCTCGACCAGCCCCCGGTGGTGGGCGCGCTCAGGCTCGCCCGCAGGATCGTCGACGTCGACCACCAACACACCCACCAGAACGGAAAGTCGAGCACATGAGAGTCACCCTGATCGGAGCCGGCAGCCGCGAGTTCGCGGGCAAGATGGTCCGCGACCTTCTGCTGAGCCAGCCCATCGCCGAGAAAGGCCTCGAGATCGTCCTGATGGACATCGCCGCGGAACCCCTCGCAGAGGTGGAGGCGTACACACGTCACCTCGTCGGGCGACTTGGCCACACGGCATCCGTCTCGTCGACGACGGATCTGGATGCCGCCGTCGCGGGCACCGACTTCGTGATCACCGCGATCGAGCGGGACCGCTACCGCTACTGGTCGCAGGATTTCACGGTGCCGCGGAAGTACGGGTTCAAGCAGGTGTACGGAGAGAACGGCGGACCCGGCGGACTCTTCCACGCGCTGCGGCAGTTCGGTCCGCTCCTGGAGATCGCACGGGCGATCGAGCGGCTCGCGCCCGATGCGCTCTTCCTCAACTTCTCCAACCCCGAGCACAAGGTGTGCGAGGCGATCTCGCGACTCACGTCGGTGAAGGTCGTCGGCCTCTGCCATGGCTACTTCTACGGCGTGCGCCAGATCTCCGCGCTGCTCGACATCCCCGCCGACCGTCTCGAGCTGCCCGCAGCGGGTATCAACCACTTCACGTGGTTCCAGGCTATTCGAGACAAGGAGACGGGCGAGGACCTGTACCCGCGCCTGCGGGAACTCGAACACGAGGCGAACTGGGTCTCGGATTGGCACGAGATCGGGCTGTCCCGCATCCTGTTCCGCCGCTTCGGTCTGTGGCCGTCGCCGAGCGCCAACCATCTCGGCGAGTACATCTCATGGGCCGACGACTACGTGCCGACGCAGCTGCAGTACTTCCACGACCCCGCCGACGGGTCGCCGTGGCGCGAAGGCGCCGAGACGCCGGAGTGGTACTACGAGATCCGCTTCGCCGACACCGACCGGCCGTTCCGCGCCCCGAACCCTGCGGCCTCGCTCGAGGCGTCGCTGGAGGACCGCCCCGTTGAGTCGTCGGAGGAGCTCGCGATCCCGATCATCGAGTGGGTCGCGTGCGGCGTGGAGCGTGACCTTCCCGCTGTGAACATCCCCAACCGGGGCGCGATCCCCGGACTTCCCGACGACATGGTCGTCGAAGTGCCGGCCAGAGTCGAGAACGGCGCGCTCGTCCCCGCGCAGATGGAACCGCTGCCCACGGGTGTCCTCGCGATGGTGCAGCTGCAGGGAGCGATCCACAAGCTGCTGGTCGAGGCATACGTCGAGCAGTCCAA
This sequence comes from Microbacterium sulfonylureivorans, assembly GCF_003999995.1. Taxonomy (NCBI): domain Bacteria; kingdom Bacillati; phylum Actinomycetota; class Actinomycetes; order Micrococcales; family Microbacteriaceae; genus Microbacterium; species Microbacterium sulfonylureivorans. The sequence continues at coordinate 302,401 of NZ_RJAD01000003.1, forward strand.
GGCCAAGCTGCTGCAAGCGATCCTGCTCGACCCCATCGTCGACAACCACAACCGCGCGGTCGCGATGCTCGACGAGTTCCTCGCGCTGCAGGGCGACGTGTTGCCGCCCCTGCGCTGAACCCATCGGGCCCTCTGTTGGGGGGCACGGACGGTCGTGTAGCCCGCGGCTAACACCAGAGTTCGGTACCGACGCTGGGCCGGACGCGGTCGACGACACATCCGGCCCGGCGCATCTCCGCCCGGCATTCGGCGCGGGCGAGCTGGAAGGCGGGAAGGGCCCGTCGATCTTCCAGCCTGGCGCCGACCCGAAGGGCGGCATCTGTGGCGTCCCGCGAGCGCGATCTACAGCGGGCGACCCGCACTCCTGTACCCGCTTGGCCGGATCGGACGGCACCTGGTCGCCGATGCCATCCACCGGGCGGTTCGAGACGTGTGAGCGGGCTAAGCGTATACCCGCGAATATGTGGGTGTCGTGGACGGACCAGCAGCATTCTCTGCATTCCGACCGGGCCCCCGGACACGTCGAAAGCGGAGCGACGTGAGGCAGCGCCAAGAGCGCGCAGAGCAACACGGGAGGCAGCCCGAGGCGGGTCTCCGAGTATCCCCGCCCTTTCCGAGGGTGCGCAAGCCCGTTCAGTCCGTGAGCCTGAGAGCCGAAATGGGCTCAGTTCGGTGTGAGTCCAAGAATGCGGTCGACAACCTCGCCTATGCGGTCTAGTCGCCCCGGCACAGCTGCCAGCCACAGTGGTCGAGCAGTCGCGCGATCCTCGTCTGTCGCCTTCAGGTATCGCTCGCAGATCATTAGTAAAGACTCCAGCTGCTCTTCGAGCTCACCATGGTCGTTCGTGTTTCTGCCGATTACCCTGGCCTCACGTAGTGCTTCAATCAACTGTCCGATACCGAAGACCGGAACGGGGTCGCCGTCCGCGGGGGCTTTCTCGGTGGGAGCCCAATCGGACAGAGCAACAGACCATGCCTGCTGCGCTTTCTTGGCGTCACCAACTCCGTAGAGCGGCATGATCAATTCCAAGAGTCGGATTGGCTTGTCGGCTCGGCGGTCGAGATCTGGAATCTGCACGCGAGGTGTGCCGCGCCCAAAGGCTGGGTGGGCGGTGATTGTTGTAATCGATCCCGCATCGTAATGCTTGCCTCGCGCGACGAGGTCATCGATGAGCCGGGCTTGTAAGTGTGCGAGCTCGCCAACATTTATCGGCCACCAGTGCGGCATCTCTTGCTTCCGGAAGTATGCGGTGACATGCACGAGCCCTGCGCGAACCTGGAACTGGACGAGAACGAACGCGGGAAATAGGCGCTTCTCGCCCGAGAAGTCCGCGGACGGCTCGACAAGAATGGCGACGGCGCGGCTGGTGTCCGCGTCGTCCGCGAGCGCGCGCGCCGCCTCCTTGAGCTGATTAGTATGACCAGTTTGCAAATCGGGGTCGATCGATCCGTACGCGGTAATTCTCTGCCCATGGTTGAAGCTGGCTCCGCGGCCAGCCCGAGGCGACTGCCACCACCCAATTGTCCGATCGAACCAGGCCTGCGGGTCCGATTCTGTTGATGGCAAATCTGGGTAGAGCGGAGGAATACTGAGGGCGCTCTTGCCGTCAATGACAACGCACACCAGCGGAAGGGCAGCGGCGTTGTGCGGAGTCGGGAGTGAAACGATCCTCTCGTGCACGTCTTGGGCAGTCGCGCCCACTATGCGTCCGCGCTCCGCGTCGTCGTTTAGGAACCACTTCGCGGTTGGGAGAACTCCGATGTCTATCGTGCCCCCCGGGCCCACGGGCTTGATATCGACGATGGTCACGCCAGCCGTCCGAGGTGCCACGGGCGCGATCGTCAGAAGTCGTGCGACAGGCGAGCCTTGGTTGTCGACTTGCCCCGCGCTAGGGGCGCTTACGACCAGCATGCGTTGCTCGGCCTCGACCGATGTGAGGCCGCGGTGCGACAATGTGAAGGGCCGAGAGACGTGCTTATGACCGTGCAACGCGATGTCTATCCGCTGCATGGCAAGCCAGTCGAGTGTCTCGCCGAGGTTCAGGATCGACTCGTATGGCTTGATCTCGGGAACCGTACCCACCGGCATGAGCTGATGGTGCATCACGGCGATCCTCAATGGCGCCCCGAGCGCTGTCGATGCGGATTCAAGCGCCTGGGCAGCATGCCGGAGTTGGTGTTGCCCTAGCCAAGCAATATCGACCTCTCCTCGTTCCGCCCAGGCTCTGAGCAGTTCTGTGACAGCTGGGTTTCCTGCATTCTGCAATTGGTCGAAGCGCGACTCGAGAGCGGTTTCGATGGGTAGGTCCGTCTGACATAGATCCGCCGAGTTGATGGCGACGATGATGTATGACTCATCCACTGCCGTCAGCGTTGTGGTCTGCGCAGCAGTTCCATCCGTCTGTTCTAGTGGATCGATGCCTTCGAGCAGCGGCGTGATGTAGCCGTGCTCGCGAAGCTGAACAAAGTCCTCATAGCGCTCGGGAGATGATGGCGGCGCTCCGCGGAGCACGTCGTGGTTCCCTGGGACCACAACGACCCTCTCGGGCGGGACTACGTCAGGGACCAGCGGCGCGAGGATCTCCGGCAGGCGAACGAAACCCTTCGGATCATCGCGGTCAACGATGTCGCCGGAGATGACGATGCAATCCAGCCCGAGTTCATCCTCAATGACGGCACGAGCCAGCGCCTCGAGCGTCGAGCGCATGCGGTCCCCTGCCGACGCCTGGGCCGAGGCTGGGACAGCCTTCTGTTTGTTGTCGGCAATCAGTTCGTCTTCGCGATCACCGTGGAGGTGAAGGTCGGAGAGATGCAGGATGCGAGCCACGTCCCCATCATGGCCGGTTGGCAACGATTCCAGCTGTCCGGTCGGGGGCGAGTTTGTATTGCCGCGGGGCGCAACCGGCCGTCCCCCGGATCGCCACCTACACTTCATGTGTGGCTGAGCAGGCGGCGGATGCGCCATGAGTTCGCACCGCAATCAAGCGACCGCGTTCGTTGACTTGCTGGAGCGCGTGATGCGACGTGGAGAACGAACGACGGTTCGGGGCTACGAGACGCGCGAGCTACGTCATGTGGGGGTCCAAATTGAGCGGCCGCTTGAGAGGTATGTTCCGGTACCGTCGCGGCGTGGCGATGTATTCGCAAGCATCGCCGAGACAGTGTGGGTTCTGGCGGGCCGTAACGATGTCGACTTCCTCAGCGAGTACTTGCCTCGGGCAGGAGAGTTCTCGGACGACGGGCGCACCTGGCGTGCCGGCTACGGGCCGCGCCTTCGCAACTGGAATGGAATTGACCAGCTCGCGGAGGTCGTCGCGATCCTGTCGGAGGAGTCAACATCGCGCCGCGGGTCGATTGTCCTCTTTGATCCCGCCGAGGACTTTCAAGTCAGCAAGGACATTCCGTGCACGAACTGGCTGAATGTGTCGATACGTCATGGCCGCCTCGACATCGATGTCGCTGTGCGCAGCAACGACCTGTTCTGGGGGTTTTCCGGCATCAACGTCTTCGAGTGGAGCGTGATGCAGGAAATGCTTGCGTTCTGGTTGGATTCGGACGTTGGAGGTCTGGCCTTCTGGATCTCATCGCTGCATGTGTACGAGAGACATTACGCCCGTGCTCTCGAGATCATGCGCGGGGCACAGCCGATCGCACTCGGCGTACGAACACCCGCACAACGGAACTTCGCCACGCCGTTCTCCGAGCTAGAGGGCACGTTCTCGGATTGGTTTGCCATTGAAGGCATGATACGGGCCGGCGGGATTCCTGCAGCCGAGATTCGAGCATTCAAGGATCCGCTGCTGCGCGACTTCCTGTGGATGCTCGCCGCTCGGAAGGAGCAGCAACGAGTCGACGCTGATGCCGCCCAGGCGTGGCTCGACGAAATAACTGATCCGGAGCTGGTGAGGGCGGCACGCGAGTTCTTTGAACGTAGACCGGGCGGTGGCGCCGTGCATCGAGCGTCTGCGGAGGGCGAGATCCTGAAGCTCGAAATAGCTGAGTTGCATCGCGCCAAGACTTCAACCTACGGCGATAGCTGGAAGCGACACGGAGAGGTCGGATCCATACTCCCGAACATCGATCGCAAGATCGACCGGCTACGGAATTTCGATCGCATCGCACCAGAGGACGCTGAGTCCGCGTCCGACACCGCTGTTGATCTGTTCGTGTATGCCCTGAAGTACCGGACATTTCTCGCCGAGCAACAGGGCCTCGGCCTGCCACACGGCGTGTCCAGATGGAGCGACGGCGTGGAGGGCTTCGAGTACTTGCTGAATGAGTACGATTCGTTCGGACCGCGGGAGTCTTCAGATCGAGCGGTTTCGGACGTGATGGCGGCGGGAGCGGCTGTACGGACCGCTGTCACGAAGCAGCTACCTATCGCAGATCGGGTTCGACTTGCCGAGGATCTCGCCGCGAGCGCGTGGGACCTGGTCGTCGTCCTGCTCACTAGGAGATCGTCGACATGAATCCGCAAACCGCTCCCGCCACGCGGGAGGCCGTCCACGACATTTTTTGGCGCTTCGCAGCGGAGCGACAGTCGATATTCGAACGACGGTGGCGTGGCGAATCGGCCCCCTGGACCGAGGATACTATTCTCGCGCGATTCAAGTTCTGCAATGTGTACCGCGCGTCTGACCGGGTGAGCCAGTTTCTGATTCGAGAAGTGTGTTACCAGCGCGAACAGCCTGCAGCAGACGATCTCGCGTTCCAAATAGTCGCGATGCGGACCTTCAGCCGGATCGAATCCTGGAATTCATTATCCGAACGACTCGGCCACGCGCCCTTGCTGCGAGACCTGGCCAGCGGCGCTCTCGAGGACGCCCTGACTGACATGCGCGACGCCGGAGAGCGCCTGTATACGGGCGCATTTATTCTGTGCGCGACTGATGCATATGGGCGAAAGATCAAGCATCTCAATCACGTCGAACTCTTCAAGCATATGTTCCTGGACGATGATTTGGCGTCCCGCATATCCGAGGCATCAAGCCTTGAGGAGGTGTACCTCGCTCTGCATGCATTCCCCTTGATGGGTGACTTCATGTCGTATCAGATCGCAATCGACCTCAACTACTCGCCTTTAATCGATTTCTCTGAGAATGATTTCACGGTGCCAGGTCCAGGAGCGGTTCGCGGTCTACGCAAACTGTTCACTGACTTCGGCGACTACTCTCCCTCCGGCCTCATCAATTGGCTAGTGGAGCGCCAGCACGAAGAGTTCGCGGCGCGCAATCTGCGGTTCGAGGGGCTGTGGGGGCGATCGCTGCACGCAATCGATGTTCAGAATCTGTTGTGCGAAACGGACAAGTACTGCCGGGAAGCGCTACCGGAACTCGCAAGCTCGCGGACTCGTATCAAGTCGAAATTCGAGCCCACACCCACGCCAATCGACTACTTCTTTCCGCCAAAGTGGGGTCTCGAGACCGCGACGGCTCGGGCACTGGTGTCCGCGTAGGCCCCGCGAGGCCCGCGCAGCGGCCCCCGCGGGGCCCGCGCAGCGCCGGATCTGCATGATTGATTCGCCATCTGCTTGAAAATCGAGCACCACAAGAGTAGTCTGTGAGGAAATCGATCACATACCCCTGGGGGCGATCAAATGGACCTGTACGATCCGGCTGCTGTACGCGAGCATCTAGTGAGGATGATCGCTGAAGTCGAGGGCGTCGACGCGGATGAGGTGTACGAGGCGATCGCCGCTGCCGGCGAAGACGGCGACTTCCAGCTTCGAAGCAAGATCGCGGAGTCAGTGATCGCTGGTCTGGAGGAGGTGTTCGGCGTCACGCTCCCCGCGCCGGCTGACCTCCCGCGGGAAGAGTTCGCAACCGTCAACGCGCTCCTGGAACTCATCGTTCGCGAGCTAAATCAAGCTTCAGGAGCCGCGTAGTGGCGACCGTCGTGTGGGGCTCCGACATCGGGGATGCATGGTTGAACGCATACGAGCAACTGTTGCCGAGAGGAGAAGTGCACAATCTCACGGTCAACATCGCGAGTCCCCTCGAGGAGGACCTCGGAGTGCGCCGCGTGATTGAGCGCAAGCTGCTGGACTTCGAGACGGCCGGCGGAAAAGACCACCGCAACCCTCAAAGCATGGATACTGTCGCGAGCACAATCTTTCCCGTCGCCCTCTATCGGCCGGGACCGGGGGCGGCGGAGCGACTCTTCCGCAATGTAGCGCGTGCAGAGAGCCTACGTGCGCACAGTCGTCGCAAGGGGTGGGGCACCTATATTGGCCGCCTAACGAACTATCCGTCGCCAGCCGGCGCCCGGGTGAATCAACTCGAGCTCGCGATCGATCGATTGTCCGCGCGCGACAAAGCCTGGTCTGACCTGTACGAACTCCCAATCGGCGCTCCCGGGGAGCCTTACGCTCCTGACTCCGCCGGAGTCAGCTTGGGTACGCACGCCGACATGGCGTACGACGCCCGCACGATCGGGAACCCTTGCCTTGCGCACATAAGCCTGACAAGGCTCAACGGCGTTGTGCACATGGTTGCCCTCTATCGGCGACACCATTACGTAGCTCGTGCGTACGGCAACTTCCTCGGGCTCGGGCGCCTGTTGAACTTTCTCGCCGCCGAGTCTGGTCTAGAGCCGGGGGAACTTACGGTCGTAACGGGGCACGCCCTCGCGGAGACATCTAAGCGACACGCGATCTATGGCGAAGCACGGCAGGCAGCCCGTGAGGTGGTACCTATTGAAGTCGGCGCCCGTCCGCTCGGCGCCTCTGTCGACGATCTGGAGCTCCCCAGAGGAGGCGGCGGTGGTGGTCGCTGACTTCGCCCAACGGGTTGGCGCGATGCTGCAGGGCGTGCGCGGCCCGATGACAAATGGCTTGCGGCTTGGCATCGATGTCGCTGCGGTGGACTACTTTGCTCACCTGATGGAGCGGCCGGCGGGACAGAGATTCCTACTGACCCGCTTCACCGAGGTGGAACGGACCTACATCACTAGCGATCCGGCGAGGATCGCGGTTCGGTGGGCGGCCAAGGAAGCTGTCTCGAAGGCGATCGGAACCGGATTTCGTGGCATTCGACCGATCGACATTCAAATCAACAGAACTCCGGAAGGCCAGCCTTTGGTCGAAAGGGGGACCAGCGAGGACTGGCCACTCTCGGCACACCAGTGGGACTGGTCGATAACGATGAGCGAAGACGACGGCGCGGCAGTGGCGATCGCCTTGGCAATCCCGAAGGGGGAAGCGGATGACTTCGGAGAATGACCTCGAGTCCATAAGCGACGATGCCCGCAAACTCGCCGAGAACATCAGGCAGGAGCGAGCCTACGCCGGTCTCAGTCAAGACCAAGTTGCGCGCGTGTTAGGAATCACGCGGGCCGCTGTGAGCGCGCTTGAAACCGGACGTCGGCGCGTGTCAGGTGTCGAGCTGAAGCACCTCGCCAAACTGTTCGGGACTAGCGCAGATCGGTTGATGGGCGCAGAGGCTCCGCGGGACGCAACGGCTGATGCGCTCTTCAGGACCACGCGGGAGTTGAGCAATGAGGATCGTGAGCAGGTACTCAGATTTGCGGAGTTTCTTCGGCATGCGGGCGCCGCCCCCGACGTCGGCAAGTCGGGCTAGGTACCAACGTGGCGTCTTTCGCTGAATCGAGCCGAGCGCGATCGCGCGCAAGCATGGAAGCGGCTCGACTGCACGCCCGCCTCGGCACGGACATGTCCATACCAATTGATGTCTTCGAGGTGGTCCGTGAGCTTGGCGTATGGCTCTCGGCGCGTGACCTCTCTTCGACGCTCTTCGGGTTCTACCTCTCCGATGGCGGCACATTCGGGATCTGCCTCAATGATCGGCATCCGGAGCCCCTCCAACGTCTGACGTGCGCGCACGAGCTAGGGCACCACATGCTCGGCCATCAGTCAGCGCTGGACCTCGAACGGCACATTAGTGGCGGAGGCGACACCTCACTCGCTGAGGTGGAGGCACAGGCATTTGCATCGGCGTTTCTGATGCCGCCCGGCCTCGTGAATCGGAAAATGAGAACGCTTGACCTAAACGGGCGATCCGGCCTCACGGATCTCGACCTCTATCGTCTCGCACGCACGATGGACACGAGCTTTTCAGCAACCGTGTGGCGGCTAGTGGACCTGGAAATATTGACCCCGGCGGCTGCGAAGGAGCTGGCGCGAAAAGGGCCCTCAAAGGCCAAGGCCATTCTCATTCAGCCGTTCGCTGCTCCAGGGCGCGGCGAAGTGGTGGAGGTGGATGCCGAGCGCCAAGACCTGGCGCTGTGCCGCGTCGGTGACCACGTAATGGTGGACCTCCCCAATCACGGGGATTCGGGCTACATCTGGGTCGCGGACGGTCAGCTCCCGGGGTCGTTCCCGCCGGGGCTGGTCTGGGATGGAGCGGGTACCCTGGCACAAGCTGCGCAACCACTTGTCGCCCGGCACGCCCCCGAATCGGGTGGCGGAAGCCGGCTGCACTTTCAGTTCGAGGCTCCAGGGCCGGCGGAGGTATCGATGCAGCTGATACGCCCGTGGGAGGCATCGCCCAGACCCGCGGCTGAGCTTCCGCTTAATGTAGTGGTCCAACCCGAGCATCAAGTCGTCGGTATGGATGCGGCCCAAATCGGTGCCTACGCGCGACGGGTGGGTAGCTGAGTGCTCAGATGGGTGTTCGATGGGCGATCGGATAGCCGCCCGGTGGATGACCAAGGGATGCGGTCCATTTGTCTCGCCGTATCAGCCACGTTCGTTCACGATCTCGCACGCGACGATCTCATGAGTGCCGAGTACCTTCATTGGGATTCCGAACGGTACGGTGGTCGCGGACATCCTCGGTCGGTGGCGAAGTCCCTAGCGACTACCGGCCAGCCGCCCTCGGCACAATGGCCGATGGACGCGGCGATCGACGACACCGACTCGGCGTACGCACCGTCGAGCCTAGTGATCGGTCCGTTTCGCAGGGCGGTGACGGAGACCTACTTCGACCTCGATCTAGCGATCGATAAGGTCGCGGGCGGAACGCCCGTCGTGATGTGCCTCCTCACCTCCCCGGAGTTCTACGATCCCGACGTCTCAGTCATAACGACGTGGACCGGCCCAATTGCTGGGCACGCTGTCGTGGCGATCGGTCTCGCGATATACGACGGGCCGCCGATCCCGGGCGGACCCGAACCAGGTGCCAGATTCCTGTGCCTACGCAATAGCTGGGGCGCGGACTGGGGCAGGGCTGGTCATGTCTTGATGAGCGAAGTAGTCGCGCGTCAGTGCACCCAAGTAGCCCTCGATATCGCCCCGCTCGATCCTGATGCAAGATCCATTCGTGCTTAGGAAGCGACTGAGGTTATACCGATTCAATTGCTGCAGGCGATCTTGCCTAGGCAACCGGACAAGATCTCGCCCTCTCAGGAGCGAATGGGCTGGGCCCCCAGCTTGAGTCGGCGGCGACGCTAGAGATCGAGCTGCCTGCCCGCCCGGGACTCACCCGTTCTCGGGCATTGAGTGCGGAAGCGCATGCCATTTCGACCGCTGGCGATGAGCCCACTGTTGATCGAGCCGACCGCCCCGCGCCAAGGACCTACTACTAGCTTCGGGCGGCGTCCCGCTGAGAGACCGGTCGCTATTCTTCTCGTTGCCCTGCTTCAGATTGACTAGGCAGTGCACGCTCCAATTCGACAGGCGCGGTGCCCGTGCGTCGTTCCCACCGCACTCCGTTCGCGTCAGTAAACTGTATGACCCCCTGTCCCCTCCCCGGCTCGAAGGCTTGAGGCAGCAATCGGGAGAGGCGGAGCCACGGCGACTGCACGCTAGGTGCGAGCGGCGACATGCGAGCTTCATCCGTGATCTTCTCTTTGTCGAACATGCCGTAGTACCTCACGTCCGTCACCGGAGCGTCGCTCCTGTTGACGAGTTCAAGGTTCACCTCCAAACCCTCTGAACCAGAGGAGGTCGATCCCCACGTCACATGAATTTGCTCTGCCTGCGCGCGTCGTGCTGAATCCACCTGAAACACAAGGTTCGCGTGCTCGGTAGCAGCCGTCTGTCTTGCTGCGTCCGCGGCACCTGCCGCGTGCCGAGTTGCTCTCCAAGCGGCTACTGCGGCGACGGCGCCGACGATGGCTGCCGCGGCGGAGACCATCAGAGTTATGAGGTCGACGGTGGGATCTCCTGCGGGGAGGTTAACCGTTACTGGCGGGGGCGGGACAATCACAGTGACTGTCGGGACAGGCAGCGGATCCGCCGTGGGCGTCGGCGAGGGGGCGACGGACGCGGGGAGGAAGATCACCGCGTCAGCATCGCACCAGAGTACAAGCTGGGTTGGGTGGCGCGCCGTGGTATCGACCCCAACGAAGCTCGTCCGCCAAACGGTCCTCAGAACGGCGTGTGTCCCCTCGGGCCGCTCGAGCGGACGGTTCCAAAGTCACCCGCTGCGCGTCCTAGCTGTCAACTCCAAACGCGCGGAGCAAGCCTGCGCGAGGAATCATCCGTCTCTGCCCAAGCTGGACGGTGGGGATCGTCCCGTTCTCGATGCCGAGCTTGATCGTGCGGTAGTCCACGCCGACTAGGCGCGCGGCATCCTTCATGGTCAGCGCCAGCGAATTCGCTGTCTTGTTCATGTCCCGCTCCTTCCCGTATGAGCAGTGCGCGTCAGCACTTGCCCACACAGTACTCCTGCCGCGAGCAATCCGCGACACCAATTCCTCACGCCGCGTTGTTCTTGTCGAGACGCCGTGGAAGACTCACCATCATGAGTGAGATTGCGGTCGAGGCGGTCGACCCTGAGTGGGTGGAACTGGGCGATCGCGTCCGCATTCCGAAGGCCTGGGATGCGGTATCTGCGGAAGAGCCTGGCATTGCCGGGACGATCAGGGTCCACGTGGTCTATGACGAGCAACTCCGCCGGGCAGCGGCCGCGTCAGTCCGGCTGGATCGATCCGGTGAGGGTGACGAGGTCACGACGGTTTCGCTGCGCGAGGTACGTGTGCAGTGGGTCGTCCAACAGTCGGCGACCCAGCTTGCCACGGTGGATGGAGCGTCGGGGCCGGCGACGCTGCGCGACTACGTTCCGCAGCTGTGGAGTCGAACTGACCGCTCGCATGCGGAGAACCTCCGTGAGGCCGTGACCCTGTACCGTCTTGCGGCGACCGTCAATCTTGCGCCGCTGAAACTTGTCTCTGACGGGCTCAGGGTGAGTGTCAGCACCGCGACCCGGATGATGGCGCGGGCACGTGAGGCCGGCCTCGCGCAGGACCTCATCACTCGTGAGACCTACAACCGGATCCGCGCATCCGAGGACCTTCTCACGGCGCCCATCCAAGCACCTGGCACGTCCGGTCCGTCGCTCGGCCGGTGACCCCACATAGCGCTCAGGCATGTCCGTAAGGTGCTTGGCGACGGGAGCTTTGACGCCACGGCGCACTGAGCGATCTGCTCAACCCTTCTCGCCCGAGGCGAGCCGACCCGAGTTCTCGACAACGCCGGGCTGCAAGAGTAGTCTCACCGCTAGTGCAAAGCCATTTTGCCCGCTTTTTGCCCGCAAACCGGTCGCACCTAGATGTTTTCGGACGTCGCTAGATGTGGCCCGAATCTCGAAAACCCGCGTAATTCCGCGGTTTCTGCAGGTTCGCGTCGGAGGATGAATTCGGTTAATCGGTTTCGAGTGCCACTCACCCCGCTGACCAGCGTTCACCCCGAAGCCGGCCCAATGGAGGGCAAAATAACCTCAAGGGTTCGCTCGACCGGAGACGCAGTAGCCTCCCCCGCGACTCCGACGAGGCGTTACCCGCGGATCGTCGCGCATCTCATCCTCACCAACAACCCTCGCCACGCTCCGTGCGCGGTCAGCTCAGGATCCAGCATCCCGGGATCACCGGCGTGAGCGCAACAGCCCCGAGGTGACGCCGCGAGACAGCTCGCTGCGTCACGCTATCCGCGGAGGATGGCGTAGTCGCGGTCGCTGACGGTGGCGTAGATGACCGACGCGGGGTTGGACTTCTGCGCCGCGCGGTAGAGGTTGTTCTCGGATTTCGAGATCTCTCGACGGAGCTTTCCGGTGGTGGTATCGAACAGCCCTTTCGCAAGCTGGCTGTTTTCTCGTTGCACTACGATGATCGGCATATCGTCGTCCTCCAGACCTCGAACTGTGATGGCATTGATACGGAAGCCCTTGGCTGCGTCCGGCACCCTCCAGGGATCGAAGTCACCGACGTGCCAGGTCTCTCGCGGCTTGACGAAGTCGACCCGAAATCCGGCAATACGGCACAAGGCGATGAACCGTGCCCACGCGGTGAATGAGTTGCCGGGGGCGAGGTCGCCCCAATTCTGCACATCGATCGCCATGCAGTCTCTGCCTTGGAAGACGCCGCCATGCGAGGAGAACCCGGGACGCGCGGCCATGATCCCCAGCCGCTGTCGGTAGAGGACTTGGACATCGAGTGGGCGGAAGAGATTCCATCCCGGAGTGACTCGCAGCGTGACGCCGTACTTCGCCTTGCCCGTGGCAACGAGCCAATTCCAGCGCGCAGCCGTTCCCGGCGGCGCAAGATGCTTCCAGGTGCCGTCGGCGTTGCGTCCCCTGCCCAGAGCAATCAGTCTGGACTCCGGAATTCGGCCGTTCGCGAACTCAGGCACATCACACCCCGTTCCCCAGAAAGGTGATGTTGGGTCGAATGGTAGCGCGGGCGAACTCTCGACAACAGGCGTCCGCATGTGAGTGAGTGGAGGCGGCGCAGGTGGAGCGGTTCGCCGTCGCTCTCACCGACGCCGTCGGCGATCCCGAGGAGGGAACGAATGAACACGCCCGACCCCCGCGACCCTCGCGGCTACGCCGCCGACGCGCCGCTCCTCGAGGCGTGGCTGCGTTTCACCGGGGACGTGCGCGACGGTCGCACGATGCCCTTCAGCATCCCGGGCCACAAGCACCGCACCGACCTGGTGGGCGACGTCGTCGTCGGCGACGTCCCGATGCTCGCCGGCCTCGACACGATGAAGCAGGACCACGCGCTGCTGGCGACGGCGGAAGCCCGCGCGGCCGAGGCGTGGGGCGTGGACTGGTGCCGGCTCTCCGTCGGCGGCTCCACGCACGCGAACCAGGCGTCGATCCTCGCTCTCGGGCACCCGGGGCAGAGCGTGGTCGTCTCGCGAACCCTCCACCGGTCGGTGCTGCTCGGGCTGGTCTTCGCGGGGCTGCGGCCGGTCTGGGTGCATCCCGAGATCGACGCCGCCACGGGCCTGCCGGGCGGCGTTCCCGTGGCCGCGGTCGAAGCGGCGCTGCGAGCCCACCCCGACGCCTGCGGGGTCCTCATCGGCGACCCGGCATACGTCGGCACGCTCTCCCGCATCGAAGACCTCGCCGCGGCCGCGCACTCGTCCGGCGTCCCCCTCGTCGTCGACGCCGCGTGGGCCGCGTACTTCGGGTTCTCTCCGAAGGTGCCCGCCCACGCCCTCGCGCGCGGCGCGGACGCCCTGATCACCAGCGCCCACAAGACCCTCCCGGCCTGGAGCCAGTCCGCCTTCCTCCTCGCGCGCACCTCCCGCTCGGGCGGCCTGCTCGACCCCGATCGGCTCGAGCGGGGGTTCGAGGCATCCGCCACCACCAGCGCAGCCGGTGCCATCCTCGCCAGCGCCGACGCATCCCGCGCGCTGCTGCAGCGCGACGGCGCCGCACTGGTGGGCCGGCTCGTCGACCTCGTCGCCTCCGCACGCGAGCAGCTCGCCGCCGTCGACGGGCTCGAGGTGCTCGTCGACCGACCAGCCGATCACCCGCAAGGCCCCCTCGCCGTGGACCCCGCGAAGCTCGTCGTCCTGCTCGCCGGCACCGGCGCCCACGGGCACGCCGTCGAAGCCGAGCTCCTCGCCGAGGGCATGACGCTCGAGATGGCCGACCGCGACATCCTCGTGCCGATCATCACGCTCGCCGACGACGAGACGACCGTGCGTCGACTCGTCACGTCGCTCGCGGCGGCGATCGAGCGCCACCGCGGCGAGGCCCGGCGGATCGCGACCTCGCCGGCGTGGAGCGTGCGATCCGAGACGGCGATCTCGCCGAGAGACGCCTTCTTCGCCCCTCACGAGACAGTCCGAGCGGATGCCTCGATCGGCCGCGTCTGCGCGGAGCTCATCGCGCCCTACCCGCCCGGGGTTCCCGTCCTCGCGCCCGGCGAGATCGTCACCGCCGAGGCGCTCGACGCGCTGCGTGCGACTCGCGCCGACGGCGGACGGATCGCCTACGCCGCCGACGCGACCCTCGCGACCCTCCAGGTCGTCGCGTAGCCACGCACCGAGCCGGGGCACCCGCTCACGAGCCCGGGGACACCGCCCCGCACCCGCCCGTCACCCCATGCGAGGGTCGTACGTCGGATCCGGATACATCGTCGGGCATCCGCCGTCCACGGCCTCCTCGCGCAGCTCGTAGTGCCACGGCTCGTTCGCGTAGATCTGGCAGAGCCCGTACGCGGCGCCGTGCGCCGACAGCCAGGCCGCGGCATCCCCTCCCATGTCGATCGCTTCGCCGCGCACGTGCGGCGACGTCTCGGGTGTCGCCACCCACCGGGCGGCCTCGTCGGCCGAGCCGTACTCCGCGACGGCGTCGTCGAGCAGCATCCCCTGGTACTGCGCGGAGCGCCAGCCGCTGTTGACCGAGAACGCGACCCCGTCCGCAGACGCCACGGACGCTGCGCGCCGGACGGCGTCGATCAGCCGAGTCTCGAGGTTCGAGATCGCCGGCAGCTCGTCGTACACCGTCGCGCCGTCGCCGAGACCGCCGTCCTCGAGAGCGACCTGGCCGTCGAGCGGCGGCGCGGCGGGCTGCGTCCGGGTTTCTCCCGCCGTCGCGTCCGCAGACTGCGTGTGTGCGGGTGCGTCCGCGGTCGTCGGCCCGGCGATCGCCGTGGAGGACGCGCTCCCGACGATGCCGGCGATCGCGGCGACCGCCACGGCGACGACGGTCGTGATGACGACGAGGAAGGGCAGGCGGATGCGGCGGGGGGAGGTTCGGGAACTGCTCGTGGACATGCGTCGAGTCCACTCGCACGGGCGTTGCGACGGCGTATGCGGGTCTCGATACGCAGACGATATGCGCGGCTTCATAGGGTCGACGCATGCCCTCGCCCTCCCCCGACACCGGTCCCTCTCATCGCCGAGATCGGGCGCCGTCGGTCGTCACGGTCTCGGAGGCGGCGATCGCGTCGAACACCGCCCTTCTCCGCGCGCTCTGCGGCACGCCCGTGATGGCCGTCGTCAAGGCGGACGGCTTCGGACTGGGCGCGACCGCCGTCGCTCGCGCCGCTCTCGCCGGCGGTGCGGGCGAACTGGGCGTCGCCACGTGCGACGAGGCGCTCGCGCTCCGGGCAGCAGGGATCGACGCGCCCATTCTGGTGTGGATGCTGCACCCCGGCGCTCCTCTTGCCGACGCGATCCGGGCCGACGTCACCCTGTCGTGCGCATCGCCGCGCCTGCTCGAGCTCATCGCGGCGGCCGCGGCGGAGACCGGCCTCCGCGCGCGGGTCGAGCTCGAGGTCGAGACCGGGATGCACCGCTCGGGATGCCCGCCGCAGGACTGGCCGGACCTGTGCGCCGTGGCGCGCGCGGCGGAGCAGCGAGGACTCGTGGACGTGACGGGCGTCTGGACCCACTTCGGCGTGACCGACGACGACGCAGGAGCCTTCGCGCGTCCGCTCGCGCGGCTCGAGCACGCCCTCCGCACGGCCCGCGACACCGGCCTGCGGCCGCGCCGTCGTCACGCCGCGGCCTCGCTCGCGGCGGTCGTCAGCCCGGATGCCCGCCTCGACCTCGTGCGCATCGGAGCAGCGCTCTTCGGCATCGAGCCGGTGCGGTCGCGGCCGCTCGGCCTCGAGCCCGCAGCACGCTGGGAGACCGCGGTCGCGCAGGTGCGCGACGTCGGCCCCGGCGATCCGGTCGGCTACGGCGCGCAGTACCGCACCGCACGCAGCGGCCGACTCGCCCTGCTGCCGGTGGGCTACGCCGACGGCATCCCCCGCTCGGCGTGGCCCGGTGTGACCGTCTCGGTCGGAGGGATCCGGCATCCGCTCGTCGGCGCGGTCTCGATGGACCAGTGCGTCGTCGATGTCGGCGACGCCGTCGTCGAGGTGGGCGATCGCGTCGTGCTCCTCGGGGAGCCCGCGCTCGGCGAACCGTCGCTGCTCGAGTGGTCGCTGATCCTCGGCACGATCCCGCAGGAGGTGCTCACCGGGCTCGGGCCGCGGGTGGCTCGCGTCGTCGCGCAGGGCGTCCGCTCGTGATCCGGCAGGTCGTCGTCGTCTCGGGCGGTGCGAGCAGCGAGCACGACGTGTCGGTCGCCTCCGGACGGGACGTCTCGGCGGCTCTTGCTGCGACCGGCCGCCACTCGGTCATCGACGTGCACGTCGACCGCGCCGGCGCCTGGCACATCGGAAGCCTCGCCGCCCCCGCCCAGCCCTTCGCCGACGTGCTCGACGAGGTCTCCCCCGGCACCGTCGTCTTCCCCGTGCTCCACGGCGGCTGGGGCGAGGGAGGCGGGATGCAGCGCGAACTGGAGGAGCGCGACATCCACTTCGTCGGAAGCGGCGCTGTCGCTTCGGCGCGCGCCCTGTCCAAGCGCGAGACCCTCCGGCTCTGCGCGGCGGCCGGGGTTCAGATCATCCCCACGTGGTGTGTCGACCGCGCCCGCTACGTCGCCGATCCCGACCTCGTGGCCGGCGCGATCCGGCGAACCTTCGGGGGCGATCTTGTCGTCAAGCCCGACACCGGCGGATCGAGCATCGGCGTCCACGTCGTCCCGGGGCACACGCCGGTGCGCGCCGCACTCGCCGACGCCTTCGCCGATGCGCCGCTCGCGCTGGTCCAGCCGCTCGTGGACGGTGACGAGGTGAGCGTCGGCGTCTGGACGGATGCCGAGGGCGCCGTGCGCGCGAGCGGAGCCTCGCTCCTCCACCTCCCCCGCGACGCGGACGGGGGCGGATTCACCTACGCCCACAAGTACGAGGGCGCGGGCGCCGTGCTCGAGATCCCCGCCGCCTTCCCCGAGTCCACCCTCGACGCGCTGCGGTCGGCGGCCCTGCGGTGCTTCACGGCACTCGGATGCCGCGGCCTCGCCCGCATCGACTTCTTCGTCGACCGTTCCGGCCGGATCCTCCTCAACGAGATCAACACCATTCCCGGCCTGCGCCGCGAATCGCACTTCCCCCGCCTGGTGGCGGCTGCCGGAACACCGTACCCGCGGCTGCTCGAGGCCCTCGTCGACGACGCGATGCGCCGACCCCGCCCGCGCCGACGGGATGTCCTCCCCCGGATCGGCGCCGCGTCCCGCTGAGATCGGAGACCGACCGTCGGGGCACGTCGACCGCGTCGCGCATGGACGCGGTTGCCGGGCGGGCTTAATATCGGGCTCGTCCGCCGGATCCGCCGCGGAGACGGAACGCGAAGGAGGGTTCGACGGTGAGCGACGATCCCACCCTCGGCCTCACGCTCAGCGGCGGGGGCGCGTACGGAGCCGCGCACGTCGGCGTGCTGCAGGAGCTGGAAGCGCGAGGCATCCGTCCCGGAATCGTCGCCGGCACCAGTTCGGGTGCCCTCGTCGCGGCCGCCTATGCGGCCCGCGTGCCGCAGGACGCGATCGAGCAGGCCGCGCTCGCATTCCGCTGGAGCTCGATCGCCCGCATGTCGCTGACCCCGCGGCTCGGGCTGCTCGACTCCGGCGCCCTGACCGACGCCATCCACCGCACCCTCGGCGAGGATCCGCTGATCGAGGAACTTCCCCGACGCTTCGCGGCCGTCGCGACCGACGTGCGCACGCGTCAGGCGGTGGTGATCGACAGGGGTCCGCTGAACCTCGCGCTGCGGGCGACGATCGCCGTTCCGGGGCTCCTGCCGCCGGTTCGCCGCGGCGGCCAGGTGCTCATGGACGGCGGCATGGTCGACAACGTGCCGGTCGGCGCGACGCGCCAGCTCGGCGCCGAGCGGATCATCGTCGTGCGTCTCCACGCGAAGTGGGAGAACGTCCGCATGATGCGCGTCGTCTCCAGCACCGCCGAACTCGAGGAAGACCCGTCGATCGTCCTCGTCCAGCCCGAGATGACAGGGCTGGCGCAGTGGTCGATGGCCGACGTGCCGAACCTGATCGAGGAGGGCCGCCGCGCCGCCCGCGAGGCGCTGGACGCCGCCGAAGGGCTCCCCCGCGGCTGACGCCGCGAGATCGCCCGCCGTCCGACGCGTGCCCGGGGCGCTGCGGCGATGTCACGGGCAGGCGGCGAAGGGGGCGCCGCCTGCCCGTGCGGCCTCAGATCGTCGACCGCCGGCGGCTGCGAACGACGGCGACGATGAGGCATCCCGCCCCTGCGATCAGCGCGGCGAGCCCCGCGACGAGCACCCACGCCCGCAGCTCACCGCCTGTGGTCGCAAGGTCGGAGATCACCGGAGGCAGGACGACGACGTCGCCCTCCGCTGCGGCGAGGTTGTCGGCGAGCACCGGGTCGTAGGCCGCCGAGAGCGCGACGGCCTGGTTGACGACGTCCGCACCCGCGGCGAGCGCGGGGTCGACGGTGCCCACGATCGTGTCGTAGATCGTCACGCCCACCGGAAGCTCCGGATACGTGCACTCGACGACGTTCGGGTGCGACGCCAGTGAGTACGGGCCGTACTCGGGCGCCAGTCCCTCGAGATCGCTCGCGAGCGTGGGCCGGGTCTCGCAGTCTGCGCCGGGCACGGCATCGTCGGGCGCGCCGACGGGGTTCAGGATGCCCGCGGGGATCGGGTCGACCGTGCGGACGTCGGTCGCCACCGACGGGCCGTTGTTGGTCGTGGCGATGAGGTAGCTGATCGGCTTGCTCGCCACCACCGCCAGGACGTCGAGCGTCTTGGTCACTGCGAGGTCGGCGACCGGCTCGACGGTCACGTTGACCACGCCCGTGTCGCAGACGGGGGTCGGGCTGGACGTGTCGCACAGCTCGTAGGTGAAGGCGTCCGCGCCGTCGTACCCCGCATCGGGCGTGTACGTGATCGTGTCGTCGGCGTTCACGACGACCGTTCCGTGCTCAGGCTCGGCGGTGACCGCCGGCGGCGCGGCGAACGGCTGACCGGATGCGGACGACGCGCCGGCGTGCACGTCCAGAGGCTCGGCCGTCTCGTCCACACGGGTGGCGATGGCGTGGTCCGGTGCCGCGACCGTGTTCGGCAGGACGCGGACCGCGATGACCACCGTGTCGCACTCCTGCGGTGTGGCGGTATCGCAGACAGTCACCTCGTAGGAGTCCGGACCCGAGTATCCCGGCGCCGGCGTGTAGGTCACCGCACCGCCGCCGGCGGCCGGCGCGGCGAACCCGAGCCGACCTGCCGTGGCGCCGATGGTGATGCTGCCGTGCTCGGGCGCGGTCACCTCGGTGGTCGTCGCAGGGTCGAGCGGCATGCCGGCCGCGGTGACGATGTCGGCGAGCGGGGTGGTGACGCTCGAGTTCTGCGCGACCTCGACGCCGATGTTCTCCTCGGCCGCGGGACCGTGGATGAAGACGTTCGCGATCTCCAGCGAGACGGTGGCCGTGTCGCACACGGGGTCGGGGTGCGACGTGTCGCAGACCTCGTACGTGTACTCGTCTGTTCCGGAGAAGCTCGCGTTCGGCGTGTAGGTGATCGTCCCGTCGCCGTTCACCGCCGCGACGCCGTTCGCCGCCTGCGCGGTCACCGACGGGAGCGCGAAGGACTGTCCGGACGCGGACGTGTCGTTGGCGCGCACGTCGCTGGCGACGGACTGGCCCGCGTCGGTCGCCGCCGCGTCGTTCTCGGCGGAGACGGTGTTCGGCTCGACCTGCGCCGCCACCGTGACGCTGCGGCACTGCTGCGGCGTGGCCGTGTCGCACACCTCGACGGCGAACGAGTCGGGCCCCGCGTAGCCGGCCGTCGGCGTGTACGTGACGTCGCCGGTGACGGGGTCGATGGTCAGGTCGCCGTGCGACGGCGCCGACTCCTGCGCCATCGTCGTCGGGTCGAGCGAAGCGCCGGACGCCGTGACGATGTCGGCGAGCACCGCGGTGATCGCACCGTTGTGAGCGACGGTGATGCCGTCGCGACTGGCGGCTGCGGTGCCTTCGGCGAAGACGTTGTCGACGGTGACCGCGACCTCGGCGGTGTCGCAGACGGGGTCGGGGGTGGACGTGTCGCACACCTCGTAGGTGTACGAGGTCGCTCCGCTCCATGCGGCGGCCGGGGTGAACGTGATGGTGCCGTCCGCGTTCACGGCGGTGGCTCCGGACGAAGACTCATTCGTCACGGTCGGAATCGCGAAGGCCTGGCCGGACGCGGAGGTGTCATTGCCCCGGACGTCGGTGACGACATCCTGCCCCGCCTCGGTGGTCGCCACGTCGTCGACGGCCGTCACGACGTTGTCCGCGACCTCTACGGCGACGGTGACGTCGTGGCATTCCTGCGGGGTCGCGCCGTCACAGGCGGTGACGGTGTACGCATCGGCACCCGAGTAGCCGGGCGTGGGCGTGTAGGTGACGGCGCCCGTGGCCGGATCCACCGCGATGCTGCCGTGCTGCGGCGACGTCGCCTCGGTGACCGTGGTGGCGTCGACCGGTGACCCGTCGGCGGTGAGGATGTCGGCCAGCGGCGTGGTCACCGCGACGTTCTGCGTCGTCCCGATGCCGTCGTTCGCGGCCGCAGCGGGCCCGTCGACGAACACGTTCGCGACGTCGACCGTGACGGTCGCCGTGTCGCACACCGGGGTGGGCGCCGACGTGTCGCAGATCTCGTACGCGTACGAGTCCGCACCGCTGAACGCGTCATCGGGCGTGTAGACGAGAGCACCGGCACCGTTCACGGTCACGGTGCCACCCGCCGGCTGCGCGGTCACCGTCGGGATGGCGAGCGGCTGCCCGCTCGCGCTGGTGTCGTTCGCGAGGACCGGGGTGGTGACGGGCTGGTCGGCCGTGGTCGCCGCGGGGTCGTCGACGGCCGTCACCACATTGGCGGCGACCGTGACGCCCACCGTGACGTCGTGGCACTGCGATGGCGTCGCCGTGTCGCAGACGTGCACGGTGTAGGCGTCAGGGCCCGAGTATCCGGCGGTCGGCGTGTAGGTCACCGCACCGGATGCCGCGATCGAGATCGATCCGTGCTGCGGCGCCGTCACCTGGGTGACCTCCGTCGGATCGACGGGAGCGCCGAGCGTGGTGACGATGTCGTCGAGCGGGGTCGTCACCGCGGTGTTCTGCGCCGTGTCGACGCCGGCGTTGGCAGCTGCCGCCGGGCCGTCGACGAACACGTTGCCCATCGTGACCGTGACGGTGGCGCTGTCGCAGGATGCGACCGGGAACGACGTGTCGCACAGCTCGTAGCGGTAGGAGTCGGTGCCGCTGTATCCGGGTGCGGGCGTATAGGTGACCGTGCCGTCGCCGTTGACCACGGCCGCACCGTGGTCCGGTGCGGTGATGATCGTCGGGGGCGCGAACGGCTGGGCGCTCTCGGACTCGTCGTTGGCGCGCACGTCGGTCGTGACCGCCTGGCCTGTCAGCGTCTGCGCGTCGTCGTCGACGGCCGTGACCACGTTCGGGGGCACGGTGATGCCGACGATGACCGAATGGCACTCCTGCGGGGCAGCGGTGTCGCACACGCTCACCTCGTACGTGTCCGTGCCGCCGTACCCCGTCTGCGGCGTGTACGTGACGGCGCCGGTCACAGGGTCGATGCTGATGCTGCCGTGCCGTGGCGCGTCGACCTCGGCGACCGTGGTCGCGTCGAGCGCCGCGCCCGTGGTGGTGACGATGTCGGCGAGGGGCGTCGTGACCGGCGTGTTCTGCGCAGTGCCGATGCCGCCGTTCGCGTCGGCGGCAGGACCGTCGACGAACACGTTGTGCATCAGCACGTCGACGGTGGCCGTGTCGCACACCGGGGTCGGAGACGACGTGTCGCAGACCTCGTAGGTGTAGGCATCCGCACCGCTGAATCCGGCGTCCGGCGCGTACGTGACCGTTCCGTCGCCCTGGACGGTCGCGGTGCCGTTCGCACCGGCGACCGTCACCGTCGGGAAGGCCAGCGACTGGCCGGACGCCGACGTGTCGTTCGCCCGGACGTCCGTCGTGACCGCCGCGCCCACCGAGGTCGTCGCGTCGTCGTCCACGGCGGTCACCGTGTTCTGCTCGACGGTGACCGTCGCACCGGCCACCGTGCACTGCACGGGAGCGGACGTGTCGCAGACCCGGATCTCGTACGCGTCAGGCCCGGCGTAGCCGGCATCCGGCGTGTAGGTCACCGCACCGGTGGCGGGGTCGATCGTGATTGCGCCGTGTTGCGGAGCGGTCTGCGCGGTCGCCGAGGCCGGATCCAGCGGCGCACCCGCGGCGGTGACGATGTCGGCGAGCGCCGTGGTCACAGCCGTGTTCTGCGGGGTCGTCTCCGCCGGGTCGAGGGCCGTGAACACGTTCACGACGCTGTCGGTGTCGGATGCCGTGTCGCTCAGCGTCACAGAGCCGTCCGCGGGGTCGGATGCCTCCACCGTGGCGGTGTTGACGACCGTGTCCTTCGTGCCCGGGAGCACGCGGACCGTCACCGTCGCCTGCGCGGAAGACCCGGCGGCGCCGGTGGTCGCCGTGCCGTCACCGACGGTGCCGGCCGCGGTGAGCGAGCCGACGTTCCACGTGATCTCCTGACCGCTCACGGTGATGCCCGGGCTTGCCGAGACGAACTCGAGACCGGCGGGGAGGGTGTCGGTGACCAGCACCCCGTTCAGTGCCTCGCCGGTGAGCCCGTTGGTCGCGGTGAGCGTGTACGTGGTCTCCGCGCCGACCTCGACCGTGTCGACGCCGTCGGTCTTGGTGACGTCGATCTCCGGGCTCGCAGCCGTCACGGTGGAGCACGACACAGCCGTGTCGTTCGCGGCGTTCGGGTCGTTGTAGATTCCGGCGATGTCGCCCGTGACACAGGTGGTGCTCGCCGCGGATGCGGTCGGGCGCAGGTCGAACGTGAGGGTCTCCGGCGCGTCCAGGGCAAGTGTGCGCGCGGTCACCCCATCACCGGCGACCGGCCTGCAGGTGACGACCGTCGGGCCGGTGGTGTCGGCGGCATCGCAGTCCCAGCCGGCGTTGCCGACATCGACGATGTCCACCCCCGAGGGCACCGCGAACGCCGCGGTCGCCGGCGCCGTCGCCGAACCACCGAGGTTCGTGACGGTGAAGGGGACTGCGCCGACTCGTCCGATCTGCAGCGGGAAGCGCGACGCGGCGACGATGCGCAGGTCCGACTCCTCTGTGGTGGCACACACCGCGCGCGGCTCGATCGCCGCAAGCAGGTTCGCAGCACCGGCGACGGAGTTGCAGGCGACCTGGTCAGCGGAACCACCGACGAGGGATGCCTCGTACACGAACGACTTCGAACCGGCGAACGGCAGGCTGGCGATGGTGGCGCGCAGCGCGCTGGCGCCCACCAGCGACGCCGTCCAGTCCCCCGTCGTCGCACCCGAGTACACCTCGGGGCGGGGCGGGTTCGTCGATGCGGAGTAGGCAAGGGTGACACCGGCGTCGATGTTGCTGACGGACGCGAGGGTCTCCTTGACCGTGCTGCCGCGGGGCACGCCGGCGGTCGCTGTGGAGGTTCCGGTGTCGCCGATGAACGGGAGCACGTCGTACAGGTTCACGCCGGTCAGGTCGGCGTTGCCGGTGTTCTTGACGGTGATGCGGTATTTGATCGAGGTGGCTGCCGGCGGCACACCGACCTTGATGTCGGGGTCGGAGATCCAGTCGCAGCCGTCAGCGGCGGAGGTCTCGGGCCGGCAGATCTCCTTCGTCACCGCGAACCCACGGGTGGCGGCCAGCGACGTGTTCGCCTCCGCGCGGGCGAACGCGTCCGCGGTCGCACCGTCACCGTCCAGGTCGGTGGCGTCGTTGTACCGATTGGTCGTGTAGGTGTTGACGATGCTGTTCTCGGCGTCACCGAGCAGTGCCGTCGCCGTCTGAGTGTTCACACCTGCGGGCGCGGCAAGGGTCGGCGTGGACCGCACCACGAGCTGCGGCAGCGTGATGGTGCCCGTCACCGCCGTCGGCCACGTCGCGACGACGGCCTGCCGCTGCGTCCCGTTGTAGGTGACCGTGCGGTAGTCGAACGTCGTACCCGCCGGGGCCGCGGTGGCGAAAGACGCCCCGTTCGGGAGGATCTCCCATCCGAGCGGAGCGATGAAGGAGTACTGCGGCCGGATCGTCGATCCTGCGGGCACGTTCGTCATCGAGCCGGTCGTCCGCCAGGTCACCTCACTGCCGACGACAGCGGTGCCGCCGCCGGTGACCGTCGCCGCGGGAGCGCCTGACGTGAAGGTGACCGGAGGCGGCGTCACAACCGGGTCCACGAGGTTGACGCTTCCGTTGGCCGGTCCGAGGCTTGTCGTGGTGAGCGTCGGCGTCGTGGGGTACGCCATCGAACCCGTCGCAGTGTTGGTCCGCACCCCCGGCGACGTTCCCGACGACAGCGTGGTCCAGAACAGCAAGGTGAAAGGGCTGTTCGCGGTTCCTGACGGCGAGGTGTTCACCGGGAGGAGCGGTGACGATGTGGCTGTCGCAGCAGTGATGGTCCGCCCCGCCGGTGCGGCGTACCAGGTGCCGTTGTTGACGACTACGGTTCCTGTGGTGCCGTTGTCCAGCGTGTAGTCGATGGTTGCCGGACCACCGGCGTTGACCTGAATCGCGCGAGTCGGCAAACCCGGTGGGTTGAGAGTGTTGTCGACGATGGTGCCGACACCGGTCACGTTCGACTGGTTGTTGACGGTCACACCCCAGTAGCCGCTCGTTGTCGGTGCAGCGGGGGCGACCGGGATGTTCTGCGTCGCACCGGTCGAATAGCTCTTGGTGATGTTCGCCTTGGCGAATGGTTCACAGTTGCCCACCTGGACGTTCCGGCTGGCATTGGCGGTCTTCACCTGGCCGTCAAGGTAGGTGACGGTGTGCGAGAGGGTGAACGTCTCCGTCGCCAGACAGCCCGGCGCGGTCGTCGGGTACGCCGTCGTCGGGAATCGCACCACGACCGTCCTGGGGTCGTTCCACACGCCGCCGGCAGCGTTCACACCCGTCTCAGCGAACGTGACCGTGTGGGTGAGCGGGTTGTACACCCCGCCGGTGCTGGAAACGTACACCGCGTTCGGTGGCAGCTGAATCGTCGCGTCATAGGACTGCGCGCACGTGAGCCACGGCGAGCCCCGGTAGTTGGCGATCGTATAGTCCCAGGTGCCGCATCCGGAGAAGCTGTAGTGGGGCCACACCTGAACATCGGCGCCCGCTGCCACGGTGGTCGAGTTCCCGTTGAGCGCCGCAGACGGGTTCGGGACCGTGCTCTTCCATGTCGCGTTCGTGGTGCTCGTGGCGGGGTTGTCGGAATTCGCGGCCGAGATGGTCGCAGACGCCGTCACCGGCGAGCCGTTCAGGAAGTACGAGCCCGGCGCAGGAGCGTTCGCCGGGTTGGAGAAGATGTTGTAGCCGATGCTGAACGACCCGCTGGTACCCGCAGCCACGGTCCCCAGGTTCACGGACAGCCCGGTCGCGGGCGTGCCGGTGACAGCGGGAGCGGGCGTGTACGGCGGGTTGAAGATGTACGTGGCGGTCTCACGGCGCTGCGTCCCGTAGAACGGGTCGACAGCCACTGCGGGGAGATCCACCTTCGTGCCCGTGCAGTCCGCGACGTTGCAGCTGTACGCGACGTTCACGTAGTAGTGCGTCATCGTCTGCGCATCCACGGTGCTGACCGGGTTCCCGGCGGCGTCCGTGATCGTGGTGACGACCGACACCACAGCCGGACCCGCGGCGCTGGCGGCCGTGGCGGGGACGACGCCGAACACCAGGGCGACCGCCGCGAGCACGGCGCCGATTCGCTGAGGTCGAGTCCATAGCGTGAGCACTCGGGAGCGCGGTGCTCCCGTCGTCGGGCGGGCTGATCCGTGGTCTCGCTTCACTGCTCTACCTCTTCGTTCCGGGCATGGCCGTGGGTCCTGCTGACCTCTGAGAGTCCACGCCCGTGGTCTTGTTACGCGAATCACCCCGACGAGATGCGATCCGCCGCACGAGCCGGGCGCTCCTCGCTCCCGCAGGCACGCCGAACGGCGCCGACGGAACGGGATGCCGCGTCAGAGGCGATGCAGAAAGCTCCAAGTCCATTCCCCCCGGGTGGATCGGTCAGGTGTGCAAAGAGGCGGCGGCGGATGCGCCGCCCGCCCCCGGTCCGTCGCGCGCGGGCGCTCGGGCGGGCTGAGCAGCGAGGACGGGGCCGGATGCGGCGGCGATGCCTGCGCGGTGCGCGGCCGATTCTCGGCGGCGGGCCGTCGCTGATGTCGGTCGTCTCATGGCCCTCCCTCCAAGAAACTCGCCCCTGGCCCAACTCGCCGGGGCGTGGCCAGCGTCCCGAGGAGCAGAACGGATCGTCAAGGGACAGCGCTCCGCTGGAGGCCAATCTCATCCGTTGAGGATGAGGTCTGCGCCGTCCGCGGAAATCGCCGCGTTTCGCGCGTGTTCGGATATCGTGCACGATCGCCTTATACTCACCGGGATGTCGCTCGCCGCCACCTCGTCCTTCCCCTGGACGCGATTCAGACCGCCCGAGACACAGCGGGGCGCTCTCGCGCGGCCTCGACTCACGGCGCTCCTCGACGATGCCGTCGCGTCCGAGCGCATCACGGTCGTCTCGGCGCCGAGCGGATACGGCAAGACCTCCGCGGTGAGCATGTGGGCGGCGTCCCGACCCGAACCGGTCGCCTGGCTGAGCCTGAGCGTGTATGACGCCGACCCGGCGCAACTCGGACTGAGCGTGATCGAGGCGCTCCAGTCATCCGCCCGCCGCGGACCTTCGTCGGTCGCACCGCTGCTGGGAGTCGACCCCCAGGCCGAGGTGACCGGAGACACGTATCGGGCGCTCTGCGAGGCCCTCGCCGAGATCGAGGGGACGACGGTGCTGGTCGTCGACGACGCCCATCGGACGGGCGACGCGCTGAGCGAGAGCCTGCTGGGTGCGCTCATCGACTCGGCGCCGGACTCGCTCCGCATCGTCCTGGTCGGCACGCCCGCACTCGAGATCAGCCTGTCCCGCCACATCCTGAGCACGTACGCGAAGACGGTGAGCGCCGACGACCTCGCGTTCGACGCGACCGAGATCGCCGCCCTGGCGGCCGGTACGCGCTTCGAGCACGACGACGGCGCCCTCCTGCGCGAGACGCGCGGATGGCCGATCGCCGTCCGCGCGGTGCTGGTCGGCGGCGCGTACCCGTCAGCGCTCGAACCCGGTTCCCGGCCGCGGCTCCTGCACGAGTACGTCCGCGACTTCGTCCTCCGCTCGCTGCCGCCTCAGCTCACCGACTTCGTGCTGGCCACCACGGTCCGCCCGGACGTCACGGCGAGCCTGGCGGCGGCGCTGTCGGGTCGCCCCGACGCCGGCGGACTCCTCGAGCAGGCAGTCAAGCTGGGGCTCTTCCTCGACCGCTTCCGCTCGGGCCGTCGCACGGCATACCGGTGGCACCCCGTGTTCGCCCAGGAGTGCCGCGCCATCCTGGCGGCCACCGACCCCGAGCGCCTGACGCTGCTGCAGAAGACGGCCGCCCGTTTCCTCAGCGACGTCGACCCGCTCGCCTCCGCCGCCCACTGGCTCGAGGCCGGCGAGGCGGAGTGCGCACTGGAGGTGCTCCTCGACGGATGGGTCACCGCCGTCGTCGGCACGGAGGCGGCCGCACTGGATCGCCTCTGCATCGAGCTGCCCGCTCCCCTGCGCACCGACCCGCGGGTCATGCTCATCCGCGCCTGCGCGCAGGACGTGCTCGGCGGCAGCACCCATGCGAAGCTCCTGTTCGCTCAGGCCGAAGCGGCCGCGGCCGAGCGCCCGGCCCTCCCGCGCTACGACAGCACGCTCGCGCTGACCCGCCTGTTCCTGCTGGACCAGCGCGCGGATGTCGCGGCTGCGAGCGCCGACGTCCGCGCACGGCTGTCCGCGGCGGCACCCGGCCACCGTCGCACCCGCGCGGCGGTGCT
Source organism: Microbacterium sulfonylureivorans (assembly GCF_003999995.1). Taxonomy (NCBI): domain Bacteria; kingdom Bacillati; phylum Actinomycetota; class Actinomycetes; order Micrococcales; family Microbacteriaceae; genus Microbacterium; species Microbacterium sulfonylureivorans. The sequence continues at coordinate 330,334 of NZ_RJAD01000003.1, forward strand.
CTACCTGCTCGGCTGGGCTGAACTCCGACATCGCGGCGACCCCGCCGCGATCGTGGAGCTCCTGCAGTCGGCCCTGCGCGAAGCGGACGCCATCGGGGATGTGCACCTGGCCCGTCGGGCCGCCAGCCAGCTCGCCTTCGCGCAGGCGTGGGGCGGTCACCTGAAACGCGCGCGCACCACGCTGTCGATGCTCGGCAACGGATCGGCAGAGGATCCGGGGCCGTGGGGCTACTACGCCGGTGAGGGCGCGGGCTCCGCCGCCGGATTCGTCGCGTACTGGGCGAATGACCTCGAAGACGCCGACCGCGAATTCTCGCGCGTGATCGACGGTGGCGGCGCCGCACGGGCCTTCGCGGGAATCGCGCGCATGATGCTCGCGTTCACAGCGGCGGCGATGAACGACCCTCTCGTCCAGCGGCGCGCGGCGCGAGAGCTCGCCGCCATGCCGAAGATCGAGACCCACGGCCTCTCCTGGCCGGCGTTCCGGCTCGCGGCATCCGCTGTCCTCGAGGAGGCAGCCGGCAATCGGGCGCGTGCGATGGCGCTGGCGCGCTCACAGGCGGAGGCGACCGACGTTCCCCTCGTCGCGGTCACCCTCTCGGGAATCCTGCGTCGCGGCGGCGAAGTCACAAGTGCCCTGCGCCTGATCGAGAATCAGCGCGCATACGCGGACATCGCGTACGTGCACGTCGCTCAGCTCACGACCTCGGCCGTGCTTCAGGAGCGCCGCGACGACCTCACCGGAGCCCACGGCCTTCTCGACGAGGCGCTGCGCCTGGCGTCGCGCGAAGGCATCCGCAAGCCGTTCTGTGAGGACGACCCGGTGATCCGCCGGATGCTCGGCGAGCACCTCAGGTGGGGCACCGCGCACGAGGAGCTCATCGCGTCGTTCCTGGCACCGCAGGAGCCGCCGACGATCCGCGGCAAGCTGACGTCGATGGAACGGGCGGTTCTCGAGCGCCTGCGCACCGATGCGACCGTCATCGAGATCGCCGACACCCTCGGCATCTCGGTGAACACCGTCAAGACCCACCAGCGCGCGATCTACCGCAAGCTCGGAGCGTCGACGCGCCGCGAAGCCGTCCGGCTCCTGCACTGACCCCGATCGCCGGGGTGCACACGCACCGGGAGGCGCGCGCCGGGTCGACGCGCCGGGTCAGACGATGGTCTCGCCGCACACCCCGCACACACCGGTCGAGGGGACCTCGACCCAGCACGTCGGGCAGACCGCACGCGGGCGATCCTCGACCGAGGTGGGTCGGCGCGGAGCCGTCGTGCGACGCTCGCTGCTGCCTGCCGCCCGTCGGGCGGGTGCCGCGGCGACGGGCTTCGGCGCCGGGATCGCGGGCAGGTGCGTCTGGCAGTAGAACCGGACGTAGCCGCCGTGCTGCTTCGGGTGGCGGTGCTTGACCGCCCAGAGCTCGGTGCGCGGCAGCGGCTCGGAGTCGCCTCCGCAGACCGAGCAGCGAGTGGCCTCGCCCGGGGAGACCTCGGCGACGAGAGTGGGGGTCTCGAATGCGAGGTCGTCTCGCCAATCGGAGGACGCGACGACCTTCATGGAAATTCCCTTCTCGGGCTTCGGGATGGGCGGCACGATGGCACCGCTGTTCCGAAGCGACTGTTCGAGGTTACCTGCCGCGGCTGAACGCGGAGTGCACGGGCGGATGCCGGGGGCCGAAGCATCCGCTCATCGCGCGAAGCGCTCGCGCGGCGGAGTCGACACCCGCTGTTCGCGGCGCGTTCATCGGCGGTGCGTAGTGTCCGTTCACCGCATCGCCGGACGCCGCGCAGGAGGACCGATGAAGGAGATCACCGACCTCACCGAGGAGGAGGCCGACTGGGTCGCCGGTCACGTCGCGACCCTGGAGCGTCTCGACGTCGCCCTCGATCCCGTCGCGCTCGACGCCTACCTCGAGCGGGCGCGCGCTTCGGCGGGCGCGCAGGACCCCACGCCGCTCGTGAACCTCGTCGGCGCCGGAGTCGGCCAGATCCTCGCCGAGCGGCTGGGACTGCGATGGGTGACGGTCGTGGACAAGCACGGGACCCGGCCGGCGCTCTACGGCGACGCGAAGAAGACGGTGGTGTTCCCGCTGGATGCCGTCGCCCGGCGCTGGGAGGGCGGCTCGGTCGGTCTCGCCCAGTACGTCGCGGAGACCGGGGCGATGATCGTGCGGCTGCGGGCGCCGAAGGCGGTCTGACGCGCGGAGGTCCGTGCGCCGACGCGGAACGCGGGTGACCGGCTGCCGCACGTCATCGGAAGTCCCGGGACTGGTGGTGCACCCCCACTCGCAGGTCTTCGAACCTGTCGGCGAGGAGGTTCGTGACGCCCTCGACCGAGCGCTCCAGCATCCCGCGCACGATCAGCGCCGGTGCGTCGCGCACCACCCGCCGATAGCGGTTCCAGACCCCCACCGAGCAGATCACGTTGACGAGTCCGTGCTCGTCCTCGAGATTGATGAAGGTGACACCGGATGCCGTGGCCGGCCGCTGCCGGTGGGTCACGAGTCCCGCCACCTCGATGCGGCGTCCGACGTCGTGGGTGCGCAGCTCACGCGACGTGAGCACGCCGCGGGCGTCGAGCCCGGAGCGGTAGTGGGTCATCGGGTGGTCGTCGGTCGAGACCCCGGTCGCCCACAGATCGGCGGCGAGCCGCTCGTAGCTCGTCGGATCGGTGAACAGCGGCGGCTGCACCGACACGAGCGAGTCGGGAAGGAACTCCGGCCGGTCGAGCGCCGCCGACCCGGCGAGCCAGATCGCCTCGCGCCGTGCGAGCCCGAGGGCGTCGAACGCCCCCGCGGTCGCGAGCGCCTCGAGCTGGGCGGCGGTCACGCTGGTGCGTCGGACGAGGTCGCGGAGGTCGCGGAAAGGCCCGCCCGCCTCACGGGCGGCGACGATGCGCTCGGCGACCTTGGCCCCGATCCCCTTGACGCCGGCGAGGCCGAGCCGCACCGAGAAGCGCCTGTCACGGCGGTGGGCGGCGGACTCGTCGGGAGCGTGCAGGTCGAACTCCCCCACCGGTGGCTGGGTGCGGGCGGCGCACTCGTCTCTACCCGTCGGCGCGGGCTCGGCATCGGAGCCCTCGACCGGCTCGAGCACCGCCTCGACCCCCGACAGATGCAGGTCGGGGCGGCGCACCTCGACGCCGTGGCGCCGGGCATCCGACACCAGCGTGCCCGGAGAGTAGAACCCCATCGGCTGCGCGCGCAGCAGCCCCGCGAGGAACGCCGCCGGATAGTGCAGCTTGATCCACGAGCTCGCGTACACGAGCAGCGCGAACGACAGCGAGTGGGACTCCGCGAACCCGAAGTTCGCGAACGCCTGGATCTTGGCGTAGATCGCGTCGGCGTCCTCGCCCACCAGCCCGTTCTCGGCCATGCCCGCGTACAGCTTCTCCTTCAGCGACTCGATCCGCTCGACCCCGCGCTTGGAGCCCATCGCCCGCCGCAGCAGGTCGGCGTCCTCGCCGCTGAGTCCGCCGACCGCCATGCCCATCTGCATGAGCTGCTCCTGGAACACCGGGATGCCGAGCGTGCGCTCGAGCACGGGCTCGAGCTTCTCGTGGGCGTAGGTGACCTTCTCGAGCCCGAGCTTGCGCCGCACGAACGGGTGCACCGCGCCGCCCTGGATCGGCCCGGGGCGGATGAGCGCGATCTCGATCACCAGGTCGTAGAACCGTCTCGGCTGCAGGCGCGGCAGGAGCCCCATCTGCGCACGCGACTCGACCTGGAACACCCCGATCGAATCCGCACGGCACAGCATATCGTAGACCGCCTTCTCCTCCTTCGGCAGCGTGGAGAGCTCCCAGTCCTCGCCCGTCGAGGCGCGGATCATGTCGAAGCAGTACTGCAGGGCGGCCAGCATCCCGAGCCCCAGCAGGTCGAACTTCACGAGCCCCATCCAGGCGGCGTCGTCCTTGTCCCACTGGATCACCGTGCGGTTCTCCATGCGGGCGTGCTCGATCGGCACGACCTCCCCCACCGGCCGGTCGGTGAGCACCATCCCGCCGGAGTGGATGCCGAGATGCCGCGGAGCCTTCAGCAGCTCGCCGGCGAACTCGAGGACGCGATCCGGGATGTCGTGGCCCGGCCCTGTCTGGAGGCTCGCACCCCACCCCTCGACCTGCTTCGACCAGGCATCCTGCTGACCGGGCGAATGCCCGAGCGCCTTCGCCATGTCGCGCACGGCGTTCTTGGGCCGGTACTGGATGACGTTGGCGACCTGCGCGGCGCGCTGGCGCCCGTACTGCCCGTACACCCACTGGATGATCTCCTCGCGGCGGTCGGAGTCGAAGTCGACGTCGATGTCGGGCTCCTCGTCGCGCAGGCTCGACAGGAACCGCTCGAACGGCAGGTCGTACGCGATCGCGTCCACCGCGGTGATGTCGAGCAGGTAGCAGATGGCGCTGTTGGCCGCGGAGCCGCGGCCCTGGCACAGGATGCCGCGGCGCCGCGCCTCCTGCACGATGCCGTGGACGATCAGGAAGTAGCCGGGGAAGTCCTTCAGCTCGATGACCCCCAGCTCCTTCTCGATGCGGGCCCGGTCCTTCTCGGACAGGTCGGGGTACTTGCGGGGCACCGCCTCCCACACGAGGTGACGCAGCCACGACATCGGCGTGTGCCCCTCGGGGACCTCCTGCTTCGGCAGCGCGGGCTTGGCACGGCGGAGGGGAAAGGCGAGCTCGTCCGCCAGCACGACGGTGCGGGCCACGGCATCGGGGTGGCGCACGAACCGCTCCGCCATCTCCGCCCCGCTGCGCAGGTGCGCGCCGGCGTGGGCCGGCAGCCAGCCGTCGAGCTCGTCGAGCCCCCGGTTCGCGCGCACCGCCGCGACCGCGGCGGCCAGCAGCTGACGCCTCGGCACCGCGTAGTGGACGTTGTTCGTCGCGAGCAGCGGCAGCCGGCGCTCGCGCGCAAGGCCGACCAGCACGTCGTTGTCGCGCGTGTCGAGCGGATTGCCGTGGTCGATCAGCTCGACGTGCACGGCGTCGCGCCCGAAAAGGGCGACGAGGCGGTCGAGCTCGCGGGACGCGGCATCCGCTCCCCCGTCGGCGAGCGCGCGCCGCACCGCGCCCTTGCGACATCCGGTGAGCACGGCCCACTCGCCCGCTGCCTGCGCGGCGAGCTCGTCGAGGTCGTACACCGGACGCCCCTTCTCGGCCCCCTGCAGCTGCGCGTGGGTGATGGCGCCCGCGAGCCGGTGGTAGCCCTCCTCGCCGCGCGCGAGCACGAGCAGGTGCGCGCCGGCCGGGTCGGGCTCGCCGTTCTGCGGCTTGGGGAGCTCGAGCGAGAGCTCGGCCCCGAACACGGTCTTGAGCTGCAGCGACTCGGCGGCCTCGGCGAAGCGCACGATGCCGTAGAAGCCGTCGTGGTCGGTGATCGCGAGGGCGTGCAGCCCCAGACGCTCCGCCTCCTCCGCGAGCTCTTCGGGCGAGGACGCCCCGTCGAGGAACGAGAACGACGAATGCGCGTGCAGCTCGGCGTACGGGATCGCGTCGGCGGGACGCTCGATGCCCGGCGCGACGTATGGCCCCCGCTTGTGCGACCATGCCGGGCTGTCTCCGCCGTCGGCGCCGGCGGGAGGGCCGCCCGGCCGACGCCGGTCGCTGAGCAGCCGCTCCATCTCGGACCACGGCACGGAGGGATTGTCGAAGCCCATCAGCGGCGGTCCTCTCGCCGGGTGCGTTCAGTCATAGGTCGCCTCCGCGGTCCACACGTCGCCGTCGCACACGAGCAGCCACGCCCCGCCGTCGGCGTCGACGACCTGGAACCGGTGCGACCGCCGCGCGCGCGCGGCATCCCACGACCGCTCCACCACCGGCCACGGCCCCGCCCACGCCTCGATCGCCCGTCGGCGCCCGCTCTCGATGAGCAGCGCCGGCACGGCCGAGACGATGCCGCGGTCATCGACATCGATCGTCTCTCCTCCCAGCGCGCGCACGTCGACGGGGACGGGCTCGGCGAACACGGTCGCCGGCAGCGGATCGGGAAGGCTCCCCGGCCAGGGCCGCGCCCGCTGCGCGGCGAGTCCGTCGGCACCCGCCGCGTGCCGATCGCCCCACGGCACGAGCACCTGTCGCTCGACCAGCCACCGCCCGCCGCCGATCGCCGGGGTGAGCACGCCGCGATGCCCGAGCATCGCCTGCACGCGGGACAGGGCGTGGTGCACGCGCTCCTCGGGGCCGCCGCCGAAGATCGCCGGGGCGTGATGGGATGCCGCGTCGACCGCCTCCGGCGAGATCCGCACCACCGCGACCCCGCTGCGCAGACCTCCTCGCTCATTTCCCCCGGCTCCCCCGGCTCCGCGCTCCCCGACGTCCTCGGCGAGCTGCCAGCGCACGCGGTCGACGACCGCCGCCGCGTCGAAGGAGCCCGGGTGCAGCCACACCCGCTCGCTGCGCTCGCCTCGGTCGCCGATGAGCTCGACCCGCAGCTCGGTGCACACGAGGTCGATCGCGCCGAGCCCCCCGATGAAGTCGTCGGCGGTGACGCGCATGCCGAACGCGACCTGGTCGGCGATCTCGAGCGGTGGCTCGAACGCGATCTCGCGGTGCAGCTCCGGCGGCGGGATGCGCGGCTCGACGGGCCGGGAGTCGCGCCCGCCGGAGAGCGCGTGGAGACGGATGCCGCGCTCGCCGAACCTCTCGCGCACCCGATCGGCGTCCATGGCCGCGAACTCCCCGAGCGTCTGGACCCCCAGCCGGGCGAGGAGTCCGACGAGGTCGGCGGATGCGGAGGCCGGCGCCGAACCTCCTGCCCCGAGAGAGGAGGCGTCGAGCACCGCCACGGACAGCGGCGCGAGGAACCCGGCGGCACCGCCCGCCGGCACCGAGAACACCGGCTCGGACGCGCTCGCTCCCGCCTTTGCCGCCTGCTCGGCGGTGAACGGACCGTCGGCGATGCCCGCCCGCACATCGCCGAGCCCGAGATCGCGCAGCGTCTCGAGCAGCACGCGCGCCGCCTCGATCTCGCCCCCGTAGTAGCGGGCAGGACCCCGCGCCCGCAGGGCGCACAGCCCAGGACGCACGAGCTGCACCCCCGGAGCCCGCTCCTCGATGCGCGCCACGACGGGAGCGAAGGCCCGCTGGTCGCGCGCGGCGTCGGCCGGCACGACCGTGAGCCCCGGACAGCGCGCCTGCGCGTCTCGGCGGCGCTGGCCGCGACGCACCCCCTCGGCCCGCGCCGTCGCCGAGCACGCCGTCACGAGGTTGCGCTCCATCACCGCCACCGCCCGGGACGCGTCCAGCGGCACGCCCCCCGCCAGGCCGCCGCCGTCGCGCGTCAACGCTGTCACAGGCCAGTCGGGGAACCACAGCACGAGGCTCCGGACAGGAGACTCCACCGCCATGTCAGCCGACCGCCCTCGCTTCGAGCGGCACGAAGCGCTCGTCGCCGAACGCGCGCACCGGCTCGACGGCGCGCACCGTCTCGGCCGCGGCGGAGACGTGGCCCGAGGCATCCGGCAGCATCACCCGCGCCCGTCGGGAGCGTGGCCATCGCCTGCTCGACGAGGTGAGGGTGACCTCGCGCGCGGAGAGATAGCCGTGGCCGCGACCCACACCCGCCCACACGGGATCCGTCACCTCGAGCACGGCCTCGGCCTGCGGCCAGGGGCCCTGAACGAGCAGCACGCCGCCCCGGTCACGCAGGCGTGCGGCCAGGCGCGCGATCTCGCCGTCGGACGCGCGACCGGACGGGCGCACGGCGACGACGGGGAGCACCTCGGCGATGGTCGCGGTCACCGCGAGCCACCGGACACCGGGATCGGGGATGAGCACGAGCCGGGAGAGGTCGACCCCCAGCGCCTCGGCCGCCTCGGCGCCGAGCCGCGGCAGGCCCACCGCCGCACACCATGACCCGGACTGCGACGGCTGTGCGAGCAGGGCCAGCAGCAGCGACGTCGACCTCGGGAGGGAGTACGCCGCCCCCGGGCGCAGTCCACCACCGGGGAGGAGGGACGCGAGGGTGGGATGAACCGGCAGCACCGGCGCATCGAGTTTGCGCCCCTGCACCCGCTCGAGCTGGGCACGCAGCCGCGCCACGGTGTTTCCCACCACGGTGCTTCCCACCACGGCGCCTCCCGCCACGGCGTCTCCCGACACGGCGTCTCCCGACACCGGGCTCGCCGACACCGGCTCCTGCCCATGCGATGCCGTGAGCTGCACGATCGCCCTCATTCCCACAGACTAGAACTGATGTTCTAGTATTTCAATCGCAGGAATCGAAGATAACTCTTATCTCTGACATCCGCACCACCGAGGAGCGAATGCCGACACGAGACTCTACGTCCGACGGATCGCGGGGCGCAGCATGATGCCGGCCCGTCGAGATGCCCCACTCCCGGGCAGTGCCCCCAGCGCGATCCCCGCGAGCACGAGAGCCACCCCGGCTGCCTGCGGGAGCCCGAACGCCTCACCCGCCACGACCACCCCGAGCGCGACGCCCGTCACCGGATTGAGCAGGCCGACGACGCCGACCACGCCCGGAGCGAGGTGACGCAGCCCGGCGAACCAGGCGGCGTACGCGAGCGCCGTCGCCACGAGCGTGACATAGGCGAAGCCGAGCCCCGATTCCAGCGTGAGTGCGGGCGGCGCCCCCTCGACGAGGAGCGCGGCGGGCAGCAGCACGAGCGCGCCGCCGACCAGCTGCCACGCCGTCATCGCGAGCGCCGGCACCTCCGATCCCCAGCGCGCCGTCAGGACGAACCCGAGAGACGAGGCGAGCATGGCGCCGAGCGACGCCGCGACCCCCCACACGTCGACCCCGCCGACGTCGAATCCCAGCATCACGACCACTCCGCCGAGCCCGACAGCCGCTCCGGCGACCGCGACGGCACGAGGACGACGCCGAAGCAGCAGCCACGCGAACAGCAGCATCCCGGCGGCGGATGCCGACATCAGCGTCGCCGCGAGGCTCGAGGGCAGTCGCTGCCCCGCGATGTAGACGAGCACGAAGAATCCGCCGACGTTGAGCGTGCCGAGCACCAGCGACCGCCACCACCACGATCCCCGGGGCCTCGTCCGTGCGATCAGCAGCACGAGGAGCCCCGCCGGCAGGGCGCGCAGCACGCCGCCCCACAGCGGCGACTCCGGCGGCAGGAGGTTGCGTGTCACGACGTACGTGCTGCCCCATGCGATCGGCGCGATCGCGGTGACGGCGATCCATCGCCAGCTTTTATCTTCCATGGAAGACACTTTATCTTACCGGGAAGATAAGATGGGCGCATGGATGCTTCCGCCCGCGAACCGCTCGATCGTGTCGCCGAGATCCAGCAGGCGTGGCGCCGCGAGCGCCCCGACCTCGATCCCTCACCGCAGGGCGTCATCGCCCGGCTGCATCGGATCGCCCTCGAGCTCACCGACCGACTCGTCGCCGTCTACGGCGAGTACGGCCTGAACGAGGGCGAGTTCGACGTGCTGGCCACCCTCCGCCGCGCCGGAGCGCCCTACGAGCGCGCCGCTGGCGAACTCGCCGACCACACGCTCGTCACCACCGGCGGGCTGACCAAGCGCGTCGACCGGCTCGCCGCCCGGGGGCTCGTCGAACGGCGGGCCGAGGCATCCGATGCACGCCGCCGTCTGGTGCGACTCACCCCGGCCGGTCTCGACCTCATCGACCGGGCGTTCACCGCGCACCTCGCCAACGAGCACCGCCTGATCGCCGAACTGGGATCGGCGGATGCCGCGGCCCTCGAGCCGATCCTCAGCCGCTGGCTGCAGGTCCTGGACGCGCGCTGACCTACGCGGCGAGGGCCAGATACGGCTCCCACCGCGGATCGGTGCGCTCGGTGCCCCGCACGGTCCACTGCGCTCCGCGCGGGGGGTGCGGGATGAAGCGGAGCTCCCAGTTCATCTCCTGCGGCGTGCGGTCGCCCTTGACGTTGTTGCAGCGGAGGCAGCACGCCACCAGGTTCTCCCACGAATCGCCGCCGCCGCGGGACCGCGGCAGCACGTGGTCGATCGTCGACGCAGACGTGCCGCAGTACGCGCAGCGGTGCGAGTCGCGACGCAGCACGCCGCGCCGGGTCACCGGCACACGGCGTCCGCCGGGCACCCTCACGTACCGCGTGAGGATGATCACCGCCGGGCGATCGTAGGCGCGTCTCGTGCCCCAGACCGGATCGTTGTCGGTGTGCTCGATGACGACCGCCTTCTCATTCATCACGAGCACAAGGGCCCGCTTGAACGACACGACGGCGAGCGGCTCGTAGCCCGCATTCAGCACCAGAGTGCGCATTGATCATCCTCTCGAACGGCCGGGACGGCTTCCCGGTGATTCGACTTGCGCGACGATCAAGCGGCGCAGGGGTATGAAAAAAGGCGCTGTCTATTGACAGCGCCATAGCGCCACGGTCTGGCCGTGGCATCCGGTCATACGATGCCGAAGGACAAGGCGTCCGAGCGCATCCATGGTGCGGATGCGTGGTGTGATGCCCATCTTCGGCTCCCTCCGCTGCTCTCAGCGTCGGGTTTCAGGCTAACGCACGTATGTGCGGCACGGGCCGCAGACGGCGGTGAACGACGCGTGGCGTGTCGGCGAACAGACGATCCCCCCGGCGCCGGAGCGCCGAGGGGATCGTCGAGATGCAGGGTCGATCAGCCCGCGTTGGCCTGCAGCCACGCGTACGGGTCGACATTCGAGCCGTTGATGTAGGTCTCGAAGTGCAGGTGGTTCGCGGTCGAGCGGCCGGTGCTGCCGACGAGCCCGATGACCTGACCGGCCTGGACGGTCTGACCCGCGACGACCTGGCGGCTGCCGTAGGTCATGTGTCCGTAGAGGGTGCCGACGCGCTGGCCGTTGATGACGTGGTCGATCGTGACGGCCACGCCGTAGCCGCCGTAGCTCTCCTGCGACACCTTGACCACACCGGCGGCGGCGGCGAAGATCGGCGTGCCGGCGGGCGCGAGCATGTCGACGCCCATGTGGGCGCCGCCGCGCGTGCCGAAGCCCTCGCCGAGCGTGTAGCCCGAGAGCGGCCAGCGGACCGCGCCGGAACCGGGAGCCACCATGTTGAGGTCGACCTTGATGGTCGAGGCGACGCTCGCTGCGAGGCGTGCGCGCTGCGCGGCCGCCTCGGCGGCCTTCTTCTTTTCGATCTCCTCGGCCGTGGTCGCGGAGTAGCTCTCGCGGCTCAGCTGGGTCGAGGTGGCATCTGAGGCGATCACGAGCGACTGAGCGTCGTCGACCGCCATCTGCTGGACGGTCTTGGCCTCTTCGACCGGAAGCGACGCACCGAACGCGGGAAGCGCGACGGTCGCGATGAGACCGCCCACCATCGTCAGGATCACCAGGCTGCGCAGAGGCTTGACCACGCGGTTCGGGCCCTTGGATGGAGCGGGACGAGTCGAGGCGGGCGTGGGGGCGACGGTCGCGACGGCCTTGTTGCGACGGCCGACCGGGCGCCGCACACGCGTGCGACGGGTCAGACTCGTCGCGGCGTGCTCGGGCTCGTTCGCGAGCGAATCGTTCTGTTCAGCCAAACTGTCCTCCGGCGCCTCTGCGCCGTCGGCGCTGGCTCGTCGGCATTCGGTGTCGGGGCACGATATGCGGGCTTCACCGCGACGACGACGAGCCAGGGAGGCAATCAGCGCGGGGTCCGTCGGCGGGCTTCTCGCCTAGTGGACTGTTCGAGGCTACCCGAAGGTAACGAATCTGTCACGCTCATCGCCTGGCAGTTCCCTGATGGGGCTGCGCGATCGCTCAGCGGCGCTCGTCGACCAGGAAGATGTGGGACGCCACCTCGATGGGCAGTTCGAGCCCCTCGTCGCTGCCGTGCATCTGCACCAGGACGTAGCCCTCGCTGTAGCGGTAGTCGCCGCTCTTGCCGGGGAGAACACCGGCGCCCTTGAGCTGCTGGAGCAGCTCGGGGTCGACCTGTGCGGGCTCGGCGAGGCGGCGCACGGTGCCCGAGATCGGCTCGCCGGCCTCGTTCAGACGACGCACGAGTCCGACCACGCCCTGCTCGAACCCACTCGCCGGCACATCGCCGAGCTGGTCGAGTCCGGGGATGGGATTGCCGTACGGCGACTCGGTGGGATGCCCCAGCAGCTCGACGAGGCGACGCTCGACCTGCTCGCTCATGACGTGCTCCCAGCGGCAGGCCTCTTCGTGGACATAGGCCCAGTCCAGGCCGATGACGTCGGACAGCAGTCGCTCGGCGAGGCGGTGCTTGCGCATCACGTCGACGGCCTTCTGCCGACCGGAGCCGGTGAGCTCGAGGCTGCGGTCTTCGGAGACGACCACGAGTCCGTCGCGCTCCATGCGGCCGATGGTCTGCGACACCGTGGGCCCGGAGTGTCCGAGGCGCTCGGAGATGCGCGCGCGCAGGGGAACGATGTTCTCCTCCTCGAGCTCGAGGATCGTGCGCAGGTACATCTCGGTGGTGTCGATCAGGTCGGTCATCTCGCGGTGTCCTCGTTCGTCGAAGGGGCGAGGACAGCCTATCCATTCCCTCGACACCGGGCGCCGGTGCGCTCTTGCGCCGACGAGCGTCCCGCCGCATGATTCAGGCATGAGCGCGAATGCCGATCACTCGCCCATCGATGCCGTCGTCCAGCGGCTCACGGAACGGTTCCCCTCCGTCCCGCCCGACCGCGTCGCCGCGATCGTCGACGAGGAGCTGCACCGCTTCGACGGCGCCAAGGTGACGGAGTTCGTCCCCGTCCTCGTCGAGCATGAGGCGCACGAGGTGCTGCGCCGCGAAGCGACCCCTGTGCCGCTGTCCGAGCAGAGCGCCACGGCGATCGTCGCCGGGCACGCGGTGGAGCCCGACCTCGACCCGCTCGAGGTGGAGCGCCGCACCGAGCAGACCGGACTGCTGCTGGGCGAACTCGACAACTGACGACCGCGCGGCCGGACGTCACCTCGCGTCATGCGACCCGGGCGTCGCACTCGCCCGAGCCTAGAATCGAGCCATGCCCCACGTCGCGCTTCCCCGTGAGATCCTGCCCGCCGACGGACGCTTCGGCTGCGGTCCGTCGAAGATCCGCGCCGAGCACCTCGCCGCCCTCGCGGGCCCAGGGGCGGCCCTGCTGGGCACCTCGCACCGCCAGGCGCCCGTGAAGGACCTCGTCGGTCAGGTGCGCGCCGGACTCGCCGAGCTGTTCCGCCTCCCCTCCGGCTACGAGGTCATCGTCGGCAACGGCGGGTCGACGGCGTTCTGGGATGCCGCGGCCTTCGGCCTGATCGAGAAGCGGAGCCAGCACCTCGTCTTCGGCGAGTTCGGAGGCAAGTTCGCCGCCGCCGCGAAGGCCCCGTGGCTCGAAGCCCCCGATGTGCGCGAGGTCGCCGCCGGCACGCGCACGTCCGCCGAAGCCGTCGAAGGCGTCGACGTGTACGCGTGGCCGCACAACGAGACCTCGACCGGAGTCGCAGCGCCCGTGGAGCGCATCACCGGCGACGACGGCGCCCTGACCGTGATCGACGCGACCAGCGCCGCCGGCGGGATCGACTTCTCGATCCACCAGGCCGACGTCTACTACTTCGCGCCGCAGAAGAACCTCGGCTCGGACGGCGGGCTGTGGTTCGCGCTCGTCTCCCCCGCCGCGATCGAGCGGATCGAGCGGATCGCGGCGTCGGGCCGCTACATCCCCGAGTTCCTGAGCCTGAAGAACGCGCTCGACAACTCGCGTCTGAACCAGACGCTGAACACGCCGGCACTCGCGACGCTGTTCCTCCTCGACCGCCAGCTCGACTGGATCCGCGACAGCGGCGGGCTGCAGTGGGCGGATGCCCGCACCCGCGAGTCCTCGAGCGCGCTGTACCGCTGGGCCGAGGCATCCGCCTTCGCCACGCCCTTCGTCGCCGACCCGGCCGACCGCTCCCCCGTCGTCGTCACCATCGACTTCGACGACGCCGTCGACGCGGCCGCCGTCGCCAAGAGCCTGCGCGCGAACGGCATCGTCGACACAGAGCCGTACCGCAAGCTCGGCCGCAACCAGCTGCGGGTGGCGACGTTCGTCTCGATCGAGCCCGACGACGTCCGCCAGCTGATCAAGAGCATCGACTACACGGTCGAGAACCTCTGATCCGGCGCCTCACCGGGACATCGGCGCTCAGACGAGTGGCGAGGGCGAGGGCGCGAGCACCGCGGTGACGATCGCCTCGATCGCGAACTCGGATGCGCGCCCCAGATCGAGCGCGGTCGGGTCGAGCAGCCACTGCACCTGGAGGCCGTCCATGACCGCGAGGATGCTCGTCGACGCGTAGGCGACCGTCTCCGGCTCGCGGATGCCGCGTTCGGCGCAGGCGACGGCGAATGCGTGCGCGACTTCGCCCCGCAGGGTCTCATACCGCTTCTGGAAGAAGTCGCGGCCGGGGTGGTCATGCGTCACGGACTCGGCCGAGAGCACGGCGTACGCCTGAACGATGCCCGGTCGGTCGGCGTTCGCGAACGCGGTGCGCACGAGATGGCGGAACAGATCCATCCCGTCGGGGATGTGCTGCTCCTCCAGGTCGGCCACATCGGTCTCATCACGATGCTGCAGCACCTCGAGCAGCAGCGCATCCTTGGAGCCGAAGTGATGGAGGATGCCCGCGTGGGTCATGCCGACCTGGTCGGCGATCTCCTGGAGGGTGCCGCCGGTGAACCCCTTGGCCCCGAATATCTCGGTCGCGGCGTCGAGGATGTCGCGTCGGCGCGCGAGAGTCTCGGGTCGCGAACGCGGCTGTCTGCGCTGCTCGGTCACTGGCTTCCGCCCCCTCGACTCATCCGGCGGATCAAGAGTCTACGCACGAGTCGGATGCGGTCGCAGATCGACTCGGTTGCATTACTTACTTACTAGCTTGTAACCTAATCCCCGCAATCACCCCCCACGACGTCGTGGTGACTCACGTGAGTACGCCGACGTCACATCACGAAGGAGAAGCAATGAGGCTTAGGTCCTCCCTCGTCGCCGTCGGCATCGCCGCGGCGATCGTGCTCACCGGCTGCGCAGCCGGCGGCACGGACTCCGGCAATTCCGAGCCCGGTGCGGCACTCACCATCGCCAAGCCCGACGGCGCGATCACGACAGAGTCGAACAACCCGTACCTGGGCGACTCATCCGCCTCGAAGTACGCCTACGGCAAGGTCATCTTCGAGTCCCTCGCACTCGTGAACCCGACCGGCGACCTCGGCACAACGCCGTGGCTGGCCGAGTCCGTGGAGTGGAACGACGACTACACGCAGCTCACCGCGGTGGCCCGCAGCGGCGTGAAGTGGAGCGACGGCGAGGACTTCACCGCCGACGACATCGCGTTCTCCTTCAACCAGGTGCTCGACGGCAAGCTCAACGACACCAACGCGCTCGACATCAAGAGCGTGAACGTCGACGGCGACACCGTCACGATCGACTTCAACAGCTCGAAGTACACCCAGCAGGCCCGCGTCCTCCACTTCCAGATCGTGCCCGAGCACATCTGGGCGGACATCGAGGACCCGAACACCGACCCGCTCACCGGCGAGGGCCAGGTCGTGGGCACCGGTCCCTACGTGCTCGACTCGTGGACGACCGAGTCGGTCACCCTCACGGCGAACCCCGACTACTGGGGCGGCGAACTGTCCGTACCCGAACTGCACTACGTCTCCTACGGCGACAACGCTGCCCTCACGACCGCGCTCGCGACGGGCGAGGCGGACTGGGCGCAGGCGTTCATCCCGCAGATCGAAGACAGCTACCTGTCGGCCGACCCCGACAACAAGTTCCTCGTCTCGCCCACTGCAGGTGCCGGAACGCTGTTCATGAACCTGCAGACCAAGCCGTTCAACGACCCCGCGCTCCGTGAGGCCCTCGCCTGGACGATCGACCGTCAGGCCTACGTCGACATCGCGCGCGAAGGCGCGAGCGAGGCGGTCTGGAGCGTCACCGGTCTGGGTGCGCTGCTGGAGGACGAGGTCATCCCCGAGTACGCCGGCCAGAACTACGCCGTCGACATCGACAAGGCGCGCCAGGTCCTCACGGACGCCGGCTACACCTGGGACGGCGAGACGCTCATCGACCCGGACGGCGAGGCTGTCTCGTTCTCGATCTCGGTCCCCGCGGGATGGAGCGACTGGAACACCGAGCAGGCGCTCATCGCCGAAGAGCTCAAGGAGGGCCTCGGCATCGACGTCAAGGTCGACCAGCCCGACTGGGGCGGTTGGGATGCCGCGCGCCAGGAGGGCACCTTCCAGGCCATCATCCACTGGCTCGAGGACACCGGCAACGCGTACGGCCTGTACACGTCGACGATGGACCCGAAGTGGATCGTCGATGACAAGGCGGCGTTCAACTTCGGCCGCTTCGACGACCCCGCGGTCACCGAAGCGCTGAACACGTACGCGAACGCAGCGACGGACGCCGACCGTGAAGCCGCTCTCGAGGTCATGCAGACGGCCTTCGTCGAGAACGTGCCGGCGATCCCGCTGGGTGCGCACCCGCTCCTGGGCGAGTTCAACACGCGCAACTACGTCGGATGGCCGTCGGAGGACGACCAGTACGCCTCGGCCGACCCGACGCAGCCCGCGATCGTGCAGATCCTGACCGAGCTGCAGCCCGCCGACTGACGCACCGCAGGCGGGACGGATGCTGCGGCATCCGTCCCGCCTGCACGTCAGCACTGTTGCTGCGGCATCCGTCCCGCCTGCACGTCAGCACTGTTGCTGCGGCATCCGTCCCGCCTGCACGTCAGCACTGTTGCTGCCGCATCCGCCCCGCCTGCACGTCAGCCCTCACGAAAGCGAACCAGCACACCGATGAGAGATTCGCTGCTCTCCGTCCACGACTTCTCGATCGTCTATGACGTCGATCCGCCGGTCCGGGCGGTCAAGAACGTCACCCTCGAACTCCAGCGGGGTGAGATCCTCGGACTCGCCGGCGAGAGCGGGTGCGGCAAGACGACCCTCGCCTACGGCGTCCAGCGCCTGCTCAAGCCCCCGGCCGTGATCACCAGCGGCTCCGTCGTCTTCCACGACGCGACGGGCGAGGACGTCGACCTCAACAGCCTCGGCGCCGAGGAGATGCGCCGCTTCCGCTGGGACAAGATCTCGATGGTCTTCCAGGGCGCGATGAACTCGCTGAACCCGGTCGCCACCATCGGATCTCAGCTGGAGGACGTCTTCGAGGTCCACCGACCCGCCTTCTCCCGCTCGCAGCGGCGCGAGGCGGTCGTCGATCTGCTCGAGATCGTCAAGGTGGGTGCGCAGCGCTACCGCTCGTACCCGCACGAGCTGTCGGGCGGCATGCGCCAGCGCGTCATGATCGCCATGGCGCTCGCGCTGCGCCCGCAGCTCATGGTCATGGACGAGCCGACCACCGCCCTCGACGTGCTCGTCCAGCGCGAGATCCTGCGTCAGATCTCGCACCTGCGTCACGAGTTCGGCTTCTCGGTGATCTTCATCACCCACGACCTCCCGCTGCTGCTCGAGATCAGCGACCGGATCGCGATCATGCGCGACGGCGAGATCATCGAGCTCGACACCGCGGAGCGGATCTGGACCGACCCGCAGGACGACTACACGCGCACGCTGCTCGCCTCGTTCCCACGACTCACCGGAGAGAGAGGGGTGGTCCACCGATGACCGTCCTCGAGTTCGACGCCGTCACCAAGGTGTACTCGGTGCGCGGGTCCGGGCAGATGAAGGCCCTCGACGACGTGAGCTTCACGCTGCGCTCGGGCCAGACGATCGGCCTCGTCGGCCAGTCCGGCAGCGGCAAGTCGACCATCGCGAAGATCCTGACCCAGCTCGAGTCGCCCACGAGCGGCGAGGTGCGCATCGACGGGGAGCCGATCCCCCGCAGCGGCAAGGGCCTGCGCGCATACCGCCAGCAGCTGCGCATGGTGTTCCAGGACCCGTTCGCATCGCTGAACCCGTACCACTCGATCCGCTACGCCGTCCAGCGGCCGCTCCAGCTCGACGCGGTCGTCCCCAAGGATCAGATCGAGGATGAGGTGCGGCGTCTGCTCGGCCGCGTCCGCCTCGACGCCGATTCGGTGATCGACCGCCGGCCGCACGAGCTCTCGGGCGGCCAGCGCCAGCGCGTCGCGATCGCCCGCGCCCTGGCATCCCGCCCGAAACTGCTCGTGGCCGACGAGCCCGTCTCGATGCTCGACGTGTCGATCCGCCTCGGCGTGCTCAACCTGCTGGCCGACCTGCAGCGCGAGGAGGGGCTCGGCGTGCTCTACATCACGCACGACCTCGCCACCGCCCGCCACTTCTCGGACGAGATCCTCGTGCTCAATCAGGGGCGAGTGGTCGAACGCGGCCCCGCCGATGACGTGATCCTGCGTCCTCAGAACCCGTACACCCAAGAGCTGCGCGCGGCGTCCCCCGATCCGGACACCTATTTCGCTCACGCAGCCGGCATCGTCGGAGGTGAGAAGTGAGCGCCGTCGCTCCCCAGCTGCCGACTCCGGACTTCGATGCGATCGAGGCGGGCACGACGGCGACCGGCGCCGTCAAAGCCCGCGCCCGCATCCCCTGGCGCTTCCTCGGCAACCGCGTCCTGTTCTACCTGTTCACGCTGTGGGCCGCGATCACGATCAACTTCTTCCTGCCGCGCCTGATGAAGGGCGACGCGGTGAGCGCGTACCTCGCCCGCAATCGCAACGTCACGCCCGAGGCTGCTGAGGCTCTGCGCGCGCTGCTCGGCCTCGACACCGACAAGACGCTCTGGCAGCAGTACCTCGACTACTGGGGACTGCTCCTGCGCGGCGACCTCGGGATCTCGCTGCTGCACGGCATGCGCCCGGTGACCGAGGTGGTCGGCCAGTCGCTGATCTGGACCGTGGGCCTCGTCGGCTTCGCGACGCTCATCGCGTTCGCGATCGGCACCATCGGCGGCGCGATCGTCGGCTGGCGTCGCGGCAGCCGGCTCGACGCGCTCATCCCGATCACGACATTCCTCAGCACCATCCCCTACTTCTGGCTCGGCCTGCTCGCCATCTCGGCGTTCTCGGTGACGCTCGGCTGGTTCCCCATCGGCAAGGCGTACGGCGTCGGAGTCACGCCGGAGTGGTCGTGGGAGTTCGTCGGAGACGTCGTCCATCACGGCTTCCTGCCCGCAGCGACCATCATCATCGCCTCCCTCGGCGGCTGGATGCTGGGCATGCGCAACATGATGCTCACAGTGCTCGACGAGGACTACGTCATGGTCGCGCAGGCAAAGGGCATGCCGAACAACCGGGTGCTCTGGCGCTATGCCGCGCGCAACGCGGTGCTGCCCCAGATCCAGAGCTTCGCGCTCGCGCTCGGGTTCATCGTCGGCGGCACGATCGTCATGGAGGTGGTGTTCAGCTATCCCGGCGTCGGCAAGCTGCTGCTCGACGCCACCAACGCGAAGGACTACGCCCTCATGCAGGGAGTGTTCCTCGTGCTCACGATCTCGGTGCTGCTGGCGAACCTCCTGGCCGATGTCGCCTACGCATTCCTCGACCCGCGCACGCGCCAGACGGAGGCCTGAGCATGGACACGATCATCAACGACACCGCGGCGCAGCGTCCGGCGAACACTCCCGCGACCGCCACGCTGCGTGCTCCGTCGCCTTCTGGAGGCGCCGCCGCCCCTCAGAGGCCGACGTTCTGGTCGAAGCTGGGCTCCGCCTTCGCGATGTTCCGCAACGGAAAGTCGATTGCGGGCCTGTCGATCCTCGGCTTCTTCGTGCTCGTCGCGATCCTCGCCGACGTGCTCGCCCCCTACTCGCCGACGAAAGTCGACAACACGGCACGATTCCAGCCGCCGTCGGCGGCGCACTGGCTGGGCACGACCCACATCGGCGAGGACGTGCTGAGCCAGGTCATCCACGGCACCCGCGGGGTCATCGTGGTCGGCTTCCTCGCCGCGATCATCGCCACCGTCCTCGCCATCGTCGTCGGGGTGATGTCGGGCTACCTGCGCGGCTGGCGGAGCGAGGGCCTGTCGGCGCTCACGAACGTGTTCCTCGTGATTCCCGGCATCCCGCTGATCATCATCGTCGCCTCGATGTACGAGGACCCGCCGCTCATCCTCGTCGCGGGAATCCTGGGCCTCATAGGCTGGGCCTGGGGCGCGCGCGTGCTCCGCGCGCAGACGATGTCGCTGCGCAGCCGCGACTTCGTGCTGGCCGCCCGCGCCAACGGCGAGCCTCTGCACCGCATCATCACCGTCGAGATGCTCCCGAACCTCATGGCGCTCATCGCCGCGAGCTTCGTGGGCACGGTCACGGCCGCGATCATCGGCCTCACGACCCTGTCGTACATCGGCATCATCCCGGTCACGACGTACAACTGGGGCACGATCCTCAACTGGGCGAGCGCGCAGGGTGCCTTCCGCCAGGGCCAGTGGTGGTGGTTCGTGCCTCCCGGCCTGTGCATCGCCGCGATCGGCGTCGCGCTCTCGCTGATCAACTTCGGCATCGACGAGTACGTCAACCCCCGTCTCCGGTCCGCCGGCGAGCGAGCCCGCGCCCTCAAGAAGAAGGGCATGAGCGTGAACGACACCGTCACTGCCGTCCGCACCGCGCCCGCGACATCCCGACAGGAGAATCTGTGACCAACGACGCACCCTATCTCGACCCCGAGCTTCCGGTCGAGGAGAGGATCGCCGATCTGCTGGGTCGCATGACCCTCGAGGAGAAGGTCGGGCAGATGCTGCAGCTCGACGCCCGCGAGGACCTCGACGACCAGATACTCCGGATGCACGCCGGATCGATCCTGCACGCCTCCCCCGCGCGCGTGCTGCGTGCCCGAGACCTGACGCTCCAGACGCGATTGCGGATCCCCCTCCTCGTCGGCGAGGACTGCATCCACGGCCACGCGTTCTGGGAGGGCGGCACGGTCTTCCCGACCCAGCTCGGCATGGCGGCGACGTGGGATCCTGCGCTCGTGGAGCAGGTGGCCGGCGCGACCGCGGCCGAGGTGTCGGCGACCGGCATCCACTGGACGTTCTCCCCCGTCCTGTGCATCGCGCGCGACCTGCGCTGGGGCCGCATCGATGAGACGTTCGGCGAGGACCCGCACCTGATCGGCGAGCTCGCCTCGGCGATGGTCCGCGGATACCAGGGCGGCGGTCTCCACGATCCCGACGCGATCCTCGCGACGGCCAAGCACTTCGCCGGGTACTCCGAGACGCAGGGCGGGCGCGACGCGAGCGAGGCCGACATCTCGCGACGCAAGCTGCGGTCGTGGTTCCTGCCGCCGTTCGAGCGCGTCGCCCGTGAGGGGTGCCGCACGTTCATGCTCGGCTACCAGACCACCGACGGCGTGCCCATCACCGTCAACGACTGGCTGCTCAACGATGTGCTGCGCGGCGAGTGGGGCTACACCGGCACCCTCATCACCGACTGGGACAACGTCGGCCGCATGGTGTGGGAGCAGAAGGTGCAGCCCGACTACCCGCACGCCGCAGCCGCGGCGGTCAAGGCCGGCAACGACATGGTGATGACCACGCCGGGCTTCTTCCACGGCGCGCTCATGGCGATCGAGCGGGGGCTCATGGCCGAGGGTGATCTGGACCGCGCGCTGTCGCGCATCCTGCGCCTGAAGTTCGAGTTCGGCCTGTTCGAGAACCCGCGCCTTCCCGACGACGAGCGCATCGAGACGGTGATCGGCAGCGCCGAGCACGTCGCGCTCAACCTCGAGACCGCCCGCCGTTCGCTCGTGCTGCTGCAGAACGACGGCACGCTTCCCCTCGGCGTCGACGAGACGCCGCGCCGAATCGCGGTGGTCGGGCCCCTCGCCGACGACGCCCAGACGCAGCTCGGCGATTGGGCCGGCTCGTCGGGCCAGGTCGACTGGCTGCCCGACGGTCAGCCGCGCGAGCTCATCACGACGGTGCTCGACGGCCTGCGCGCGCACGCCCCGTCGACCTGGGAGGTCGCGCACGCGCGCGGCGCCGACATCCTCACCCTCGAAGAGGATCCGGAAGGGGCCTTCTTCCCCGACGGGCAGCCCCGGCCCCAGATCGTCGTGCCCGTCACCCCGGACGCCGCACTGATCGCCGAGGCCGTCTCGGCAGCGGAAGCCGCCGACTATGTCGTCGCGGTGGTGGGCGACCGCGTCGAGCTCGTGGGCGAGGGCCGTTCGACCGCGACCCTCGAACTGCTCGGCGGCCAGCAGGCGCTCCTCGAGGCGCTCGCGGCGACCGGCAAGCCCCTCATCGTCGTCCTGCTCGCATCGAAGCCGCTCGTGCTGCCGCAGTCGGTGACGGATGCCGCGGCCCTGGTGTGGGCGGCGAACCCGGGCATGGAGGGCGGTCGCGCGATCGCCGAACTGCTGCTCGGGCTCATCGAGCCATCCGGCCGGCTGCCGATCTCCTTCGCACGCCACGTCGGCCAGCAGCCGACGTACTACAACCAGTTGCGCGGGCAGCACGGGTCGCGCTACGCCGACCTCACCCAGAGCCCCGCGCACGCGTTCGGCGAGGGACTGTCGTACACACGCGTCGAGTACTCGGACCTGCGGATCGACGAGCCCGTGCTGGGCGCGGGCGACACCGTCCGCGCGAGCGTCACCGTGCGCAACACCGGCTCACGGCCGGCGCGCGAGGTCGTCCAGGCCTACGTGCGCGACAGTGTGACGTCGGTCAGCTGGGCCGACAAGGAACTCAAGGGGTTCACCGTCGTCGACGTCGAGCAGGGCGCCGAGGCGACGGTCGAGCTTGCGATCGCGGTCGCCGACTGCACGATCGTGGATGCCGCCGGCCGCCGTGTCGTCGAGGCCGGGGAGTTCGAGCTGCTGGTGGGCCCGTCGTCACGCGACGAGGCGCTCCTGAGCGCGCGCTTCTCGGTGTCGGCAGGAGGTGCCGAGCGCCCGGTCGAGATGGCGGTCGCAGCGGCGCTCACCCCTTGAGCCCCGAGGGCGGCGGCGCGGCGAGTCACTCCTTCGCGTCGTCGCCCTCGTCGGAACTCCCTGCGGAGTCGCCCTCGTCCGCGTCGTCGTGATCCGACTCGTCGTCGTCAGCGTCGTCCGACTCGTCGTCGTCCGACTCGTCGTCGTCGTCCGACTCGTCGTCGTCATCCGACTCGTCGTCGTCATCCGCGTCGTCGTCATCCAACTCGTCGTCGTCCGCGTCGTCGTCCGACTCGTCGTCGTCCGACTCGTCGTCGTCCGACTCGTCCTCGTCCTCGTCGTCGTCGTCATCCGACTCGTCGTCGTCCGCGTCGTCGTCGAGCTCGTCGATGTCGACGCCGTCGACGTCGCCCGCGTGGAGGATCCTCGATCCGTCCTCGTCGAAGTCCGCTGCGTCGAGGTCGTCGACGTCGTCGAGACCCTCGAGGTCCTCATCGAGCTCTTCGTCGGCGGCAGCGTGCGGCGTCTCGGCCAAGGCCGCCTGGGCGGCCTGATACTCGGCGAGTCGCACGGCCCACGGCACCCAGTCGGGAGCGAGCAGTGCACCGTCGCCGGGCAGCAGCTCGACCTCGAGCACGGTCGGCTCAGCGTCTTCGACGCGCGCGAGGCTCACGGTCCAGAACCATCCCGGATAACCGGGGAGCCGGTTCTCGAAGCGCAGCGAGACGACACCGCCGCGCTCGACGCGGTGGCCGGCGACCTCACCGATCGTCGATGCCGGCGTGATCTCCCGCAGTGCCGCGAGCGCCAGGTCGTGCGACTCGAACAGCGACGGGTCGGGCTCGACGTCAGGCTCAGGCTCAGGGACCGACTCGGCCTCGATCTGGACCTCGGGCCCCGACTCGGACTCCGCTTCCACGCCGGCCCCGGGCTCGACATCCGTCTCCGGCTCCGCGGTCGACTTCGCCTCGGCAGCGGGCTGCAGGTCGGCTTCAGCCTCAGCCTCGACGTCTGCCTCCGTCTCAGCCTCGGCAGGCTCCGGGGACGGGGCATCCGTCACCGAGGCGACCTCGCTCTCATCGACCTCCGGCGCGTCGCTCGACGGCGACTCGCCGTCGAGCGGGCCGTCGGCCGGATCAGTCGTCGAGTTCATCCGCGACCTTGCGCAGCACGGCCGCGACCTTCTTCGAGTGGGCTCCGCTGGGGTAGCGGCCGCGACGCAGGTCGCCGCCGATCCCGTCGAGCAGCTTCACGAGGTCTTCGATGATGATGGCCATGTCGTCCGCGGGCTTGCGCGAGCGCTTCGCGAGGCTGACGGGGGCCTCGAGCACCCGCACCGACAGCGCCTGGAGCCCGCGCTTGCCGTCGGCGACGCCGAACTCGAGACGGGCGCCGGCCTTGGGCGCCGGGGTGCCTGCGGGCAGGGCCGTGGCGTGCAGGAAGACGTCCTGGCCGTCATCGGTGACGATGAAGCCGAACCCCTTCTCCTCGTCGTAGAACCTGACCTTGCCGGTGGGCATGGAGACCTCGCTGTGTACGGCGCCGATGTGACGCGGGCATGACGGAACAGGGATCGACAGATCCCGGCCCCCAGCCTACGGCAAGGGGCAGTGTGGCGTCCGCGCCGGGGACCCAGCCGCTAGGCTGAAGCGGATGAGCAAGAACACTCCCGCCGAGGACGTCCCCGTCCGGCGGATCGACCGCATCCTGGCGTTCATGTCGCTGGGCCTGCTCGCGCTGTCGATCGTGAGCTTCTTCGCGATCATGATCGCCTCCGCCTCAGGCGCCGACATGAGCACCGGCATCTGGCCCCTCGTCGGCGTGCTCGTCTACATCGCGCCCGTCATCGCGTTCGCCATGATCCTGGCCGTCCTCATCATGAGCTTCGCGCGGAGGGCTCGGGCGAACCGAGGCGGCTGAGTGGTCTCCGACGAGCGGGCCCTGGCGACCTGGTTGGCCGCGCGCGACGACCACGCCCTGGCCGCGACGCTCGCCGGTCGCGGCGTGCCCGCCTCGTCCTCCTGGCACGACTTCTTCGACGCCGCCGAGGCGCTGATGGATGCCGCATCCCTCGACCGCGCCCTCGTGCGGCTTCCTCGCACCGCCCTCTCCGCCCTCGCGTCCGGCACCCCCATCACCGACGGCGAGCTCACCCGTCTCGCGCTCGTCGCCGAGTCGGGCCATCCGTACGACGCCGTCCAGGACCGCGTCGCCGTCCTGGTGTCCGGCCATCCCGGCGTGTTCGAGCAGCAGCCGCCCGCCGCGGCGCGCATCACGGCCGACGACCGCGCGTCCGCCGCGGCGGCGGAGCGCGCGTTCGGCACGGCGGGCTCACTCGCCGATGTGCTCCTCGCGTGCCTTCATTCGCCGTTCGCGCGGACCGGCTCCGGCTCGGTCAGCGCCGCCGAGCGCAAGCGGCTCACGGACGCGGGCGCCCTCGGCGCGACGGACGACCTCGAAGACCTGCTCGCCGCAGCCGAGGCGGCCGGTCTGGCATCGGCGCAGGAACGACTGTGGAGCGTGACGGCGGCCGGCGAGCGGTGGCTCGAGTCGCCGACCGCCGATCGCTGGGCCATCGTCGCCGAGGGCTTCCGCAGCGCCCTCCCCGATGGCCTCCGCACCGACGACGGCGGGTTCGCCGACCCTTCGTCGTGGCCCGCCGCATATCCCCTCGACCCCGATTGGCCGGCGCGCTCGGCGCGGATCCGCCGGATCGGCGAGAGCTGGGGACTCCTCGGCGCCGACGGCGCGGAGTTCACGTGGACGGCGGCGCTGCGCGACGGCGCGGCGGCGGACGCATCCGGGCTCGCGGCGCACCTTCCCGCCGAGATCGACCGCGTGTATCTGCAGGCGGATCTGACGGCGATCTCCCCCGGCCCGCTGGCACCTGCCCTCGATCTGCGGCTGCGCAGCATCGCCGTGCGCGAATCCCGCGCCCAGGCCTCGACGTACCGCTTCACTGCCGAGTCGCTGGGCGCGGGGATGACCGACGGCGAGACGGCGGGATCGATCCGCGGCTTCCTCGCGGAGATCTCGCTGACAGGCATCCCGCAGCCGCTCGACTACCTCATCGAGAGCACCGCCGCCCGTCACGGGCTCGTGCGGGTGAGGTCGGACGACGCGACGGGACGCACCAGGGTCGAGAGCCCGGATCGGTCGCTGCGCGAGACCATCGCGATCGATCAGGCTCTGCGGCCGCTCGGCCTCCTGTCGGACGGTGACAGCCTGGTCTCGCGGGTCACCCGCGACGGCGTGTACTGGGCTCTGGCCGACGCACGTTACCCGGTGGTCGCCCTCGACGACGACGGCTCTCCCGAGCCCGTCCGCCGGCGCGCGGTCGGATCCGTCGAATCATCCTCGACGACCCCCGCTGCGGCTTACGCGCGCCTGCTCACCGCCCTGCGCAGCGGACACGGCACCGAGGGCGAAGAGGGCTGGCTCGGACGCGAGCTCGAGCAGGCCGTCCGCGCACGCTCCGAGATCGTGGTCGTGGTGAGGATGCCCGACGGGTCGGAGCGCACGATGACGCTGGAGGCGTCGGGGCTCGGCGGCGGGCGGCTCCGCGGCCGCGACCGCGCGGCCGACATCGAGCGGACCCTGCCGGTGTCGAGCATCGTCAGCGTGCGACCCGCGTGAGCGCGCCGCCGCAGCCGCCGCCCCGGTAGACTGGCACGTTATGGCTGACGGCCCCCTTATCGTCCAGAGCGATCGCACCGTACTGCTCGAAGTCGCGCATCCCGACGCCGAGAGCGCCCGGCACGAGCTCGCGATCTTCGCCGAGCTCGAACGCGCCCCCGAGCACATCCACACCTACCGGATCACCCGGCTCGGACTGTGGAACGCCCGCGCGGCCGGCCACGACGCCTCCGACATGCTCGCGACCCTCGACCGCTGGACGCGCTTCCCGGTGCCTCCCTCGGTGTCGATCGACATCACCGAGACCGTCGGGCGGTACGGACGCCTCGTGATCGAGCGCACCGCTGAGGGCGAGCTGGTGCTGCGGTCGACGGATGCCGCGGTCCTCGCCGAAGTGTCGAAGAACAAGCGCATCCAGCCGCTGCTCATCGGCCGCCCCTCGCCCGACACATTCGTGATCGACGCGTGGGCGCGGGGCCACATCAAGCAGGAGCTCCTCAAGATCGGATGGCCCGCCGAGGATCTCGCGGGCTACACGCCGGGGACGCCGCATCCGATCGATCTCGCGGAGGACGGCTGGAACCTGCGTCCCTACCAGCGCCAGGCGGTCGACATCTTCACCGACGGGGGCTCGGGCGTCGTCGTGCTCCCCTGCGGCGCGGGCAAGACGCTCGTCGGCGCGGGAGCGATGGCGGCGACCAAGACGACGACGCTGATCCTCGTGACGAACACGGTGAGCGCACGGCAGTGGCGCGACGAGCTGCTCAAGCGCACGTCGCTCACGCCCGAGGAGATCGGCGAGTACTCGGGGCAGTCCAAAGAGATCAAGCCGGTCACCATCGCGACGTACCAGATCCTCACGGCGAAGCGGAAGGGCGAGTACGCGCACCTCGCGCTGCTCGACGCCCTGGACTGGGGTCTCATCGTCTACGACGAGGTGCACCTTCTCCCCGCTCCCGTCTTCAAGCTCACCGCCGACCTGCAGGCGCGACGACGCCTCGGTCTGACGGCGACGCTCGTGCGCGAGGACGGCCGCGAGGGCGACGTGTTCAGCCTCATCGGCCCCAAGCGCTTCGACGCCCCCTGGAAGGAGATCGAGGCCCAGGGCTTCATCTCGCCCGCCGTCTGCTATGAAGTGCGCGTCGACCTGCCCGCAGGCGACCGCCTGGAGTACGCCGCCGCCGCCGACGACGAGCGCTACCGCCTCGCCGCCACCGCACCGGCCAAGATCGGGGTCGTGCGGAGGCTCGTCGAACGCCACGCCGGCGAGCGCATCCTCGTGATCGGCCAGTACCTCGACCAGATCGATGTGCTCGCCGAGGCGCTCGACGCCCCGAAGATCACGGGCGCGACGCCCGTCGACGAGCGCGAGCAGCTCTACCAGGCGTTCCGCGTCGGCGAGATCTCGCTGCTCGTCGTGTCGAAGGTCGCGAACTTCTCGATCGACCTGCCCGAGGCATCCGTCGCCATCCAGGTCTCGGGATCGTTCGGCTCGCGCCAGGAGGAGGCGCAGCGGCTCGGCCGCCTGCTTCGGCCCAAGGAGTCCGGCAACACCGCGAGCTTCTACACGCTCATCGCCCGCGACACGGTCGACCAGGACTTCGCGCAGAACCGCCAGCGATTCCTCGCCGAGCAGGGATACGCCTACACGATCCTCGACGCCGACGGCATCGCCGCCTGATCGCGCCGGTGGGCGACCCCGCTCCATGCCGAGCGTGCACGAACGACAGCTCCCCGGCCGTCCGGTCGTCGTTCGTGCACTCTCGGCTAGGCGCGCCCGCCGCTCAGTCCGCGAGAAACGCGGCGATGCGCCGAGCCGCCTCGCCGGGGTTGTCGTCGACGAGGAAGTGCGCGACTGCATCAGCGCCTGACAGGGCGCGTCTACGCCTCTCCGGGTGATATCCAGACAGCGCAACGCATCCATCGCCATAATGAGGGCATGACTGCACCTCGCATCCTCGTCGTGGACGACGAGCCGAACATCCGCGACCTGCTCATCACGAGCCTCCGCTTCGCGGGGTTCCAGGTGAAGGCCGTGTCCAACGGCGCCCAGACGATCTCCGCCGTGCTCGAAGAGGAACCTGACCTCATCATCCTCGACGTGATGCTGCCCGACATGAACGGGTTCAGCGTGACGAAGCGCCTCCGCGGCGCCGGCTACACCGCGCCGATCCTGTTCCTGACGGCGAAGGACGAGACCGAGGACAAGATCACCGGGCTGAACGCCGGCGGCGACGACTACGTCACCAAGCCGTTCAGCCTCGATGAGATCGTCGCTCGAATCCAGGCGATCCTGCGGCGCACGATGCAGGCCGACGAGGAGTCGATGATCCGCGCGGGCGAGCTGACGATGGACCAGGACACCCATGACGTCCAGGTCGGCGAGGCGAGCATCGACCTCAGTCCGACCGAGTTCAAGCTCCTCCGCTACCTCATGCTCAACCCGAACCGGGTGCTGTCGAAGGCGCAGATCCTCGACCACGTGTGGGAGTACGACTTCAACGGCGACGCGGGCATCGTCGAGAGCTACATCTCCTACCTTCGCCGCAAGATCGACCCGCACTCGAGCGAGCCGCTCATCCAGACCAAGCGCGGCTTCGGCTACATGCTGAAGGCGGGCAAGTCCGCGTAGCCCGCGGGACGAGTCGAGGGAGCCGCTCTGGCGCACAAGACGGACGCGATCACCCGGTGGTGGCGCGGCACCAGCCTGCGCGCGAAGGTCACCGGGGTGACGGTCGCCGTGCTCGCGCTCGGACTGGTCGCCACCGGCGCCGGCGCGACGCTGTTCCTCCGCAACGCCCTCATCGCGAACCTCAACAGCACGGTCGAGCAGGTGGCCGCCACCGAGATCGGGGCGACGATGTTCGACATCGAGATCGTCGACGGCGTGGTGACGGCCTCCCAGAAGCCCGATGTGCCGCCGAGCGAGTATCACGTCGCGCTCTACCAGTCCGCGCAGCCGGGCGCCTTCATCATCTCGGCCGGCGGCGGTGAGCCCGCCCCCGATTTCCCGCTCGAGTTCCCGCTCGAGAAGGCGTACACCGAGGGGCAGGCCGCCTTCGAGCTGACGGATGCCGAGAGCGGCGCGCGCTTCCGCGCCAGCGTCGCCCCGCTGGAGGTGCCGGGCGGGGTCTTCCTGCCGCAGCTCGTCGCGATGCCCGTCGCTCCCGTCAACCAGGTCGTCGCGACCTTCCTCGGCATCTACACGGTGCTCGCCATCATCACGCTGATCATCGGCGCCGTCGCCACCCGATGGCTGGTGACCCTCACGTTCCGCAGCCTCGGGCAGGTCGAGACGACCGCCGACGCGATCGCCGGCGGCGACTTCAGCCTCCGGATGACCGACATCGAGCCCACGAAGACGGAGGTGGGGCGCCTCAAGGTCGCGATCAACGCGATGCTCGATCGCGTGGACGCCGCCCTCTCTCAGCGTGACGCGACGGTGCGCCAGATGCGGCGCTTCATCGGCGACGCGAGCCATGAGCTGCGCACGCCGCTCGTGACCGTGCGCGGGTATGCCGAGCTGTACCGGATGGGCGCCATCCGGGGCGACGAGGACGTCACACAGTCGATGGAGCGCATCGAGAAGGAGGCGATCCGGATGGGCGTCCTCGTGGAGGACCTGCTGGCCCTGGCGCGACTCGACGAGCGTCGCGACGTGGTCATCGCCCCCGTCGACCTCCGTCCGATCGCGAGGGATGCCGCGCTCGACCTGCGTGCGTCGGCGCCGCAGCGGCCCGTGACCGTGATCGACACCACCGCGGAGGATCAGGTCGCGCCTCCCTCGCCCGACGAGCCCGCCGACGACGTGCCCGAGAAGCGCCGGCCGACGCCCACGGCGCTCACCAGAGCAGGTGCGACGCTGTCGCTGCTGCGCCGGCGACCCAAGCCGGTGCCGGCGACCAGCGCGACGGGCGCGCGCGAGCTGCCGCCGATCGCACCCGTCGCGGAGGCGCTTCCCGCAGCCGGCGAGCTCGTCCCCGTCGTGCTCGGCGACGAGAACCGCGTCCGCCAGGTGGTGACGAACCTGATCGGCAACGCCCGGCGGTTCACCGCAGAGGACTCCCCTCTCGAACTCCGCGTGGGCGTCGACGCGGCTGCGGCGATGGGGTGGGTCGAGATCGTGGACCACGGTGAGGGCGTCCCCGACCAGATCAAGGACAAGATCTTCCAGCGCTTCTGGAGGGCAGACACCTCCCGCACCCGCGAGACCGGCGGTTCCGGCCTGGGGCTGTCGATCGTGGCATCGATCGTCGAGGCCCTTCACGGCTCGGTGGGGGTCACCGACACCCCCGGCGGCGGTGCGACCTTCCGGGTGTCGTTCCCCCTCGCGGAGTCTCGGGATGCAGCGGAGCACCTGCAGATCGCGACGCAGCCCATCGAGCGGCTCCGGCTCGATTCCGACTGACCACCGCTCCTCCCCAGCACTGCGCACCGGGCGACCAGTCCACCGCCGAGCGACGCAGCCCGGGAGCGGGCCGGCACGGCTCGTAGCGTGGCGGACACACGCGGGCGCGGCATCCGGTCGCCCCGACGAAGGGAGCAATCATGGCCGTCTTCTCCGTCGACAGCGATGCGGTCCTCGCCACCACCACCGCCGTGCGGGGCACGATCGAGCGGCTCCAGGCCGAGTCCAACGCGATGATGACGCAGCTCACGCAGCTGCAGTCCTCGTGGACCGGCTCGGCGTCGATCGCGTTCCACACGGTCGTCGACCAGTGGCGGGCGACCCAGCGCCAGGTCGAGGAATCGCTCGCGGGGATCAACATCGCCCTCGCCGCCGCCGGGCGTCAGTATGCAGAAGCCGAGCTCGCCACGACGAGCCTGTTCCGCTGATCCGGCGTCCGCCCCCGGAATGACGAAGGGCCCCTCCCGGAGGAGGGGCCCTTCGTTTCAGCTACGCGTTGCGCGGGCTGGGCTTCCGGATCAGAAGTCCATGCCACCCGTCGGGTCGCCGGCCGGAGCCGAGACCTTCTCGGGCTTGTCGGCGACGACGGCCTCGGTGGTGAGGAACAGACCGGCGATCGAGGCTGCGTTCTGCAGCGCCGAGCGCGTGACCTTCACCGGGTCGTTGATGCCGGCGGCCAGCATGTCGACGTACTCGCCCGTGGCGGCGTTGAGGCCCTGGCCCGAGGGGAGCTCGGCGACCTTGTTCGCGACCACGCCGGGCTCGAGGCCCGCGTTGAGGGCGATCTGCTTGAGCGGAGCCTCGATCGCGACGCGCACGATGTTCGCACCCGTCGCCTCGTCGCCCGTGAGCTCGAGGTTCTCGAACGCGACCTTGCCTGCCTGGATGAGCGCGACGCCACCACCGGGGACGATGCCCTCCTCGACGGCCGCCTTCGCGTTGCGGACGGCGTCCTCGATGCGGTGCTTGCGCTCCTTGAGCTCGACCTCGGTCGCCGCACCCGCCTTGATGACGGCGACGCCGCCGGCGAGCTTGGCGAGACGCTCCTGGAGCTTCTCGCGGTCGTAGTCGCTGTCGGTGTTCTCGATCTCGCGACGGATCTGGGTCACGCGACCCTCGAGCTGGCCGGCGTCGCCGGCACCCTCGATGATCGTGGTCTCGTCCTTCGTGATGATGACCTTGCGGGCACGGCCGAGCAGGTCGAGGGTGGCGTTCTCGAGCTTGAGACCGACTTCCTCGGTGATGACCTGGCCACCCGTGAGGATCGCGATGTCCTGCAGCTGAGCCTTGCGGCGGTCGCCGAAGCCCGGAGCCTTGACGGCGACCGACTTGAAGATGCCGCGGATCTTGTTCAGCACCAGGGTCGCGAGGGCTTCGCCCTCGACGTCCTCGGCGATGATCAGGAGCTCCTTGCCGTCCTGGATCACCTTGTCGACGATCGGCAGAAGGTCCTTGATGTTCGAGATCTTCTGGTTCGCGATGAGGATGTACGGGTCCTCGAAGACGGCCTCCTGGCGCTCCGGGTCCGTGACGAAGTAGGGGTTGATGTAACCCTTGTCGAAGCGCATGCCCTCGGTGAGCTCGAGCTCGGTGCCGAAGGTCTGCGACTCCTCGACGGTGACGACGCCCTCCTTGCCGACCTTGTCGATCGCCTCGGCGATCAGCGCGCCGATCTCGGGGTCGCCGGCGGAGATGGAAGCCGTGGCGGCGATCTCCTCCTTGGTCTCGACCTCCTTGGCGTCGGCGAGCAGCTGGGTCGTGATGGCCGCGACGGCCTTCTCGATGCCCTTCTTGAGCGAGATGGGGTCGGCGCCGGCCGCGACGTTGCGCAGGCCCTCGCGCACGAGCGCCTGAGCGAGCACGACCGACGTGGTGGTGCCGTCGCCCGCGACGTCGTCGGTCTTCTTGGCGACCTCCTTGACGAGCTCCGCGCCGATCTTCTCGTACGGGTCGTCGAGCTCGATCTCCTTGGCGATGGAGACGCCGTCGTTCGTGATGGTGGGAGCGCCCCACTTCTTCTCGAGCACGACGTTGCGACCGCGGGGGCCAAGCGTCACCTTGACGGCGTCGGCCAGGATGTTCAGGCCGCGCTCGAGGCCGCGGCGGGCCTCCTCATCGAAAGCGATGATCTTTGCCATGTGTGTTTCGTCCTCCCAGGACGGGGCGTATGGATTAGCACTCGACAAACCGGAGTGCTAATCCATTCTGGCACTCCCCCCTAGGGAGTGCAAGCCGCCGCGAAGGGTGCCGCAACACGCAGAAACGGGATGCCGCGGCATCCCGTTCCCCGAACGTGCGGGCGTCTGCGGTCAGACGACGCGCACCGACTCGGCCTGCGGGCCCTTCTGGCCGGTGCCGACGGTGAACTCGACCGTCTGGCCTTCCTCGAGCACGCGGAAGCCCGACATGTCGATGTTCGAGTAGTGGACGAAGACGTCCTGCCCTTCCGCCGTGATGAAGCCGAAGCCCTTCTCGGCGTTGAACCACTTGACGGTGCCCTGAGTCATTGCGAATCTCCTGTAGCTGGTGCGACAGGCATCATCGTATGCACGGCGCGCTACCGCCAGGCGTCCTCTCCGGGACTTGTTGACACGGTGGAATAGAAGTGTTTACCGGCGCGAAACACTCGCCCCGCGCCCGGCGTTCAGGGAGTCGGCGTCGAGGTCTGACCGGCCGCCGTGCGGTCGAGCCCGATCACGACGGTGAGCTGTCTGGTCGAGGGGTCGGCGGGCTGATAGACGTCGCTCTGCTCGATGCGCGCGCCGCCGATCACGTCGGCGAGACCCGCGGCCGCCGCCTGGTCCTCGGGGGCGAGGTAGTAGACGGTCGTCTCGGCGAAGTCGTCGGCGCTCGCGTCGCTGGGCAGCACGCCGCTGTCGGGCCAGCCGGCCGCCACGACGACATCCTTCATCTGCGTCGCGAGTCCCTGCTCCGGCGTCGCGTTGAGGATGACGACCTGGTACGACGTGTCGAGGACCGGGGTCACCTCGGCGGTGGGCGCGGCAGTGGGCGCCGGAGTCGGGAAGAGCTCGATGCGACCCGAGGCCAGGAGCGTGCCGAAGATGCCCACTGCGATCAGCACGATCGTCGCGAGGGCGGCCCACAGCAGCACGACCCAGCCGCGCATCCGGGGGTTCTCGGCTCGGTGGGCGCCGACGCGGTCCGCGTCCGGAAGATCGTCGAAGCGATCCCGGGGGAAGGTCGTTTTCGGCACCTGACGATGCTACCGGGAGAGGCCGTGTGAGCCCGCGCAGACGGGCGGGACAGCCGGCATCGGACGCATCAGTGCAGGTCTCCCGCCGCATGGCCGACGCGCGCCAGAGCACGGGCGTCGCGGAGCCGGCGGAGCCGCTTGACCAGCATCGGATCGTGGGCCTGGGCATCGGCAGTGTCGATCAGACGGCCGAGCAGCTGGTAATAGCGGGCGGGCGAGAGCCCGAGGTCGGCGCGGATCGCCTCCTCCTTGGCTCCGGCGTGACGCCGCCACTCCCCCTCGAAGGCGAGGATGGCGAGATCGCGGTCGGAGAGGGGCACGGCCCCCACGCTAGCCGCGAAAGGACGGCCCGCCGGCGCGCCACTCCACGGAGCCGCCGAGCGGGTCGACAGCGGCCAGGGGCACGCCGTCGCGACCGAGGACGAATCCGCCCCAGGTCTCCGGATCGACGGGCGGATCCCACGCTTTGTGGAGCCCCGGCGGATCGATCGAGATCCAGACGGCGTCGAGCTCGCGCACGGCCGCGATGAGTCGCTCGCGCCCCGCCCGGGGGATGTGCGGAAGCACACCGGGCGTGGTCACGACGAGGGTGGCGTCCGCCGGCGCGAGGTCGGCCGCCGCCCGCAGCACCGCGGGATCGGAGGCGTCGCCCGCGATCATCACGGGCGGGTCGGCGGCGGCGATGTCGAGCGCTGCCTCGATGCGTGCGGCGCGCCCGCGCTCCCCCGGCCACACGAGGGCTGTGAGGAAGCGACGGTCGTCGGGGTCGCCCGGGTCGAGGGGCGCGAGGTCGACCCCCGCGCGCCACACCACGTCGGGCAGTCTCAGCGGCGGGTCGCCGGTCACGTCGCAGGCGAGCACCACGCGCGACGGGCCCGTCGCCGGGTCGAGCTGGGGACCGCCGCGGAATCGGTACGAGTACCGGTCGGGGAAGAGGCACAGGCCCGCACTCGCGCCGAGCTCGAGGAGGGCGATCGGACCGTCCACCGTGCTCAGCGCCGGAAGGAGAGCGGCGCACCGCTGCGGCTCGTTGGTCTGCAGACTCCGGCGGGATGCCTCGGCCACCACCTCGTCGGCGTGCGCGGCCATCCACTCCGACCATGCCGCGAACGGCGCCTCGGGCGCGCCGAGCATGCGGCTGACGGCGAAGACGAGGGGAGGCTGCCTCCGCGTCTCGGGGATGCGGGCCAGGATCGCGGCCACGTCCGCGTCCGCAGCCACGCCCGCCGCCCAGTCGGCGTAGAGGTCGGAGCGCCCGGGCGCCTCATCGCGCGCGAAGCGTGCGAAGCGCTCGGCGACGGCGGCTGCGGCATCCGGTCCCATGCCCCCATTCTCGCGGGCAACGCCCAGCCCTCGCGGAGCGGCGGTCGTCGGACTGGGGTTGAATGGAGGGGACCCACACGCACAAAGGCACGGAGGAGTCATGACGTACACCGTCGACAAGAGCGACGACCAGTGGCGCGAGGAGCTCTCCCCGGAGCAGTACGCGGTGCTGCGCCAGGCCGGCACCGAGCGTGCGTGGACCGGCGAGCTGCTCGACGAGAGCCGCGCCGGCCTGTACACGTGCGCGGCGTGCGGCTCCGAGCTGTTCAAGAGCGGGACGAAGTTCGACTCCCACTGCGGCTGGCCGAGCTTCTACGAGTCCATCCGCCCCGAGGCCGTCGAGCTCATCGAGGACTCCAGCCACGGCATGGTGCGCACCGAGGTCCGCTGCGCGAACTGCGGCTCGCACCTCGGACACGTCTTCCCCGACGGGTTCGGCACCCCCACGGGCGACCGCTACTGCATGAACTCGATCTCCCTGAACTTCACGCCCGAAGAGTCCGCGTGACCGGTGCGCTGGAGGCGGTGCGCGCGCGCCGCTCGTGGTCGAAGGTGACCGATGAGGCACCCACGCACATCGAGCTCCTCACGCTCGTCTCCGCCGCCGGGCGCGTGGCAGACCACTCGTCGCTGCGACCCTGGCGGCTCATCGAGCTGCGCGGCGCCGATCGCGAGCGACTTGCGCAGGCGATCGCGAAGGCCGAGGGCGACAAGAGCCCGTCGTCGAAGCCGATGCGCGCACCTCTGCTGATCGCGGTGGTGGCGAGCTATCGCAAGAGCGAGAAGGTGCCGCGCTGGGAGCAGGAGGCCGTCGCGTCCGGCGTCGCTCACGTGCTCAGCCTGCTCCTCGACGAGGCCGGCTGGGGCGTCATCTGGCGCACGGGCCGCTACACGCGTTCCAAACCCGTCGCCAAGGCGCACGGTCTCGAGAAGAACGAAGAGCTCCTCGGCTGGCTGTACGTCGGCGGCAAGCCCGTGCGCTCCCGTCCCGGGCGACGCAAGGGCGTCGAGGCGCGCAGGCACGTCTCGCGGATGCCGCGGGCCAAGAAGCAGGACTGAGGGGCGTCGCGCGTCAGCGGCCGCGCCGCCGCCACGGGATCGCCGCCACCACCACGGACGCCATTGCGACGGTGACCATCGCGAGCTCCTGCCCGAATCCGGGGCTCGCGGGCGCCGGCCAGAGCGCGTCGAGCACGACCGACATCAGCAGCTGGCCGACGACCGTCCCGAGGCCGAGCAGCAGGACGCCGGTGTACTGCACGATCGCCGCCGACAGGAAGATGTAGACGACGCCGAGCGCACCGCCGACGTAGAGCCAGGCCTCCGTCGGGAACGCGGCGGGCGCGCCGGCGAACGCGATGTGGATCGCCGCCGCGGCGACCAGGAGGATCGTGCCGCCGGTGAAGTTCACCAGCGTCGCAGTCAGGGGCGTCCCCACCCGCTGTCGAAGACGGCCGTTCGTCGCCTGCTGCCATGCGATCGCGA
Organism: Microbacterium sulfonylureivorans; assembly: GCF_003999995.1. Lineage (NCBI taxonomy): Bacteria > Bacillati > Actinomycetota > Actinomycetes > Micrococcales > Microbacteriaceae > Microbacterium > Microbacterium sulfonylureivorans. Next base: position 367,121 of record NZ_RJAD01000003.1, read on the forward strand.
TGCCGGCCAGGAGCGGGAGCACGAGCATCCACATCGGCACGCCGCTCAGACCGTCGCCCACCAGCGCGAGCCCCACCGCGGCCAGGGCGAGCGCGCCGCCGATCAGACGCGGCACCGTGACGGCGACGACGCCCGCGGGCCCGAAGCCCACGCGATCGAGGAGCAGGCCGCTCACCGTCTGCCCGGCGACGATCCCCACCGTGAACAGCGAGACGCCGATGAGTCCGACAGCGAGGCCCTGTGTGGCGACGGTCAGCGCACCGGCGGCGCCGCCGGCGAGCATCCACCAGGGGATCCCCCCGCTGCGCACACCGGAGAGCAGCCGGCCGAAGCCCGCGCGCCCTGAGGGCAGGACCGCCGACAGGACGCCGACGATCGCGAGGCCCGATCCGAACGAGACCGCAGCCGCGACGAAGCCGTCGTCGAGGCGGATGCCGAGCTGCCCGTTCACCCGCGCCTGCACCGCGGTCATCATGCCGATCGCCGCGGCGACGCCGAGCGCGATCCAGACGGGCATGCGAGGGCGCGAGGGAGTGGCGGTCATCGAGCCGGCTACGGGACTTGAACCCGTAACCCCCTAATTACAAGTTAGGTGCGCTACCAATTGCGCCAAGCCGGCAGAGAAGCCATTCTACCGGCGAGCCGGGGAGGGGTCCGCGCGACTAGGGCGTGGGGGTCGGAGTCGGAGTCGGAGTCTCGTCGTAGTACGCGTCGCTCGCGACCGTGAGGACGAACTGCGCGAACTCCTTGGGATCGTCCAAGGCGCCGACGTAGGGGGTGCCGTTCACGAGCACCATGGGCGTTCCGGTGAGCGCCACGTCGTCGGTGTCGGGGAGTCCGCCGAGCGCCCGTTCGGTCGCGGTCTTGGCCCACGACGTGAACGCCTGGTCCTCGATGCACGAGCGAACCACCTTCGCCCCCTCGGCACCGGAGGCGATGGCCATCGCGGCCAGCTCGCTGTCGGTGTAGCCGTCGGAGTCGACGTCGGGCTGCTGCGTGAGAAGCGTGTTGTTGAACGCGAAGAAGTAGTCCGGGGAGTGCGTGGCGACACAGGCGGCCGCGCCCGCGGCCCGGAGCGAGTACTTCGTTCCGTTGGACTTCGACGTCAGCATGGCGACCGGGTAGTACGTGAGGGTGGCGGCGTCCTCGCTGACCCACTTCGACAGCTGCTGCACGTTCGCCACCTGGAAGTCGCGCGATCCGGTCGACAGGTAGTCGACGTAGACGCGGATGTCGACGTCGGGCTGCTCGGTCGGCGTCGCAGACGGCGTGGGCTCGACGGTCGGAGTCGGCGTCGGCGTCGGCGACGCGGTGCCTTCGAGGGTGCCCGTGTTCGACGGGTCGTCGGAACTGAGCCCGGTGCCGGTGACACTGGAGATGACGAACCCGTCGTCCTCGATGTTGGCCGGGCTGAGCGTCGGCTTCGACGCGGCGGACGAGACGGCCCAGGTCACCACGACCGCGGCGACCGCGACGACGGCGACGACGATGGCCGAGATCGTCGTGGCGCGGATCACGCGAGCACGCGACTGGCGGGCCTGCACCTGCTGCGCCTTCTCGCGCACGGCGTCACGCCGCTCGCTGGCAGCAGCGGCGTTCGGTGACTCGTCGCTCGACATGGAACCTCTCGGGACGGAAGCGGGCCGGGAATCGGCATGGCCCTCCGGGGGAATGGGCCGTTGACGATGCTAGCCAGCGACCCTGGGAAATGCCCAGACGGAGCCTCCACGCGCGCCGTGTCATACTGGAGTCGCGCCCGAAGAAGGGCGTGCGGGAAGCCCCCGCTCATTCCATCACTACGGATCGTCCGGCACGTACCTGCCGGTGAAGGAGAAGAGAACATGGCGTCCGTCACGTTTGACAACGCAACTCGTCTGTACCCCGGGGGCACGCGCCCCGCTGTCGACAAGCTCGACCTCGACGTCGCCGATGGCGAGTTCCTGGTCCTCGTCGGCCCCTCCGGCTGTGGCAAGTCCACGTCGCTGCGCATGCTGGCCGGCCTCGAAGAGGTCAACTCCGGCCGCATCCTCATCGGCGACCGCGACGTCACCGACGTCCCGCCGAAGGACCGCGACATCGCGATGGTCTTCCAGAACTACGCGCTGTACCCGCACATGACCGTCGCCGAGAACATGGGCTTCGCCCTGAAGATCGCCGGCATCGGCAAGGAGGAGCGCGCCGCGCGCGTCCTCGAGGCCGCGAAGCTCCTCGACCTCGAGGACTACCTCACGCGCAAGCCGAAGGCACTCTCGGGCGGCCAGCGACAGCGTGTCGCCATGGGCCGCGCCATCGTGCGTCAGCCCCAGGTCTTCCTCATGGACGAGCCCCTGTCGAACCTCGACGCCAAGCTCCGCGTCCAGACGCGCACCCAGATCGCGTCGCTGCAGCGCCGCCTCGGCGTCACCACGGTCTACGTCACGCACGACCAGACCGAGGCGCTCACGATGGGCGACCGCATCGCGGTGCTCAAGGACGGCCTCCTCCAGCAGGTCGGAACCCCGCGCGACCTGTACGAGACCCCGAAGAACGTCTTCGTGGCCGGCTTCATCGGCTCGCCCGCCATGAACCTGTTCCCGGCCCACCTCGCCGAGGGCGGCATCGAGTTCGGCGACAAGGTCGTGGGCATCGAGGCCGACACGCTGGCCCGGGCGCACGGCAGCGAGGTCACCATCGGCGTCCGTCCCGAAGACATCGTGGTCGCGCCCGAGGACGGCAAGGGCCTCTCGGTCATCGTCGACCTCGTCGAGGAGCTCGGCGCCGACGGCTACCTGTACGGCCACACCGACGTCAACGGCAAGCGCACCGACATCGTCGCGCGCGTCGACGGGCGTCGTCACCCGAACGCCGGCGAGACCGTGACCCTGGCCCCCGTGCCCGGACACGTGCACGTCTTCGACGTCGAGTCGGGCGACCGCCTCACCGACAGGGCCATCGCCTCGGCGTAATCGGTTTTCGGTCGCAACGGCGCGGGTGGGAGGATTCCCCCCGCGCCGTTGCGCATCTCCAGGGGGTTGCCATGCCGGATTCGCTGAGCATCACCGCCAGCAGCGTCGATCCCGGCCTGCTGACGCTGCCGTGGTCGACGACGCTCGCGGACTGGCCGTCGAGCAACATCGTCTACCTGCCCAAGGGCATCTCGCGCCATCTGGTCAGGTTCGCCAACCTCTCGGGCCGCGTGGTCGCCATCAAGGAGACGACCGAGCAGATGGCCCGGCGAGAGTACGACATGCTCGGCAACCTCGATCGCCTGGACGTCCCGTGCGTGCAGCGGGTCGCGGTCATCGCCGGGCGAACGGATGCCGCGGGCGACCCGCTTCCGGCGGCTCTGGTGACGGCGCACCTCAAGTTCTCACTCCCCTACCGGGCGCTCTTCACGCAGGTGCTGCGCCCCGACACCGCCACGCGTCTCGTCGACGCGCTCGCCGCTCTCCTGGTGCGGCTGCACAACGTGGGGTTCTTCTGGGGCGACGTGTCGCTGTCGAACACCCTTTTCCGACGTGACGCCGGTGCCTTCGCGGCGTACCTCGTCGACGCCGAGACCGGCGAGCTGCACGAGACGGGCCTCACGCCGGGACAGCGCGCGCACGACCTCGACGTGGCGCGCACGAACATCGCCGGCGAGATCATGGACCTCGAGGCCGGCGGACGACTCGAGGGCGGCGTCGACGCGATCGCGATCGCCGACGGCATCGTGTCGTCGTACCACTCGCTGTGGGCGGCCCTCACCGACAAGGAGTCGTTCGGCGTCGACGAGGCGTGGCGCCTCACGGAGCGTGTGCAGCGCCTCAACGATCTCGGCTTCGACATCGGCGAGATGTCGATCCTGACGACCGCGGACGGCACGCGCGTCTCGATCCAGCCCAAGGTCGTCGACGCCGGACACCACCAGCGCCGGCTCATCAGGCTCACGGGCCTCGACGTCGAGGAGAACCAGGCCCGACGGCTCCTCAACGACCTCGACGAGTTCCGGGTGCGCATCTCGCGTCTGGGCGACGACGAGGAGATGGCCGCGCACGAGTGGCTGACCCGCGTGTTCGAGCCCGTGGTGAAGGCCATCCCGTGGGATCTCCGCGCCAAGCTCGAGCCCGCCGAGGTGTTCCACCAGGTGCTCGAGCACCGCTGGTACATGTCGCAGGCGCGCGGGCGATCGGTGCCCCTCGCCGAGGTGCTCACCAGCTACATCGACGAGGTGCTCCGACACCGGCGGGACGAGGCGACGCTGATGGGTCCGCCGACCGAGACGGTCTCGCTGTCGATCATCACCGCGAGCCAGCCCGTCATCGACGACGAGGACGACGACATCGACTGGCGCGACCTGGTCTGACGACGGCGAAGGCGCGTCCCTGACCATGTCGGGGACGCGCCTTCGCACAGGTCAGTAGCCGACGGTGAAGCGCTCGCGCGAGTGCTTGGGCTCCTCGATCTCGTCGACGATCGCGACCGCGAGGTCGGGGCCGGAGATGTACGAGTCGCCCTTGTCGTCGGTGACGAGGACGTCGCCGCCGTCGCGATAGGAGCCGGTGCGCTCCCCCGGGTTCCACACGCCGAAACCGCCCGCCGGATGGACGTAGAACCAGTCCCGCGACGCCGGTCCGGCCCGCAGGTCGTCGAGGATGCCGATGGCCTCGAGCGCCTCGGGCTTGTACTCCTCGGTGAACGACGGCTGGTCGACCAGGCGCTCGCCACCGGGCGCGACGAGGCTGCCGCCGGCGCCGCCGACGACGCCGATCCGCACGGTCGACGGGAGCTCGGCCGCCAATTCGGCGACGTTGCCCCGGACGTTTCCGAGCATGTCGCCGCGGGCCGGGACGGTGGAGACCACGACGTCGACGCCTTCGAGCTCGGCGACGAGGCCGGGCACATCGAGGAGGGTGCCCTCGACGTACGTCGCGCCCTCGACCCGCTCGGCCGGAACCGACCGTGCCACCGAGACCACCGTGTGGCCGCGGCTCACCGCCTCGGCGACGATGTTGCTGCCGGCGTAGCCGGTTCCTCCGATGACGGCGATACGTGCCATGGTCTCCCTTTCGACGGATACGTCAGGCCCAAGTCGGGCCGTCGGCGATTCATTCCCATGAATGCGCCGGATGACGGCATCCGGTCAGCTGTCCTTCTGGGCGCGGACTGTCGCGACCTGGTAGAGCGCGACGGATGCCGCGATCCCCGCGTTGAGCGACTCCGTCGCGCCCGAGATCGGGATCGACACGATCTGGTCGCAGGTCTCGGTCACCAGGCGGGAGAGGCCCTTGCCCTCGGACCCGACGACGATGACGACGGGACGGTCGGCGAGCTCGAGCGTGGGGAGCGACACATCGCCGCCGCCGGCGAGCCCGAGGATGAACACGCCCTGCTTCTTGAACTCCTTGAGCATCGACGTCAGATTCGCCGCGATCGCCACGGGGATGCGGGCCGCCGCGCCGGCGCTGGTCTTCCACGCCGCGGAGTTGACGCTCGCCGACCGGCGCTGCGGCACGATCACGGCGTGCCCGCCGAAGGCAGCGGTGGAGCGGATGATCGCGCCGAGGTTGCGGGGGTCGGTGATCCCGTCGAGGGCGACGAACAGCGGCGTCTCGCCCGACTCGATCACGTTCTCGAGCAGGTCCTGCGGGTGGGCGTACTCGTACGGCGGCACCTTGAGCGCGACGCCCTGGTGCACGCCGTCGAAGCCGGCCATGCGGTCCAGCTCGGGCCGGGTGACCTCGAGCACGGGGATGTCGCGGTGCGTGGCGATCGACAGCATCTCCTTGACGCGGTCGTCCATCTCCACGCGCTGGGCGATGTAGAACGCCGTCGCCGGGATCTTTGCGCGCAGGGCCTCGAGCACCGAGTTGCGGCCGGTGACCGTCTCGGTGTCGTCTTCCTTCTTCGCCCGCGGAGCGCGGTTCTGGGTCGACCCCGGGGGCCGGCCCTTGCCGCCGGCCGCGGCATACCGCTCAGCGGCGGCCTTGCGCTTGCCGGCGGGGTGCCACGCGCGGTCCTCGGCCTTGGGGGTCGGTCCGCGACCTTCGAGGGAGCGCTTGTTCTTGCCGCCGGTGCCCTTCGTGGGCTTCTTGCCGCCCTTAGCGGCGCCGGGGCGTCCTGGCTTTGCCATGAGATTTCCTTTCCGGCCGGGCTCCGCCCGGCAGGCTCGCTAGTGCGAGCCGAACGTTTCGCGGGCCACCGGTGCGCCGGGCTCGGCGCCGACGAGACTCCAGTGCGTGCCGTCCGGCCCGTCTTCGAGGGCGATGCCGGCCGCCGCGATCGCGTCGCGGATGCTGTCGGCCGCCGCCCAGTCCTTCGCGGCCCGCGCGTCGGCGCGCTGGACCAGCATCGTCTGCACGAGGGCGTCGAGAGCGGATGCCTCGGCCGAGGCATCCGTCGACGTCCAGTGAGGGTCGAGGGGGTCGATCCCGAGGAGACCTGTCATGACGGCCACATCGGCGAACGCCGAGACGACGGCGTCGCGGTCGCCCGCGTCGAGGGCGGAGTTGCCCTCGCGCACGGTCTCATGGATCACGGCGAGCGCCTGCGGCACGCCGAGGTCGTCGTCCATAGCTGCGGCGAACCGCGCGGGGACGGCACCGTCGATGCGCAGGTCGTCGCCGCTCTGGAGGGTGCGCACGGTGCGCTGCAGGAACGTGCGGATGCGGTCGACCGCGGCCTCCGCCTCATCGAAGCCCTTGTCGGACACGTCGAGGCTCGAGCGGTAGTGCGCCGCGGCGAGCGCGTAGCGCACCACGAGCGGATCTCGATCGCGCAGCGCGTCCGCGGCGAGCACGAAGTTGAACAGCGACTTCGACATCTTCTGGCCCGCGACGGTGACAAGGCCGTTGTGCATCCAGTACCGCGCGAAGCCGTCGCCGGCCGCGGTGGACTGGGCGAGCTCGTTCTCATGGTGGGGGAAGCGCAGATCGAGGCCACCACCGTGGATGTCGAACTCGGCGCCGAGGTAGCGCCGCGACATCGCCGAGCACTCGATGTGCCAGCCCGGGCGTCCCGGACCCCACGGAGACTCCCAGGTCGCCGAGGACGGCTCGTCGGGCTTGGTGCCCTTCCACAGCGCGAAGTCACGCGGGTCGCGCTTGCCGCGCGGGTCTGCGTCGGCCGCCGGCTCCATCGCGTCGAGGCTCTGGCGGGTCAGCTCGCCGTACTGCGGCCATGACCGCACATCGAAGTACACGTCGCCCGCGGCATCCGAGCCGGCCGGCGCGGTGTAGGCGTGCCCGGCGGCGATGAGGCGCTCGATCAGCTCCTGCATCTGCGGGATCGACGCGGTCGCGCGCGGTTCGTATGTGGGGGGAAGGATGCCGATCGCGGCGTAGGCCCGCGTGAACTCGAGCTCCATGCGGTAGGCCAGGGCCCACCACGGCTCGCCGTCGAGGGCGTTCGCGAGGACCTTGTCGTCGATGTCGGTGACGTTGCGCACGAACGTCACGCGACCGAAGCGGTGGGCGAGCCAGCGGCGGAGGATGTCGAAGCTGAGGGCACCCCGGAGGTGACCGATGTGGGGTCCGGACTGCACCGTCGGACCACAGACGTACACGGTCACGTTTCCGGGTTCGACGGGTACGAAGTCGCGCAGGGCCTGCGCCTTGCTGTCGTAGAGCTGAACCGTCACCGCACCAGCCTACCGGCGGCCACCTGTGCGACCGGGGTGTGACGGCACCCTGCGGATTCCCGGTACAACTGGAGGGTGCTCCACGTCCTCGCCGTCCTCGCCGCCGCCGTCCTGTTCGGCACGACCGGCACGTCGCAGGCGCTCGGCCCAGAGGGCACCACTCCCCTGTCGATCGGCGTCATGCGCATGGTGATCGGCGGCACCGGGCTCGCGGTGATCGCGTTCCTCCTGGCCGCCCGCCACGCCCGCCGCCGCCCGGTCGATGCCGCGGCTCCCCCACGTCCGGGGATCCGCCCGATGTCGCTCATGGTGCTGACCGGCGCATGCCTCGCGATCTACCAGCCCCTGTTCTTCCTCGGCACGTCGCTCAACGGCGTCGCCGTCGGAACCGTCGTCGCGCTCGGGTCCGCTCCGATCCTCGCCGGACTCCTCGAATGGGCGCTCACGCGACGGATTCCCACCCCCACCTGGATGGGAGCGACGGCGCTGGCGACCCTCGGCGTGGTGCTGCTCGGACTCGGCGGCGAGGCGGGTGGCGCAGGCGGCACGGACCCGGTCGGCCTCCTCGGCTCGATCGGCGCGGGCGCCTCGTTCGCAGTGATCGCCAACGCCCAGCGACGCCTGCTCGACGAGGGCTGGGACCCGTTCACCGTCGTGGGCGCGATGGGCGCGAGCTCCGCCGTCCTGTGCGCCTTCGCCGTGCCGTTCGTGGACCTCGCCTGGCTCGGCACCACGAGCGGGCTCGTCATGGCCCTCTGGCTGGGCCTCGCGACGATCTCGGTCGCCTACGTGCTGTTCACCTGGGGCCTCAGCGGGCTCACGGCGGCGACCGCGGCGACGCTGACGCTCGGCGAGCCGCTGACCGCCAGCATCCTGGGTATCACCGTGCTCGACGAGCGGCTGTCGGCACTGGCGATCGTCGGCCTCGTGGTGCTCGCCGGCGGCCTCGCGCTGCTCGCGTGGGGCTCGCGCTCGGCTCGCGACCCGAAGCCGTACGCGATCGAGGCGTGACGAAACCTGCACGCAACGCGCGGGTGGCACACTGGCTGAGACATGGAAGCGACCATCCAGATCCGGCCGGACGACCTCCGCGGCGCCCCCACGCGGCGTCTCATCGCGTTCCACCTCGAGGGCATGCACGACACCTCTCCGCCTGAGAGCGTCCACGCCCTCGACGCCGAGGCCCTGCAGGACCCGACCGTCTCGTTCTGGTCGGCGTGGATCGGCGACGATCTCGCCGGCATCGGCGCGCTCAAGGAGATCGACGGCTCGCGCGGCGAGCTGAAGTCGATGCGCGTGGACGACCGGTTCCGCGGTTTCGGCGTCGGCCGGGCGCTGCTGCGTCACATCATGGCCGACGCTCGCGGACGGGGCATGACCAGCCTGTGGCTCGAGACGGGCAGCACCGACGACTTCCTGCCCGCGCAGCGCCTTTACGAGAGCGAGGGGTTCACGGTGTGCGGCCCGTTCGAGGGCTACGTGCTCGACCCGTTCTCGATCTTCATGACGCGCGCGCTCTGATCCGATCCGGCTGGGCCGGGCGTGTCAGGCGCGTACGACGAGCGCGACCGCGAACGCGGCGACGCCCTCGCTCCGCCCGGTGAAGCCGAGACCGTCGGTCGTCGTCGCCGACACCGACACCGGCGCGCCGCCGAGCGCTGCCGACAGCGCCGCCTCGGCCTCGCCGCGGCGTGCGGCGAAGCGCGGCCGGTTGGCCTGCACCTGCACCGACACGTTGCCGACCCGCCAGCCCGCCTCGCCGAGGAGGCCCAGCGTGCGTGCCAGGAAGACGTCGGCGTGCGCGCCCGCGTACTCGGGGTGGTCGGTGCCGAAGTGGGTCCCGATGTCGCCGAGTCCGGCTGCGGCCAGCAGCGCGTCGACGATCGCGTGGGCGACCGCGTCTCCATCGGAATGTCCCGACAGCGCCCGCTCGCCGGGCCATTCGAGACCGGCGAGCCACAGGGTGCCGTCGCCGCCGAAGGCGTGCACGTCGGTGCCGAGCCCGACCCGTGGGATCGCGACGGGGTGCTCGAGCCCTGCGGAGGCGGGCAGGATCGGCCGCTCCGCGACGAGGGAACGGGCGCGGTCGAGGTCTGCCGCGGTGGTGATCTTGAAGGCGAGCGGATGCCCCTCCACCGCCTCGATCTCGTGTCCGGCGTCTGCGACGAGTGCGGCGTCGTCGGTGAATTCGCCCGTCGCCGTGCGGTAGGCCGCGTCGAGGACGTCTCGCCGGAAGCCCTGCGGAGTCTGCGCCGCCGACAGCTCGGAGCGGTCGACGGCGCCGACGATCCGCGGGCCGTCGACACGCTTGATCGTGTCGACTACCGGCAGCACCGGCACGACTCCGGCACGGCCGGAGTCGATCGCGGCCACGACCCGCTCGAAGACTTCGGGAGGGGTGAGCGCCCGCGCCGCGTCGTGCACGAGAACGATCTCGACGTCGCCCCACAGCGCGGAGAGGCCCGCCTGCACGGACTCCTGCCGGGTCGCACCGCCGACGACGATCGTCACGACGTCGCGGCGGTCACCCGACGCGTCGAGCGCCTCGCTCAGCGCGTCGCCCTCGCGGCCCGCAGGGGCCACGACCACGACCTGCGCGTACGGTCCGGCGAACACGCGCTCGAGCGCGTGGCGCAGGATCGTGTGCTCGTCGATGCCGACGAACCCCTTCGGGGCGCCGGCTCCGAGGCGCGTGCCGGAGCCTGCCGCAACGACGATGATGCCGACGCGGGGTACGGGTGCGATGGTCACCCGATGAATCTAGCTTGCGAGAACCTCGTCGAGGATGACGCTGGCCTTCTCCTCGTCGGTCTTCTCTGCGAGCGCGAGCTCCGAGATGAGGATCTGCTTCGCCTTGGCGAGCATCCGCTTCTCACCGGCCGAGAGCCCGCGGTCCTGATCGCGGCGCCAGAGGTCGCGCACGACCTCGCTCACCTTGATCACATCGCCCGAGGCGAGCTTCTCGAGGTTCGCCTTGTAGCGGCGGGACCAGTTCGTCGGCTCCTCCGTGAAGGGGGCGCGCAGCACCTCGAAGACCTTGTCGAGACCCTCTTTGCCGATCACGTCGCGGACGCCGACCAGGTCGACGTTCTCAGCGGGGACCTCGATGATGAGGTCTCCCTGCGTGACGTTGAGCTTCAGGTACTTCTTGGTCTCGCCCTTGATGATCCGGTCTTTGACCTCGATGATCGTTGCCGCGCCGTGGTGGGGGTAAACGACCGTCTCGCCAACCTCAAAAAGCATGGAGTTATGTCCTTTCGGCAACCTCCAGGATACCACAGGCGACATACGCTAAGGTTCTCCGCCCCGGGGCCCGGGACAGCGCACTGCGGCGGTGACGGCGAACCCATAGAATGCTGAGGAAGCCGTCATCCGTCCTGGGAGGATCTGTGAACTCGCGCCTCATCGCATCGATCGCCGTCGGAGCCGCGCTGGCCCTCGGCACGACCGGTTGCGCCATGATCTCGCCGCAGGCGACGACGATCGAGTACTCCGCGGCCGAGGGCGTGAACGTCTACGACGCCGGCCCGCTCGATGTCCGCAACGCGTTCATCGTGGCCAACGAAGACGGCTCCGAGGGCAACTTCGTCGCCGCCATCGTGAACCAGACCGACGAGTCCCACACCCTGCGCATCGAGCTCGGCGAGGGGTCGTCCACGATCCCGCTGACGGTACGGGTGCCGGCGAACACGACGATCAGCCTCGGCGCCGACGGCGAAGACCCGATCCTCGTCCAGAACCTCGACACCCCGGCCGGCGCCGACATCCCCGGCTACTTCCAGTCCGGTGACGGCGACGGCACGCTCACGTCGGTGCCCGTCCTCGACGGCGAGCTGCCGTACCTCGCACCACTGGTGCCCTGACCCTCGACGAGAAGCCCGCCCCGCGCATCGCGGAGGCGGGCTTCTTCGCGCCGAGGCGGCTCAGCCCTCGAAGCGGTACCCGAGCCCCCGCACGGTGACGAGCATCTCGGGCGCGCTGGGGTTCTCCTCGATGCGCGAGCGGATGCGCTTGATGTGCACGTCGAGCGTCTTCGTGTCGCCGAAGTAGTCGCTCCCCCACACGCGGTCGATGAGCTGCCCGCGGGTCAGCACACGGCCGGCGTTGCGCATGAGCACCTCGAGGAGCTCGAATTCCTTCAGGGGCATGCTGATCTCGCCCCCTGCGACCGCGACCGTGTGGCGGTCGATGTCGAGCACGACACGGCCCCCTTCGAGCACGCGGTCGTCGAGGTCGGAGTCGACCTGCGAGAAGCGGCGCAGCACGGCGCGCATGCGGGCGAGCAGCTCGCGGGCCGAGTACGGCTTCGTGACATAGTCGTCGGCTCCGAGCTCGAGCCCCACGACGATGTCGACCTCGGAGTCCTTGGCGGTCAGCATGATGATGGGCACGGTCGAGGTGGTGCGGATCTGCCGGCACACCTCGGTCCCCGGCATCCCGGGCAGCATGAGGTCGAGCAGGACGATGTCGGCACCGCGCTCACGGAACGCCGCGAGCGCTGCGGGGCCGTCTTCGGCGATCTCGACCTCGTACCCTTCGCGGCGCAGCAGGTAGGCCAGCGGGTCGGCGAGGTCGGGCTCGTCCTCCACGATCAGGACGCGGGTCATACGGGTTCTCCGTTCGTGGGGATGGGTCGGGAGGCTTCCGCCGTCGCGCGCTTCTTCTTGCGGCCGCGCTTGGGAGCGTGGTCCTCGACGGGTGCGGGGATCTCGGGGAGCCGGATCGTGAACGTCGACCCGCGGCCCGGACGCGACCACAGCCGGACCTCGCCGCCGTGACGCTGCACGGCGTGCTTGACGATCGACAGGCCCAGGCCGCTGCCGCCGGTGCGGCGCGCGCGTGCCGGGTCGGCGCGGTAGAAGCGCTCGAACACGCGGTCCTGATCGCCCTCCGCGATGCCGATGCCGCGATCGGTGACGGCGATCTCGACGACGCCCTCCACGAGCTTCACGCCGACGCCGACGCTCGACCCCTTCGGCGAATACGCGATGGCGTTGGAGATGAGATTGCCGACGGCCTCGCTGAGCACTTGGGCGTCGCCGCGGACGTAGAGCCCGCGCTTGCCGCCCCTGACCACCTCGACGCCGGCGGAGTCCGCCTGGATCGCGTGCGCGTCGAGGGCCGCGGCGACGACCTCGTCGACCGACACGTCTCGGTCCTCGGTCAGCTCGTCCGACGCCTGCAGGCGCGACAGGTTCATGATCCGCGACGTGAGCAGGGCGAGCCGGTTGGCCTCGGCCGTCAGCCGGGCCGTGAAGATGCGCACCTGCGGCGGATCGTCGGCGGCGGACTCGATGGCCTCGGCGAGCAGGCTCACGGCGCCCACCGGAGTCTTCAGCTCGTGACTCGTATTGGCGACGAAGTCGCGGCGCATCTGCTCCACGCGCTCGCGTTCGGTGATGTCGCGGAGCACGAGGAGCGTGAGCCGCGGCGAGATGCGTGTGGCCCGCACGACGACCAGGCGCGGCTCGGCGGGTGGTGCGCCGCGTCGCAGGCGCATGGTCTCGGTGGCGGGAGCGGTCTCGGAGCGCGCTGCGCGGGCGACCCCCCGCAGCTGGTCGTCGGGCACCGACCGGCCCTCGACGAAGTGGAACGGGCCCGCGGCAGCAGACGCGGCGAGCACGGTGAACGAGGCGTCGACGACGACGGCCGCGTCATCCATCCCGTGCAGCACCTCGCGCACTCCCTCGGGAATCGCGAGCGACGTCTCCGTCCGTGCGCGGTCCCGCGCACGCAGCGAGGTCGCGACGACCGCGGAGATCGAGCCCCCGATGACGATTCCGGTGAGGAGGGCGAGCAGCGCGAGCTGCGTCGTATCCATGGCACCAGCGTAGAGGGCCGCGAGCGGCGGGGACCGACCAGGGCGGGGAGTCCGCGAGGACCGCCGGGTACTATTCACCGCGGCGGCACCGTCCGTTAACCTTCGCTGGCGACAATCGCCAGGGTCGCGGTGGCGGATGCCTGCCCGGATCAGGAAAGGTGCGTCGGAATGCGCGAAGTCTTCCATCAGTCGCTCGAGGACGTCCAGGGTCGTCTCGTCGAGATCGCCGAGCTCGTGACGGTGGCGATCGACAAGGCCACGCGGGCGTTCAGCACCAGCGACGTCGCGCTGGCCGAGGAGGTCATCGAGGCGGACGCCGTGATCGACGAGAAGGCGGTCGCGCTCGACGAGCTCGCGATCGAGATCCTCGCCCGCCAGCAGCCGGTCGCGCGCGATCTGCGCATCGTGGTGAGCGCCCTGCGCATGAGCGCGTCGCTGGAGCGCATGGGCGACATCGCCGAGCACATCGCCCAGCTCACGCGCATGCGCTTCCCGGAGAGGGCGATCCCCAAGGGCCTGAAGTCCACGTTCACCAAGATGGGCGAGCTCGACGTCGAGGTGGCGCGACAGCTCACCGAACTGCTGCGCACGCAGGACCTCGCCGTCACGGAGTCCATCCGCAACGCCGACGACGAGATCGACGACCTGCACGTCTCGGTCTTCGAGAAGGTGCTCAGCGACAGCTGGCAGGGTGAGGCCTCGGCGACCGTCGACGCGACGCTCGCCAGCCGCTATCACGAGCGCTTCGCCGACCACGCGGTCTCGGTCGCGAAGAAGGTCGCCTACCTGTCGACGGGCGACTGGACGCCGTCGACCGACGCGCTGGACATCATCACGCAGTCGTAGCGCCCACGAACGAAGGAGAGCGGATGCCTCGGGGAGGCATCCGCTCTTCTCGTCGTGGTCAGCGGACTACTTCTTGCCCTGCGAGGCGACTGCGGCGGCGCCGGCGGCCGCGGCCTCGGGGTCGAGGTACTCGCCCGGTCCGAGCGGCTCGAGGTTCTCGTCGAGCCGGTACACGAGCGGGATGCCGGTGGGGATGTTCAACTCGGCGATGTCGGCGTCGCTGATGCCGTCGAGGTGCTTGACGAGACCGCGCAGCGAGTTGCCGTGCGCCGTCACGAGCACCGTCTTGCCGGACTTCAGGTCGGGGACGATGTCGCTGTGCCAGTACGGCAGCATGCGGTCGATGACGAGCTTGAGGGACTCGGTGTGGGGCACCTCGCCGTCGATGCCGGCGTAGCGCGGATCGTCGACCTGGCTGTACGGGTCGTCGGCGGGCAGCGGCGGCGGCGGCACGTCGAACGAGCGGCGCCACAGCATGAACTGCTCCTCGCCGAACTCTTCGAGCGTCTGCGCCTTGTCCTTGCCCTGCAGCGCCCCGTAGTGGCGCTCGTTGAGGCGCCACGTGCGCTTGACGGGGATCCACAGCCGGTCGGCGGTGTCGAGGGCGATGTCGGCGGTCTGGATGGCGCGACTGAGGAGGGAGGTGTGGAGCACGTCGGGGAGGAGGCCGGACTCGGCGAGCAGCTCGCCGCCGCGCGCGGCCTCGGCCTTGCCCTGCTCGGTGAGGCGGACGTCGACCCAGCCGGTGAACTGGTTGGTCTTGTTCCACTCGCTCTGGCCGTGTCGGAGGAGGATCAGCGTGTAGGGCGCGGTCATGCGCCCAATGATATCGGCGCCGGGTGCCCCGACGTCGGCTCGTGACGGCTGGCATCATGGGGTCATGGGCTCCGCTCGCGCCTCCGACGCCGCCGCGAAGCGGGGGCGTGAGTCCCATCGGGTCGGGCGGATCACCCGGGGCACGACGGGGACCAACCGCCTTCGGCGGATCGACCGATGGATCGCGCGGCATCCCGCGCTCCGCCGGGCGGACGATCCGCTGGTGGTGGACCTCGGCTACGGCGCGAGCGGCGTCACCGCACTCGAGCTGCACGCCCGGCTCGCCCGGACCCGTCCCGACGTCGAGGTGCTCGGGTTGGAGATCGATCCGACACGGGTCGCCCGCGCGACGGAGCAGCTCGCGGCGGTCCGCGAGGGCGGAACCTCCTTCGCGCCGGATGCCGCCGTCTCGTTCGCGCTCGGAGGATTCGAGGTTCCCGTGCCGGGCGGTCGCCGTCCCGCGGTGATCCGGGCCTTCAACGTGCTGCGCCAGTACGACGAGGACGAGGTCGCGGCGGCGTGGGCATCGATGACGTCTCATCTCGCACCCGGCGGACTCCTCGTGGAAGGCACGTGCGACGAGCTCGGGCGCATCGCCACGTGGGTCGCGCTCGGCGAGGACGGCGCACCCCGGTCGCTCACGGTCTCGCTGCGACTCGCGGGGCTGGAGCATCCGTCGGTCGCCGCGGAGCGGCTCCCCAAGGCGCTCATCCACCGGAACGTGCCGGGCGAGCGCATCCACGCCCTACTGGCGGGCCTCGACGCCGAGTGGGAGCGTGCGGCCGGCGTGTCGCCGTTCGGACCCGTGGAGCGCTGGCGCACCGCGCTCGGAGCGCTGGCGTCATCGGGATGGCCGCTGCGCGACCGTTCCCGGTGGCGGCTGGGAGAGGTCACCGTGCCGTGGGATGCCGTCGCCCCCGGTTCCTGACCGCACTCGTCTGCGAGCCGGGCGCGGTCAGATCCGCGGCACCGCGGCGCGAGCGTCGCCGGGTGGCATCCCGGTCGCCGTGAGCAGGTCCACCACGAGCGGGCGCATCGCCGCGACCAGGTTCTGGTCGCCCAGCGACGCGTCGGGCATCAGCTCGGCGGGGTCGAGGCGCGACGCCACCGCGACGAGCGCCGCGCGCGCCGCCGGCTCGAGCGAGATGTCGTCGAGCGAGTCCGACACGAACCCGGCGCCGCGCACGATCTCGGCCAGCACATCGGCCGACACGGGTCTCGCCGTGCCGTCGTCGCACAGGTAGACGACGCGACGTGCCACGACGCGGAGGTTGCGGGTCGCCAGCTCCGTCGACTCGCGGATGCGGTCCTGCCGCTCGAGGTCGAACCGCTGGCGGCGCAGGAACGGCGAGATCTTCGCGATCGCCCGGCCGGACTCGAGCGACGACCGCCACTCGTCGAGCAGCGGCTGCAGCGCCCGCGCCTTCTCGAGCCCCCGCTCGGCGCGCAGCCGGTCGCCGCGCCGCAGCGCCTGCACCAGCGCCGCCGACGTACGGTCGACGGCCGCGAAGACCGCCCGGCCTTCGCGGAGCGCGTCACGGAGGGGATTGCGCGGGATGAGGGCGGTCACGAGCAGCGCGGCGATGCCGCCGATGATCCCGTCGACCAGCCGCAGGAACGGGGCCGTGGCCGGGATGACCATGACGATCAGCGACTGGATCGCCGCCGCGATCGCGAAGCTCGCCTGCGCCGAGAGGAAGCGGGAGACGACGAGCGTCAGCCCCAGCGCCAGGGCGAGCTGCCACCAGCCCGATCCCGTCACGATCAGGAGCAGCTCGGCGACCAGGATGCCCACGAGCATCCCGAGCACCGTCTCGAGCACCCGGCGCGGTCGCGCGTCGCGCACCAGCCCGAGGCTCCCGACGGTGACGGTGGCGGCGAGGAGCGGCGCGGGATGCCCGAGCACGTAATGGGCGAAGGCGTAGGAGCCGGTCGCGGCCACGACGATCTGCACGATCGGGATGCCCGAGTCGCGGACTCGCACCAGAGCCGGTCGCGGATCGAAGCGCGTGCGCCAGCCGGTGGGGATCGCCGTCGTGGTCGGCGGCCCGGTCACCCGGACGCTCCGCTCCGCCGGCGCAGACTCACTTCGCGGGAGCCCTGCGCGAGAGCCTCGTGAGCCGCGGCACGTTCGCCGTCGCGCCGGCCTCCGGCGGCACGATGACCTCCTGCGCGGCGGTGATCGGGCCGTCCTCGGTGTCGACCAGGAGCGTCGCGTCCACCGGCGTCGAGCGGCGCACGATCGCGAGTGCGATCGGCCCGTCCTCGAAGTGGAGCGCGGCCGAGGTGACGGCGCCGACGGCATCGTCGCCGACGCGGACGACGGCGCCGCGCCCGGGGAGGACGCTGCCGCTGCCGTCGAGCTGGAGCGCGACCAGACGCCGGGGCGGGTGGCCGAGGTTGTGCACCTTGGCCACGGTCTCCTGGCCGCGATAGCAGCCCTTGCTCAGGTGCACCGCCGTGCGCAGCCAGTCGAGCTCATGCGGCAGCACGCGCTCATCGACATCCGCTGCCCAGCGGGGGCGCCATGCGGCGACGCGAAGGGCATCGGCAGCGGCGAGGCCGGCGATCACGAGGTCGCCGCCGGCCGCGGCATCCGCGATCCGACGCTCCTCGTCGCGCGTGACGAGCGCCTCCGCCCAGTCGCGTCCGGCACCGGGGTGCGGATCGACGGGGGCATAGCCCCAGCCACCCGGGGCGATGTGCGGCCACGGGTCGGTCCAGACGAGCGGCACAGCCCCCGGCCGGGCGGCCTCGACGCGGCCGAGCCCGGCGGCCGTGCCGCCGAAGACCGCGTACTCGTCGCTCGCGTCGCGCGGGTCGACGCGCAGCCGGAAGCGCATCCTGCGCAGCCACGCCAGCAGGCCGTCGGCATCGGCGCGGTCGACGATCAGCCAGGTGGTCTCGCCGTCGTCGACGACGGATGCCGCGTGCTCGACGTGCCCCTGCGGGTCGAGCACGAGCAGCTCCGTGCTCACACCGGGCGCGAGCGACGTCAGTGCCTGCGACGTGAGCGAATCCAGCCACGACAGGCGGTCCTCGCCCGGGACCGCGAGCACGGCCCGATCGGAGAGCGGCACCACGGCCTGGCCCGCGGCGAGCGCCCGCTGCTCGACGAGGGGATTGCCGACGTGCTGCAGGCCGCCGTCGTCGACGACGGCTCCGGGCAGCGCGGAGAACAGGGAAGCCATCATTCCGCCCGGGCGAGACGGGCCGAGGCGTGGGCGCCGAGCTCTTCGCCGAGGGCCGCCATGTCCCAGGCCCAGAGCAGGTGCCCGTCGACGAGTCCGTACATGCGGGCGGCCGCGGCGTACGTCTTCGCACCGGCGGGGCGCACCACGGCGTCGGTCGCGATGTCGATGCGCGGACCCTTGATCTGGCCGAGGTAGAGCTCGCTGACGCCGTCGGCGTGCACGAGGACGACCTCGATGTCGAAGCCGCCCTCGGCATTGCGGAGCAGCTCGACGTCGTCGGCGGTGCGCGCGGGTCCGGCCTCGAGTGCCGGCAGGAGTCCCGGTCCGGCGTCGGCGTCGGTGGCCGGACGCGAGAGCCGCCAGTACCCCATCTCCGACACGAGCGGGATGCGGGTGTCGCCGTCTCCGTGCAGCCACGCGCTGGCGGAGTAGTTCAGGTAGTCGCCGCCGTCATGGCTGAAGCTCACGCGATGGCTGAACTCGCCGCTGTACGCGTGGTCGGCATAGTCGATGACACCGGTGCCCTCCCACACGCCGACGAGCCACGACAGCGGCGCGAGATCGGCGGGGAGATCGGTCGGCAGATCGAACATCGCGCGCCCGATCAGCGCTGGCCGCGGTACAGGTTCTTGAGAACGACCACGGACACGAAGACGATCGCGAGCGACGCCAGTCCGAGCAGACCCACGAAGAACATCTCGAGCGCGAAGAGATCCATGGGCTCAGTCTAGACGGGCGCCGAGCCCTCGCGGCGGGCGGCGCTAGCCGGGGACGATGGCGGCGAGTCCGAATCCGAGGCTGATGACGCCCATCACCACGAGTGCGCCGAGGGCGCTCGCCGCGACCCGCTCGGTGAATCCCTGCGAGCGGCCCGACCAGAGCTGCACCGCGAAGGCGAGGATGAGGCATCCGCCCAGTCCGACGGCGAGCCACTGCGCCCGCCAGTCGTCGCCTGCGAACAGGCCGACCAGCACGCCGATGACGGCGGCGACCACCCAGACGGCGATGATGCCGCCGAAGGTCCGGCGGGGAGCAAGCTCGGGGACGACCACGGCCCCATTCTTCCCCACGACGGCCGAACGCGCACGGAGGCCCGCACGGACGCCCGATGTCGTAGCGCGGAACCGGCTCTCCGCCACGCCCTACACTGGGGATCACGACCCGTCCCCTCGGGCCGGAAAGGCGATCCTTTGGCACAGCTCCTGGTTCTGAGCTCCACGCACGGAGGCGGCCCCGTCCTGCCGTCTCTCGAGCTGCTGAGCCACCGCGTGCGCCAGATCCCCGCCGAGCCCGCCCAGCTGGTCAACGCGCCGAGTGCTGACGTCATCTTCGTCGATGCGCGCGTGGACCTCGTCGGGGCCAAGTCGCTCTGCAAGATCCTCAACACCACCGGCCTCGACGCCCCCCTCCTGCTCGTCGTGACCGAGGGCGGTCTCACGGCCGTCTCCACCGACTGGGGCGTCGACGACGTCATCCTCGTCGCCGCAGGTCCCGCCGAGGTCGACGCCCGCATCCGCCTGGCGATCGGGCGGATGACGAAGGAGCAGGTCTCGACGCGCATCCAGACGTCGGGCATCACGATCGACGAGTCGTCGTACTCGGCGAAGGTGCACGGCAAGCCGCTCGACCTCACCTACAAGGAGTTCCAGCTCCTCCACTTCTTCGCCACCCACCCCTCGCGTGTGTTCACGCGCGAGCAGCTGCTCAGCGAGGTGTGGGGCTACGACTACTTCGGCGGCACGCGCACCGTCGACGTGCACGTGCGGCGCCTGCGCGCGAAGCTCGGCGACCTCGAGCAGCTCATCGGCACGGTGCGAAACGTCGGCTATCGCTTCAACGTGTACGAGGACGACCAGCTGCCCTCCCCGCGCGAGCGCACCGACGCGTAGCCCTCGCCGCCCACGTGTTCGGGGGCGATCCCGTTCACACTCTCGTCACTTGCGCCTGCAATGATGAAGGGATGATCGAACACGAGGTGCTCGACGCGGGGCTCGGCGACGCGGACGACGATGACTTCGACCTGGACGAGGAGCTGGACGCCCAGCTGCCCGAGCACCGCTACCTCGACCGGGAGCTGAGCTGGCTCGCGTTCAACCAGCGCGTGCTCGAGCTGGCCGAGGACCCCAACATCCCGGTTCTCGAGCGGGCCAACTTCCTCGCGATCTTCGCCAGCAACCTCGACGAGTTCTTCATGGTCCGCGTGGCCGGGCTCAAGCGCCGCATCGTCACCGGCCTGGCCGTGCCGACCAACGTGGGCCGCGCACCCGCCGAGGTGCTCGCCGACATCTCCACCGAGGCGCACCGGCTGCAGCTGCGCCACGCCGAAGGGTGGATGACTCTCGTCAAGCCCGCACT
Source organism: Microbacterium sulfonylureivorans (assembly GCF_003999995.1). Taxonomy (NCBI): domain Bacteria; kingdom Bacillati; phylum Actinomycetota; class Actinomycetes; order Micrococcales; family Microbacteriaceae; genus Microbacterium; species Microbacterium sulfonylureivorans. The sequence goes on from NZ_RJAD01000003.1 coordinate 387,750, forward strand.
CGCCGACGCCGGCATCGATGTCGTGTCGTACGAGTCGCTCGACTCCGACGAGCGCGCGGCGCTGTACGACTACTTCCAGGCACAGGTGTTCCCGGTGCTCATGCCCCTCGCGGTCGACCCGGCGCACCCGTTCCCCTACATCTCGGGGCTCTCGCTCAACCTCGCGATCCGCATCCGAAACGCCCGCACCGGGCGCCAGGAGTTCGCGCGCCTGAAGGTGCCGCCGATGCTCCCGCGCTTCGTCGAGGTGCCCTTGGCTGAGGGACGCCTCCGCTACCTGCCGCTCGAAGACCTCATCTCCAACCACCTCGACGACCTCTTCCCCGGCATGGAGGTGCTCGACCACCACGCCTTCCGCCTCACGCGGAACGAGGACGTCGCGATCGAGGAGGACGAGTCGGAGAACCTGATCCAGGCGCTCGAGGCGGAGCTGCTGCGCCGGCGGTTCGGCCCGCCCATCCGCCTGGAGATCACCGACGACATGGACGAGGTCACCCTCGACCTGCTGATCCGCGAGCTCGACATCACCGAGCAGGAGGTCTACCGCCTCCCCGGCCCGCTCGACCTGCGAGGTCTGTTCGATCTGCGCATCGACCGGCCCGACCTGCGGTTCAAGCCGCACGTGCCGACGACGGCGATGGCGTTCCAGCCGGGCGACAACAACGAGCGGCCCGACATCTTCGCTTCCATCCGCAAGGGCGACGTGCTGGTGCATCACCCGTACGAGTCCTTCGCCACGAGCGTGCAGGCATTCCTCGAGCAGGCGGCCAAGGATCCGCACGTGCTCGCCATCAAGCAGACGCTGTACCGCACGTCGGGCGACAGCCCGATCGTCGAGGCGCTGATCGATGCCGCCGAGGCGGGCAAGCAGGTGCTCGCGCTCGTCGAGATCAAGGCGCGCTTCGACGAGGCGAACAACATCCTGTGGGCGCGCAAGCTCGAGAAGGCCGGAGTGCACGTCGTCTACGGTCTCGTCGGACTGAAGACCCACTGCAAGCTCGCGCTCGTGATCCGCGAGGAGGGCGGTGTGCTGCGCAGCTACAGCCACGTCGGCACGGGCAACTACAACCCCAAGACGAGCCGCATCTACGAGGACTTCGGGCTGTTCACCGCCGACGATCAGGTCGGCCGCGACCTCACCCGCCTGTTCAACGAGCTGAGCGGCTACGCGATCGAGAAGAAGTTCAAGCGGCTGCTCGTCGCACCGCTGCACCTGCGCAAGGGCCTCCTCCGCCTCATCGACAAGGAGCGCCGCAACGCGCTGGCGGGCAAGCCCGCGAACGTGCGGATCAAGGTCAACTCGATGGTCGACGAGCAGATCATCGACGCGCTCTACCGGGCCAGCCAGGCCGGCGTGAAGGTCGAGGTGTGGGTGCGCGGCATCTGCTCGCTCAAGCCCGGTGTCGAGGGGATGAGCGAGAACATCACGGTCCGCAGCATCCTGGGCCGCTACCTCGAGCACTCCCGCATCTTCTCCTTCCACAACGACGGCGACCCTCAGGTGTTCATCGGCAGCGCCGACATGATGCACCGCAACCTCGACCGGCGCGTCGAGGCGCTCGTGCGCGTCGTCGCCCCCGCACACCTCAAGGAGCTCGCCGACTTCTTCGACCTCGCGATGAGCGACACGTCCACGTCGTGGCACCTCGGATCGGACGGCGAATGGGTGCGCCACAACGAGGACGCGGACGGAAGGCCGCTCGTCGACATGCAGGACCGCACCATGACCAACGTGCAGCGCCGCCGGCGGGCACGCGCGGTGCGATGACCGAAACGGCCGTCTACGCCGCGGGCGGCGTCGTCTGGCGCATCGTCGACGAGAAGCTGCACGTGCTGCTGATCCATCGCACGAAGTACCGCGACGTGACGCTTCCCAAAGGCAAGGTCGATCCCGGAGAGATGCTCGCCGAGACCGCGGCGCGAGAGATCTTCGAGGAGACGGGCATCCGGGTCTCGCTGGGCGTCCCCGTAGGCGTCTCGCGCTACCGCCTGCCGAGCAAGCGGCAGAAGATCGTGCACTACTGGGCGGCCGAGGCGACGGATGCCGCGATCCGGGCTTCCGCGTTCGTGCCCAACAAGGAGATCGCCGCCATCGAGTGGGTGACCCCCAAGAAGGCGATCGCGCGCCTCAGCTACCCCGTCGACGTCGAGATACTCGAGACCTTCATGCATCTCGTCGACGAGGGAGTGCTCCGCACCTTCCCGCTCATCGCGCTGCGTCACGCCAAGGCGCTCGGCCGCGACGAGTGGGAGGGGAAGGATGCCGCGCGCCCGCTCGCTCCGCGCGGGCGCAGGCAGGCGAACTCCATCGTCGGCCCGCTCCTCGCCTTCGGCGCGCGCAAGCTCATCTCGAGCCCCGCCACACGCTGCGTGAAGACGATCGCACCGCTGTCGGCCGCTCTCGGCCGCAAGATCGACAAGTCGACCCTCATCAGTCAGGACGCGTGGGAGGACGGCGCCTCCGACGCGCGCACCGTCATCGGACAGCGCGTCCGCGCCCGCAAGCCCGCCGTGCTCTGCAGCCACGGCCCGGTGCTGCCGGAGATCCTCACCGAGATCGCCCTGGCGACGGGGACGCTCCGCGGGTCGTACCTCGGCAGCGCCTCAGCGCTCGAGCCGGCGGCGTTCTCGGTCGTGCACCTCTCGGTCGACAACCCCGGCTCGGGCATCGTCGCGATCGAGACGCACGCCCCGAAGATCTGACCGCGAGCGGTCGCCGCGGCCCCGGTGAACGGACGTCCATCCGCTCGCATGGATGTCGGCATCCCGTTCACCTTCCGTTCACCATCCGAGCGCACTCTCTTAAGAGTCCGCGCCTACGTTTCAGTGCGAGCCCTGCACCGGGCCATCACCCGAAGCCCCCACCCCGGGCCTCATTTCCCTGAACACGTGAAGGATTCACACAGTGAAGATCTCCCGCATCGCCCAGGTGGGCGCTGTCGCCGCTATCGCGGCCCTCGCCCTCGCCGGCTGCGCATCGAACGAGACGCCCGCGGGCGACCCGACCGGCGAGGCGCCCGTCTCCGACCTCTCCGGCGCGATCGCCGGTGGCGGGTCCTCGGCGCAGGAAGTCGCCGTCTCCGCATGGACCGCCGGTTTCCAGACCGCCAACCCCGAGGTCGACGTGACCTACGACCCCGCCGGTTCCGGCGCGGGCCGTGAGTCCTTCCAGGCCGGCGCCTTCCCGTTCGCGGGCTCGGACCGCGCGTTCACCGTCGAAGAACTCGAGGCCGGTCCGTTCGACGGCTGCGTCGAGGGCTCCGGCATCATCGAGGTCCCGACCTACATCTCCCCGATCGCCGTGATCTTCAACGTCGAGGGCGTCGACACGCTGAACCTCGACGCCGCGACGACCGCTGGTCTCTTCGCGGGCACGATCACCAACTGGAACGACCCGGCGATCGCCGCGCTGAACGAGGGTGTCGAGCTTCCCGATCTCGCTGTGACGCCGGTGCACCGCGCCGACGACTCGGGCACGACCGAGAACTTCACCGACTACCTCTTCCAGGCCGCGCCCGACGCGTGGACCTCCGAGCCCGACGGCGTGTGGCCGCTGAGCTCCGGCGAGGCCGCCCAGGGCACCTCGGGCGTCGTCTCTGCCGTCGCCGGCGGCAACGGCACCATCGGCTACGCCGATGCGTCGCGCGCCGCTGAAGAGGGCCTGTCGACCGCATCCATCAAGGTCGGCGACGAGTTCGTCAGCTACTCGCCCGAGGCCGCAGCCGCCATCGTGGATGCCTCCCCGTTCGAGGAGGGCCGCTCCGAAGGCGACCTCGCGATCAGCCTCGACCGCACCTCGGAAGAGGCCGGCGTGTACCCGATCGTGCTCGTCAGCTACATGATCGCGTGCCAGGAGTACGCCGACCCGGCCAACGCGCCGCTCGTCAAGGGCTACCTGCAGTACGTCGCGAGCCCCGAGGGTCAGGATGCGGCGGCCGCCGCCGCCGGCAGCGCACCCATCTCGGACGCGCTGCGCGAGCAGATCAACGCGGCGATCGACACGATCGTCACGGAGTAGGACCATTGAGACCCGGTCCGGCTTCAGCGCCGGGCCGGGTCTCGCCCTGATATCGACCCGAACCAGAAGGACACCATGACGACGACCACCGCTCCGGCAGCCCCGGCAGCCAAGGTCAAGCAGCGACCGGGCGACCGCTGGTTCTCGGGCACCGCGCTGGCCGCGGGTTCGATGATCCTCGTGACGCTCGCCGCCGTCGCGATCTTCCTCATCGTGCAGTCGGTCCCCGGTCTCACCGCCACGAACGAGACCGCGTCGATCCTGACGAGCAACTTCTGGGCTTACGTCTGGCCACTCGCCTTCGGCACCGTGTGGGCCTCGTTCCTCGCGCTGCTCATGGCCGTGCCGCTCGCCGTGTCGGTCGCTCTCTTCATCTCGCACTACGCACCGCGCCGGCTCGCGCAGAGCCTCGGCTACGTCGTCGATCTCCTCGCCGCGGTCCCCTCCGTCGTGTTCGGCCTGTGGGGCATCATCGTCCTCGCGCCCGCGGTGCAGCCCGTCTACACCTGGCTCAACGCCAACATGGGCTGGTTCCCGCTGTTCGGCGGCACGGTCTCGGCCACCGGGCGCACGATCTTCACGGCCGCCATCGTCCTCGCGGTCATGGTCGTCCCGATCATCACCGCCATCTGCCGCGAGATCTTCCTGCAGACCCCTGTGCTCCACGAGGAAGCGGCCCTCGCCCTCGGCGCGACGCGCTGGGAGATGATCCGGATGGCCGTCTTCCCCTTCGGCCGCAGCGGGATCGTCTCGGCCTCCATGCTGGGCCTCGGTCGCGCCCTCGGCGAGACGATGGCGGTCGCCATGGTGCTCTCGGCCACAGGCGTCATCACCCTCCAGCTCTTCACCGCCGAGAACCCGAACACGATCCCGGCGAACATCGCCCTCTCGTTCCCCGAGGCGTACGGCACGAACATCAACGTGCTGATCGCGACGGGCCTCATCCTCTTCATCGTCACCTTCGCCGTGAACGCGATCGCCCGCTGGATCGTCAGCCGCCGCAAGGAATTCTCGGGAGCCAACTGACATGACCACCGTTACCGCTCCCACCCAGGCGCCACCGCCGCCCACTGTCCGTGAGCACCAGCGCCTCACCAGCGGCCACCTGCCGAAGTGGGCGCCGTGGGGCACCCTCGTCGCGAGCGCCGTCTCCAGCGCGCTCGTGTTCGGCATCATCGCGATGGCCGCCGGCGAGGGCTTCAACCTCGCCGGCTGGGGCGTCGTCACGGCGCTGCTCTACCTGCTCCTGATCACCGGGATCTCCTCGATGGTCGAGGGGCGGCGCAAGGGCATCGACCGCCTCGTCACCGGCGTCGTCACGGTCGCCTTCGCGATCGCCATGGTCCCGCTCGTATCGGTGGCATGGACGGTCCTCGTCAACGGCATCGCCGGCATCAACGCCGAATTCTTCACGAGCTCGATGCGCAACGTGGTCGGCGAGGGCGGCGGCGCGCTGCACGCCATCATCGGCACCCTGCTCATCACCCTCGCGGCCGCCGTCATCTCCATCCCCATCGGCATCTTCACCGCGATCTACCTCGTCGAGTACGGCGCCGGCAAGCGGCTGGCCAACGGGATCACCTTCCTGGTCGACGTCATGACGGGCATCCCGTCGATCGTCGCCGGTCTCTTCGCCTATGCCCTGTTCGCGCTGTTCTTCGGCCCCGGCATCCGCATGGGCATCATGGGGTCGATCGCGCTCTCCGTGCTGATGATCCCTGTCGTCGTGCGTTCGAGCGAGGAGATGCTGCGGCTCGTCCCCAACGAGCTGCGCGAGGCGTCGTACGCGCTCGGCGTGCCGAAGTGGCTGACCATCTCCAAGGTCGTGCTTCCGACGTCGATCGCCGGCATCACCACGGGCGTCATGCTCTCGATCTCGCGCGTCATCGGCGAGACGGCCCCGCTGCTGCTCACCGCCGGCGTGGCGACCTCGATGAACTACAACCTGTTCGATGGGCGCATGATGACACTGCCGGTCTTCGTGTACACGCAGTACATGAACGCGGGCATCCCGGTTCAGGCGTACCACGATCGCGCGTGGGCGGGTGCGCTCATCCTGATCGTGATCGTCATGGCGCTCAACCTGATCGCGCGCCTCGTCGCGAAGATCTTCTCCCCCAAGCTCGGCCGCTGACGCGCCGCCCTTCTTCCCGAATCGAAATCAGAGGAATCGTGTCCAAGAGCATCGAAGTCAACGATCTCAACGTCTACTACGGCGACTTCCTGGCCGTCGAGGGCGTCTCGCTCGAGATCGAGCCGCGCAGCGTGACGGCGTTCATCGGCCCGTCGGGCTGCGGCAAGTCCACCTTCCTGCGCACGCTCAACCGCATGCACGAGGTCATCCCCGGCGCGCGCGTCGAAGGCGAGGTCCTGCTCGACGGCGACGACCTCTACGGCGCCAACGTCGACCCGGTGCTCGTGCGCCGCCAGGTGGGCATGGTCTTCCAGCGCCCCAACCCGTTCCCGACGATGTCGATCAAGGAGAACGTGCTGGCGGGCGTCAAGCTCAACAACAAGCGCATCTCCAAGTCCGACGCCGACGCCCTCGTCGAGAAGTCGCTCAAGGGCGCCAACCTGTGGAACGAGGTCAAGGACCGCCTCGACAAGCCCGGCTCGGGCCTTTCGGGCGGTCAGCAGCAGCGACTGTGCATCGCCCGCGCGATCGCCGTGTCGCCCGAGGTCATCCTCATGGACGAGCCGTGCTCCGCCCTCGACCCGATCTCGACGTACGCGATCGAGGAGCTCATCGGCGAACTGAAGAACGACTACACGGTCGTCATCGTCACCCACAACATGCAGCAGGCATCTCGCGTGAGTGACAAGACGGCGTTCTTCAACATCGCCGGCACCGGCAAGCCCGGCAAGCTCATCGAGTACGACGAGACCAAGTCGATCTTCACCACGCCGTCCGTCCAGGCCACCGAGGACTACGTCTCCGGACGCTTCGGCTGATCCTGCCGTTCACGAAGGCCGTCGCCCTCAGGGGCGGCGGCCTTCGTCGTTCCCGGCGGCGAGTCCGCGGAGTGTCTCGACCAGCGTGCGCGGGTCGGCTGCGGCATCCCACCCGCTCGAGACGAGCTGCTGGTAGCCGATGACGGCGGACACGATGACCACCGCGCGGCGCCGCGCTTCGTCCGGGCCGACCCCTGCTGCGACGAGCAGCGACGCGAGGTACGACACGCGCCGCTCGGTGACCGCCGCCACCATGGAGCGCACCGGTTCGCTCGTGGCGTCGGCGTAGAGCGTGCGCTCTCCCGACCGCTCGCCGGTGCGGTGCGCGATGAGCTCGAGGAGTCCGGCGAGCCGCGCCTGGGGCGGCTCGATCCTCTCCACCTGCGCGATCAGGCGCTCGGTCTCGAGGTCGCTCCACCGCTTGAGCACCGCGTCCACGAGCGCCCGGCGATCGGTGAAGTGCCAGTAGAACGAGCCTTTGGTGGCGCCGACGGAGCGAGCAACGGGCTCGACGGCGACGGCGGTGATCCCGTCGGCGCTGAAGCACTCGTAGGCGGCGGAGATCCAGTCGTCGCGGGTCAGCCTTGCCATGTCCGTACCGTACCGTATAGTCTCGCTCACGCATCCATACGGGTGCGTATGTGATGGGTTCGCTGGGGACCCGTCGAAGTGGAGATCCGATGAGACAGCCGGGCTTCTGGTCGCTCGCACTCGCAGACATCGTCGACCCCGACTACACGCAGGTCTGGCTCGATGTCCTCCCCGCCCATGCCACCGCCGACCCTGCGGCGTGGGCGCGCAATCTGTTCTCGAGCTCGGCGCTGCCCCGTTGGCTCGCCGGCGTGCTGGCGCTGCGGTCCCTCCTCGGTAGACGTGCACCGCGCTGCGAGACGTTCGCGGTGCGTCGCGTCGAGGGTGAGGAGGCACTCGTCGCCGTCGACGCGCGCGGCGTCGACGTCCGCGTCGGCATCGGAGTGGACGAGGAGCGCGCCCTCGTCCGCGTGGTCACCGCGATGCGGTTCAAGGGGCGCGGAGGACGCCTCTGGTCGCTGCCGCTGCGCCTCTCGCTCGCCCTGCTGATGCGCGGGATGCTCTCGCGCGCCCGGCGCGAGCTGTCGGGGGTGACGCGCTGATCAGGCGCGCGGGCTCAGCAGGTACCGGTTGAAGGACGCCGTCAGCTCGCCGTCGACCGGCAGCTCGGCGCCGTCGATCGCGGTCACGGGCACGGCCAGTCGCACGCTGGACAGCAGCCACGCGGCATCCGCCGTCGCCAGCGCGCTCACCGGGATCGTCTCGTACGCCGTCTCGTGCCCGAGGTCGGCGAGGTGCTCGAACAGGCTCAGCTGCGTGGTGCCGTGGAGGATGCCGCCGTTGGGGGCGGGGGTGACGAAGCGATCGCCCTGGCGCAGGACGAGCGATGCGGTCGGCGCTTCGAGCACGAAGCCGTCGGACGAGACGAAGATCGCGTCATCGGCGCCGCGACGCTTGGCCTCGCGGATCGCGGCCATGTTGACGGCGTACGACAGCGTCTTGGCGCCGAGGAGCAGCCACGGGGCTCGCGCCGGCGTGTCGATCGCGTATCCGCGGTCGAGCGTCACCACGCGGATGCCGTGCTCGCGCACACCGCTGTTGTCGGCGGCAGCCGCCGCCGTCACCCAGGCCGTCGGCGTGGGGCCGTGCTCGATGCCGCGGCTGAGCACCAGCTTGATCACTCCCTCGCCGTCCGCCGGGCAGTGCGCCGCAGCGACCTCGACGGCCTGGCGCCACTGCTCGCGATGCGGCACCGGCAGATCGCACAGCGCCGCCGAGTGCGCGAGCCGGTCGAGGTGGGCGATGAGCTCCTGCGCGTGTCCGTCGACGACGCCGACGGACTCGAAGATGCCGTCGCCGCGCTGGGTGCTGAGCTCGCCCACGCTGAGCGCGGGCGCGGACGCGTCGATGACGCGGAACGTCTCCGCGAAGTCGGTGCGGGGATCGTCGGATGCCGCGGGGTCGATCACGAGCGCGAAACGCCAGGCCATGCCCCCGAGCCTACGGTGTCGGGAATGCCGAAGACGTCGCCTCGGTTACACTGGATCGGCCGGGCCGCAGTAACCCCGGGCTCCATCTTCTGCCGCCGCGAGCGGCCTCGCGCCGAGAGGCGTTCTGCGGCCCGGCACTTACGTCCCGGAGGCCTCAGGTGAGCGCCTCGCGCCGCCACAGGGCCGCGCAGGCGGCGAGGTCGACCGCGTAGTCCGAAAGTCGCAGTGCGCGTGTGGTGAAGGTCGAGGCTCGGTCGGGCTCGGTCCGGTCGTAGTCGTCGGCGAGGTGGGTCGCTCCCGACGCCTGCACCCGGCAGAACGCCGCGGCCCGGTCGAGTGCGACCGCGAAGTCGCCCTCGAAGAGACCTCGCAGGATCTGGTCGATGAGGGCCACCAGCTCGTCCGGGCCGGCCGGCGACGGCGCACCCGCGACGACGACGTCCGCCGAGGCGAGCTCTGCGCGGCCTCGCTCGTACAGCAGTGCGGCTGTGCGCGCGTCGTCGTGGATCATGAGCTGCAGCAGGTAGAGGCGCCAGAGCGCCCCCGGCAGCGACTTCGCCGGCGATCGCGACCACAGCTCGGCGATGTCGTCGATGCCGTGCGCGTCGGTGAACGCGACAAGCCGGTCGACGACCTGCCCGTCGGGGTCTTCGCGCACGCGTGCGAGGAGGGCGTGCGCAGTCGAATGCGCGACCCGCGAGACCTCCGCGGGGTCTTCGGCGGCGAACCGCCGATCGAAGAGCTCGGCGGGGCGCTTGACGGGCTTGTGGAAGTCCCTGGACTCGTCGCTCACCCGGTCCAGGGTACCGGCAGCGGCTCGACCGGAGGCCGGTTGGAGACGACCGGATGGCTTCGCACGGCGATGTGACGGGCATCCGCTCGCTCGGCCGCGTCGGCCGCGGCCTCTGCCGCAGCGAGGCGCGCAGCGGCTTCCCAGGGCAGGCACATGAGCAGACGGCGTTCTGGGTCAGGCCTGGTTGATGCGGATGTGGTTGCCCGCGGGGTCGCGGAAGGCGCAGTCGCGCGGTCCCCAAGACTGCTCGATCGGCTCCTGCAGCACCTCGGCGCCCGAGGCGCGCAGTCGCTCGAAGGTCGCGTCGATGTCGCTGGTGGTGAAGACATACGGACCGGGACCCGAGCCCTTGACGACGAGCCGCTGCAGCGCATCGGCGTCCTCGGGCGAGCGGCCGGCCGCCGGGTCGGAGAGGACGACGGCGAGTCCCTCCTGGCCCGAGAAGCCGAAGCTCAACCAGCGGTTGCCGTCATAGGAGACGTCGTTGACGATCTCGAGTCCGAGCCCGTCTCGGTAGAACGGGATCGCTGCTTCCACGTCGTCGACGGTGATGGGGCAGTATGCGAGTGCGGTGGTGGTCATGGATGCCACGCTAGAACAGGCCGGACGCGCCGCGCTTCTCCGATCCTGCTCGGTCGTCGGCGCCGGTCAGGCGTAGCGCGTCGGACGCGTGAGGATCTTCGCGACGCACAGCGGCATGACCTCCGCGGCGTCGTGCGGGCGGCTGCGGTACGCGCTCGGCGTCTCGCCGACGATCTCGGTGAACGTCGAGCTGAACGAACCGAGCGAGGTCGCACCGACGGCGGTGCAGGCATCCGTCACCGACGTGCCCGACCGCAGCAGCGCCATCGCCCGCTCGATGCGGCGCGTCATGAGGTACGAGTAGGGCGTCTCGCCGTAGGCCGCCTTGAACTCGCGTGAGAAGTGCGCGGGCGACATGAGCGCCTTCGCCGCCATCGTGGGCACGTCGAGCGGCTCGGCGTAGTCGCGGTCCATCAGGTCGCGGGCACGGCGGAGGTGCGCGAGGGTCTGCGGGGTCTGCGGAGCGGCGGCCACCCCTTCACGGTACCGGGATCGTCCGACTCGGCGCGATCGCCGCCGATCACGCGGTGGGGATGGTGACGATGGGCTCCGACGACGGCTCGCCCGTCGGGGATCCGCCCTGCGGCTCGACGGTCACGGCGATCGTGTCGCCGGGCTCCATCGCCCCGTCGAGGAGCGCGGTCACCGCGTCATCGCCCGCGGGCTCGAAGGTGCCGGCCGACACCGCGGCCCCGTCTCGGACGAACCACAGCTCGTAGCTCTGGTCGTCGGCGATCTCGGGCAGTCCGTCGGAGACGAGCACGGCCTTGCCGACCGATGCCGACCAGTGCGCGGTGGCGGTGCCGCCGTCGTCGAGCTCGGTGGTGGCCGACTCGGAGTCGGGCGCGGCCTCGATCTCGGCGAGCGCCGCGACAGCCGGCGGCCTGTTGACGTACTGGTTGATGCTGACGGCGCCGAATCCGAGCACGACGAGGATCACCATCGACGCGGCGAGCGTCAGGAGGCCGCGCGTCCAGTTGCGTCGCGAGATGGCCTGGATGGTGGACGTCGTCGGTGCGGGTTCGACGAACGAGGGGTCGTCGGCGGAGACGGATGCCTCGGGCCGGGTCGCGACGGGGTCTGCCGCCGCTGCTTCGGCCGCGTCGGCGTCCGGCAGCTGCGGCATCGTCGCGATGCGCGAGAGCAGCGTCGAGCGCAGGGTCAGCGGCGGCAGCGAGTCGGGGACGGCGTCGGCGAGTGCGACGGCGGTATCGGCATCCGCGGTGATCCAGTGCTCCCACTCGGGGTGCAGGGCGCGCGCGGCATCGAAGGCCTGCCTGTCGGCGGGCGACAGCGCATTGAGCACGAAGCCGGCGGACAGTTCGGCGAACTCCTGTTCGTCCATCACGCGGTCACCCCCATCTCTGCTCTCAGCCGGGACAGGCCGTCCCGCATCCTGGTCTTGACCGTTCCGAGCGGCGCGCCCACGAGCGCCGCGATCTCGCTCTGACTGTAACCGCCGTAATAGGCGAGGGTCAGCGCTTCCTTCTGCACCTCGGGGAGGCTCGACAGCGCCGCCGCCACCTTCTCCCCCTCGATGCGCAGCTCGACCTGCTCGGCCACACCGTCATGTGCGACGTCCAGGTCTCGGAAGCCGGCGCGGACATCCCGATCCGTGCTCGACTGCGACGACCGCACGCGGTCGACGGCCCGACGATGCGCGATCGTGAAGATCCACGACCTTCCCTGCCCTCTGTTCGGAGCGAACCTCGATGCGGATTGCCACACCTCGAGGAACACCTCCTGGAGCACCTCTTCGCTCTGGGAGCGGTCGACCAGCACCCGCAGGATGAGACCGAACACTCGCGGCGAGAGCATGTCGTAGAGCCGGGCGAACGCGCCCTGGTCGCCGCGCGCGACGCGCTGGATCAGCTCGCCGGCATGGTCGATGGGTTCGGCGCCGTCCTCCGGCACGTCGATCCCGTCGATCACCATGTCCACCAGCATGCCCTACTCCCCCCGTGCGCACCGCGAGGGCCGCCCGCTGTGTTGTTCGCATCGCGGACCGCTTCGGATTGCGCCGGCCGAGCGAGCGCAGCGGATGCCTCGGATCGGAGGGGTGCGGCATCCGACTCGGATTTCTTCCAATCCGTTTCGGCGGGGTCCTCCGAAGTGCCCGTGTAGCCGCTCCGGCGGCACGCTCCCCAACCGGGGACCTGCAGATCACGGTCCACACGGACCTCACAGAGGAGGAAGTCATGTCTCGCATCACCAGGAAGCGCGTCTCGGCAGGTCTGGCCCTCGCGCTCGCCGCCACGTTCGCGCTGTCGGCCTGTTCCATGGGCGGCTCCACCGCCGAGCCCTCGGACGAGCCCTCGACGCCCGCGATGGAGGAGACCGAGGAGCCCATGGAGATGGACCCGGCCGCCAACCTCGTCGGCCCCGGCTGTGCCGCCTACGCCGAGGCCGTCCCGGACGGCGCCGGCTCGGTCGAGGGCATGGCCGCCGATCCCGTGGCCACGGCCGCGTCGAACAACCCGCTGCTCACGACACTGGTCGCGGCGGTCAGCGGTCAGCTGAACCCCGACGTCGACCTCGTCGACACCCTCAACGGGGACGAGTTCACGGTGTTCGCACCGGTCGACGAGGCGTTCGCGGCGATCGACCCGGCGACCATCGAAGCGCTGAAGACCGACAGTGAGACCCTCACGTCGATCCTCACCTACCACGTCGTTCCCGGCCAGGTCGCGCCGGCCGACATCGTCGGCACGCAAGCGACCGTGCAGGGTGCCGACGTCGAGGTGACCGGCAGCGGCGACGAGCTCATGGTCAACGGCGCCAACGTGATCTGCGGCGGGGTCCAGACGGCAAATGCCACCGTGTACCTCATCGACGCGGTCCTGATGCCTCCGGCTCAGTGACCCAGCGCCGGCTTCGGCCGGCGATCCGGGGGGCGGCGTGCCGCCGGTGCTGCGAGGTCACCGGCGGCTTCGTCGCGTTCGGAGGCATGCACTGAAGGGCGCCCCGCGTCAAGGGGCATGTCGCCGTCAGGCGATGCCCCTAGTTTGTCTCTCGTGCGGGGCGTGCCGGAGGGGTGCGACGTCCGCGCGGGAGGACCATGACTGACCTGCGTGAAGCCGGCGAGGTCTCGACGGGCGAGATCCTGGACGGCCGCTATCGGCTGATGGAGCGCATCGGCGAGGGCGGCATGGCGCGCGTCTATCGTGCGGAGGATGCCGCGCTGCAGCGCACCGTCGCCATCAAGGTGCTGCGCGGACCGATCGACGAGGTCGGGTCCATCGAGCGGGCGCTGTCGGAGACGACGCTGCTGGCCTCGCTCAACCATCACTCCCTGGTGACGCTGTTCGACGCCCACGTCTCGGCCGACGATTCGAGCTACCTGGTCATGGAGTACGTCGAGGGCGAGACGCTGCGGGACCTCATCGGGAGGGGTCCTGTCGACCCCGCGCTCATGGCGTCGATCACGGTGGACATCGCGGAGGGGCTCCACATCGCCCACTCCGCCGGCGTCGTCCATCGCGACATCAAGCCGTCGAACGTGCTCCTGTGGCGCTCACTGCTCCCTGGGCACCAGTGGCGCGCCAAGCTCGCCGACTTCGGGATCGCCTACCTGCTCGACTCCCCGCGGATGACGACGCCGGGCATGGCCGTGGGCACCGTCGCCTACATCGCCCCCGAGCAGGCTCGCGGCGAGACCCCCGCGCCGCCAGCCGATGTCTACGCCCTGGGGATCATGCTGATCGAGGCGCTCACCGGCACCCGTCCCTTCGCCGAGGCGGAGGGCATCGGCACGGTGATGGCCCGCCTCGCTGCGCCTCCTCCCATCCCCGATACGCTTCACCCGGCCTGGCAGGGCCTTCTCCGCGGCATGACGACGATCCGTCCCGACGACCGGCCGACCGCGCTCGAGGTCGCCGTCACGGCCGCGCGGCTCGCCAAAGGCGACAGCGCGGGGGTCGCGACGAGCGAGCCGACCGCAACGGCGCCGGTCGCCGTGACGTCGCCGGCGGTCGTCGAGACGCGTCCGACGGCCGTGCTGCCCGCGCCGGTGAGCGCCGACGTCAAGACCGTCGCCCTGGCGGCGACGGAGGCTGCGGATGCGGTCGCCGCGGCGCCCCCGCTCCCTCCACCCCCGCTGCCGACGCGGCGCGCGCAGGCGCGACCGGCTCAGAGCCGCCGTCGGCGGCGTCTGGTCATCGGCGCCGTGATCGGCGCGATCGCGCTCGCTGCGGTGATCGCCGTGACCGCCTGGTCGCTATCGCTCGCCGGAACGCCGACCCCCGCTCCGATCTCCCCCAGTGTTGTGGAGCCGTCGGTCGAGCCGAGCGTGGCCCCGAGCATCGCGCCCACCGAGGAGGAGCCCGCGCCCGCCGAGGACGACGGCGCCGGCGACAACAGCGGGTCGGGCAGCACCGGCGGCAACGGCAACAGCAACAGCGGCCCGGGCAACAACAATGGGAACGGCAAGGGCAAGGGTAAGGGCAACGACCGCTGACACCGAGAGGCGGGGTCGGCGGATGCCTCGTGCCAAGTAGGCTGGGAGGCTGAGGGCCTCTAGCTCAGTCGGTAGAGCATCGGACTTTTAATCCGCGGGTCGTGGGTTCGAGCCCCACGGGGCCCACTCGAGAGGAACCCCCGTGTTCCCGGCAACTACAGGGAACACGGGGGTTCCGTCCTTTCCAGTCGGGTCTGCTGCCGTCGCTCCACGGGCACAGGACGGGGCCCGGACGGCCGACGGCACCGTCCGGACCCGGCATCCCACTCAGAAGCCCGAGTTGCCGCTGCCTCTGTTGATCACGAATCCGCCGTCATTGAGCAGACCGGCGGTGCCGGATCCTGTGACGGTGGTGTTCGTGAACGATGCACTGCCGCTCGCGTGCGTCTCGATTCCGTACGTGCCCGATCCGGTGATGCTCACGTTGGAGAAGGACACCTGCTGGATCGACTTCTGCCACGAGATGAGGACGCCTGCGTAGGTGCTGTCGACGATGCTGACGTCGCGGATGACGACGGGTGCATCGATCGCATGCACGTCGGCGTAGATCCACAGCGCACCCAGGTCGGAGGGCCAGTTCGTCTCCTTGCTGCCCGTGCGGGTGAGCGTGTTGCGCTGTACGGTCGTGGTCCCGGTGAACGGCACTCCGAACCGCGTGCTCACCGCGATCCCTGCGGCTGCTTCGACGGTGTCGGCGACGAGGTTGTCTTCGATCCGGTTGCCCCCGCCTCCGCCATAGATCGCGAGGCCGTTCGACAGCGCGGGCGCCTGGACGGTGTTGAAGGCGAAGACGCTGTCTTGCACGGCGCTTCCGTCCGACCACATCGCCAGTCCGTCGTCTCCGGTGTTGCGGAAGGTGGACTGGATCACCTGCGAGTTGCGCACGCCGTCGCGGAAGTTCACGCCGTCCGCATACGTGTCGCGCACGCGCAGACCGACAGCCAGCACATCCCTTGAGCCAGGACGCACCCACAGGGCGACCTTCGTGTGCTGGATCGACACGTTCTGCACCAGCGTCTCGCTGGCGAAGTCGCCCTCGATGGCTGCCTGGCCGGCGGAATCCTCGCGCTGCGTCGCGCCGCCCTGGATCGACAGATCGGCGATGGTGACGCCGCCGCCCGTGCCGTAGAAGCCGCCGGCGTTGCCTGCCCCGACGAGCGTCGAATACCAGGGTCCTGCTCCGAGGACCGTGACATCGGACACCTGGATCGCCGTGCTGACGTCGAACGAGCCCGACGGAATCCACACCGGAACCCCGGCGGCCTTCGCCGCCGCCACAGCAGCATTGATCGCGGCAGTGTCGTCACCGCCGCCGGAGGTGGCGCCGTGCGACGTGATGGACACGGCACCGACAGGCGCGGTCAGCGCGGCCGGGATCGACTCCGCCTCGACCAGGTCGATGTCGATGTACGGCACCACCGCGGAGTCGATCTGCAGAGTGATCACCGCACCCGCAGCCTGGGCCGGGATCGTCACGCGCGTCTCGTCGTAGAAGCGGTGCGCCAGTCCCCCGCTCACGACGTTGTCGAACGGATACGCGCCGTAGACCCACGCGTGCTTGGACGACAGCGTCAGGTCGGTGACCTTGGTGCCGTTCGCGTACACGCCGATCGGGGCGGTCCGGCCGGTTCCCTCCGCGTTGTCAGGCAGCGAGTACCTGATCGACAGGCCGTTCGCGGGCGCCGTGAGCGTGATGCTCACCTGCTCCCCCGCGGCATCCAGTCGAACAGCACGTCGGCCGCTCGACTCGGCCTGCACAGTGCGGTAGGTGCGGGATGCCGCGAGCACCGAGCCGTTCGTCGAGCCCGCCTCGGCCTCGTACTCGCGGTAGGGCGTGGTCGCGCCTCGTGTGGCGAGCGACCCCTCGCCCGACAGCACGATGCTGTCGATCAGCACATCCGTACCGGGCGCGCCGGCACGGACGCCCACGGTGTTGACGCCGGCGCGCACCGGGACGCTCGCCGTGACCGTGCGCCAGCCGCTGCCGGCAGCGAGGGTGACTGTGCCCGCCTTACGGGCATTGACCAGCAGGTCGAGCGTACGTGCGGTGGAGGCCTGGAAGCGGATCGTCACGGTCGCCGACGTCGCCGCAGGCATGGCGAGCGTGCGGATCATGCGGGCTCCCGTGGCGGTGAAGCCTTGAACGTATCCCGTGCCGGCGAATCCGGTCGTGGCGTTCGCGATCGAGGCACCGCCCGAGAAGTACGCGAGCTCGGCCTCACCCGGTCCGGCGGGCTCGGGTGCGACGTTCGCCGCAACCTCGAGCCGGTCGAGGTTGACGTTGCCCGAGTCGCCGGCACCGAACGTGAGCGCGATGTCGTGGTCGCCCGCGGCGAGGGTGACGGTCGACACCGCAGTCCCCCATGAGGACCAGCTCGCGGTCGCCGGCAGCGTCAGCTGACCCTGCGACACCCCGCCCACGAGAAGCGTGAGCGTCTTGGCCGCGCCGGTGCCGTTGGCGTAGCGGAAGGTGAGAGTCTTCGACCCGGCGGCCGCAACCTGCACCTTGAAGGTCGTGGTCGCGTTGCCCTTGTTGCCGTCGGTGTAACCCCCCACGAATCCGGTGCCGCTGTAGCCGCTGTGATCGTCGGCGACGACGGCTCCTCCGGACAGCGTCGCGGTCTCAGCCTCGAAGACGGGGCCGGGTCCGTACCCGCTGCCGCTCGTCGGTGTGCTGACATCGAGCGCGTCGAGGTTGACGTTGCCCGAGTCCGCGGCGCCGAACCGGTACACGATCGTGTGCGCCCCGGCTGACAGGGTCACGCCGACACCGTGGGTCGCCCAGGTGTCCCAGTTCGTCGTCGCGCCCAGCGTGATCTGCTGCGAGACCCCGTCGACGACCAGCGTCAAGGTCTTCGGCGACCCCGTTCCGTTGGCGTACAGCAGGCCCAGCGTGTGGGTTCCAGCGGTGGACGTCGAGACGGTGAAGCTCGTAGCGGCGGTTCCCTTGTTGGCGTCCGTGTAGCCGCCGACGAACGCGGTTCCGCTGTACCCGATGTGATCGGTGGCGAGCACGGCTCCCCCGGTGAGGGTCGCACTCTCAGCCTCGTGGCGGGTGGTCGCGGCGTGCGCGGGAGCGGCACCGAGCGCGACGAGCAGGGCCCCCAGCACAGCGACGGACGTCAGCAGCGCAAGGGTGCGCCGGCTCAATCTGGACAGGATGGTCATCTTCGACTCCGATCGAATTCGGCGCTCGGGAGACGGCCGTCGGTGGCCGCGCGCTGATTTAGCGTTACACCATACCGATCGCATCGGTGAAGCGGAAGAGGCGGATTCCACGGGCCAGTCGAGTGAGGCGCGTCAGTCGGCGCGGGGCGGGGCGACGGTCCCGCGCTCGACCAGTTCGATGCCGAACGACACCGGCACCCGCGGGCCCTCGCGGCCCTCGATCTCGTCGAGGATGATGCGAGCGGTCTCAGCCACCTTGGAAGGCATGTCCTGCGCGACCGTCGTGAGCCCCGGCGACGTGTAAGCGCTCATCTCGAAGTCGTCGAAGCCGATGATCGAGACGTCGCCGGGAACCGAGGCGCCGGACTCGACCAGACCGGCCATGATGCCGATCGCGAGCACGTCGGCGGTCGCGAAGACCGCCGTGACCGCGGGGTGGTCACGGCGCAGACGCAGGCCGAGCTCGCGCCCATCCTCGAACGAGGTCAGCACCTGCTCGACCTCGATCGAGCCCGCGTCGATGCCGGCCGCCACGCAGGCCGATCGGAAGCCCTCGAAGCGCTGCCCGACCACCCCCATGCCCTCGTACGGAGGACCCGCGAAGAGCACGTGGCGGTGCGCCGCCTCGGCCAGGCGCGCGCCGGCGACCCAGCCGCCGCGGTGGTCGTCGGTGCGCACGCCGATCGTGCGCGGATTCGCGGAGTAGCTGTCGAGCGCTACCAGTGGGACGCCGTCGATGCCGATCCGGTCGATCTCGGCATCCGTGAACTCGACCAGGATCGCTCCGTCGAGCGACCACCCCCGGATGGTCTGTGCGATCTCGTCCGCATGCTCGATGCCGCGGAGCAGGACGTGGTAGCCGCGGTGCCGGAGGTGCTGCTCCACGCCGCCGATCACAGCGACGGTGTGCGGGCTCATGAGCAGGCTGGATTCCTCGCGCACCGGCACGAACGCAGCGACGATGTGCGACCGCGACGCCTTGAGGCTGCGCGCCTGGATGTTCGGGACGTAGCCGAGGCGGTCGGCGATCTCCTGCACGCGCGCGATGGTCGTCTCCGAGACGCGGGCGCGCTTGCCGTTCATGACGTTCGACACGGTCATCACGCTGACGCCGGCCGCGTCCGCGATGTCGCTGAGTTTGACGGTCACTGGCCCACCTTCCGCGTTCATCCTATGGCGCGCTTGACGGCCGAGACACGTGTGGTCTAACGTTCCATCAGATTTACCGATAAAGTATCCCTGGAATTGGTCGAAGGAGACCCATGCACACGTCTGCGCCGACGCGGTCCCGCGTCGTGATCGCCGCTGCGGCACTCGCGGCGCTCGTCGGGGCGGGGCTGGTTCCGGCATCCGCTGCCGCCGCCGCGCCGCTCGAGTACGAGGCTGAAGCCGCCACGCTGTTCGGAGGTGCCGGCGTCAACGACAACCACCTCGGCTACTCGGGTGCCGGATTCGTCGACGGGTTCGTGCTCGACCACCAGGGCGAGGCCGGCGTCACCTTCGACGTCGACGTGCCCGAAGCGGGCGAGTACGGACTCAACCTGCGGTATGCGAACGGCCTCGGGTCCGACATGACGCTGTCGCAGGTCGTGGGCGACGAGGATCGCCAGATCGTGCTGCCGTCCGCGGTCGGCGCCGGCTGGAGCCAGTGGTTCATCCACCAAGAGGTCGTCGAACTGGCGGCGGGTCCGCAGCAGATCACCTTCCGGTTCGACGACGACGACTCGGGCAACGTCAACGTCGACGCCATCTCGCTCACGACGGTCGGCGACCTCGAGACACCCGGCGGCGGGGCGACCGACCCGGACGACGTCCCCGGCGCGGGTGCCGACACGCGCTGGGACGACGTGACCGAGGTGCTTCCGGTCAAGGCCGCACCGAGGAAGGGCCACGAGTACGAAGCGGAGGCGGGGTTCGGCGCCAACGGCGCGGTGACCGACGACACCCACGGAGCGACGGCAGTCGATGTCTCGGCCGCACGTTCCCGCCTCGTCGTCACCACGTTCGCCACCGACGATCGCTCGCAGCGGGTCACCCTGCGCTACCGCAGCACCTCCGCCGAGCCGGTGCGTCTGATCGCCGGAGCCGACGGACTCCCCCTCGGCGTGATCACCCTGCCGACGTCGGCGACCTGGCGCGAGATCGCCGTCCCGGTGGCGCTGCGCAGCGGGCTGGGCACCTTCGAGCTTCGGCGCACCGATGAGGCCGTCGACGGCGAGGTCGCGATCGACGCAGTCCGCCTTCAGCGGGGCGAGGCGCCCGCCGAACGCGGTGCGACGCTCGGCACCACGGTGTACGAGGCCGAGCACGGGCTCACGAACGGACAGATCCTGGCGCCGAGCCGTACGTTCCGCGAACTCGCCGCCGAGGCGTCCGGACGGCAGGCGGTGACGCTCGCCGATACGGACGACGCGATCAGCTGGACGCTGACCGAGCCCGCCGACGCGCTCGTTCTGCGCGCATCGATCCCCGACAGCGCCGACGGCGCCGGGCAGTCCGGCACGCTCGCGCTCTACGCCGGCACGCAGAAGATCGCCGACGTCGCCGTGTCGAGCGCGTACTCGTGGGTCTACGGCGGATACCCCTACGGCAACGACCCGTCGACCGGCGGCGCGCAGCGTTTCTTCGACGAGAGCCGAGCCACGTTCGCAGAGCTCCCGGCCGGCACCACGCTGCGTCTCGTGAAGACCCCGGCCTCGGGCGCGCTTCCCTACACCGTCGATCTCGTCGAGACCGAGGTGCTCGCCGCGGCCTTCGCACGGCCCGCCGACTACATCGACGTGCGCAGCCACGGCGCGACCGCCGGCGACAGCACCGACGACACCGCCGCCATCCAGGCGGCTGTGGATGCCGCGCGCGAGGCGGGCACCGGAGTCTGGGTACCCGCGGGGCGCTTCGTGATCGCGGGACTCGTCCGGCTGTCGGACGTGTCGATCCGAGGCGCAGGGCCCTGGCACTCCGAGCTCGCCGGCCGCGACGACCACGGGGGGCTGTACGCGATGGGCACGGGCGTGACGATCGCCGACCTGATGGTCGCGGGAGACGTGCGCCACCGCAACGACGCTCAGTTCGACTCGGGCGTCGAGGGCAACTTCGGCCAGGGCTCGCTGGTGCAGAACGTCTGGATCTCGCACACCAAGACCGGGGTGTGGGTGGATGCCGGCACCGACGGCCTCCTCATCACCGGGCTGCGCGTGCGCGACACCTTCGCCGACGGGGTGCACCTGCACGGTCGCGTCAGCGATGCCCGTGTCGAGCACGCGAGCGTGCGGAACACCGGCGACGACGCGATGGCAATGTGGTCGGCCGGCGGAGCAGTCACGCGCGGGGTGTTCACGCACAACACGGTGCAATCGCCCCTCCTCGGCAACGGGGCGGCGATCTACGGCGGAGACTCCAACCGCATCGAGCGATCGGTCATCGCCGACACGCTGACCGCCCCCGCCGGCATCGCCGTGAGCACGCGATTCAACCCGGTTCCGTTCAGCGGCACCACGGTCGTCTCCGGAAACGACATCCACCGCAGCGGCGGCTGGGAACCCAACTGGAACACATCATTCGGCGGCATCTGGGTCTTCGCCGACACCAGCCACATCACCACCCCGGTGGTCATCACCGAGACGCGGATCATCGACTCCGGCTACGAAGGGATCCTCGTCAGCGGGAGTCACTGGGTGAACGACCTGCAGGTGCGCGACGTCACCATCGAGGGCACGGGCTCGTACGCCGTCGCTGCGCGCGTAGGCGGCGAACACCGGTTCGGCGACGTGCGGGTCTCGGGAGTGACGCAGCCGTCGGACGGCCGCAACCACCTCTGGGGCACCTTCATCGACGAGGGCGGCAACACCGGCCTGCTGGCCGCGGCGAGCGCGACGTGCACCGTGGAGGTGACGCCGAGGCCCGTGAAGGGCGGAGGGTTCACCGCACGGGTCACGCTCCGCAACACCGGCACGAAACCGCTCCCCCTCGGAGCGCTGTCGTGGCACGCCGGCAGCGGCGAGGCTGTGCTCCACGCGGGCGGGGCCGCCGTGTCGCAGAACGGCGGCCGCGTCGAGATGACGCCGGACGGTGCCGCTGTGAAGGCCGGTGCCGCCCGGTCGTTCGTGATCAGGGGGACGGCGAACGCCGAGGAGATCGCCCTGCCGACGGACTTCGTGCTCGACGGGGTGGAGTGCGCGCGATGACCGATCAGCTCCACGACATCCAGGCCGGTCACACCGTCACCGGTGTCGCCGATCCATGGTGGCGCGACGCCGTCATCTACCAGATCTATCCCCGCAGCTTCGCCGACGGCAATGGCGACGGGACGGGCGACCTCGCGGGGGTGCGCAGGCGCCTCGGCTACCTGCGCGACCTCGGAGTGGATGCCATCTGGTTCACCCCCTGGTACGTCTCACCCCTCGCCGACGGGGGCTACGACGTCGCGGACTACCGCGCAATCGACCCCGTCTTCGGCACTCTCGAAGAAGCAGAGCAGCTGATCGCAGAGGCGCGGACGCTCGGCATCCGCACCATCATCGATGTGGTGCCCAACCATGTCTCCGACCAGCACGCGTGGTTCCAGGCGGCGCTCGCTGCAGGTCCGGGATCGCCGGAACGCGAACGGTTCTGGTTCCGGCCGGGGGGTGGGCCCTCCGGCGACGAGATGCCGACCGACTGGGTCTCGAGCTTCGCCGGCACGACCTGGACGCGCACCACGAACCCCGACGGAACGGCCGGCGAGTGGTACCTGCACCTGTTCGCCCCGGAGCAGCCCGACCTCAACTGGAGCCACCCCGACGTGCGGCGCGAGCACGAGGACGTCCTGCGGTTCTGGTTCGATCGGGGCGTCGCCGGCATCCGCATCGACTCCGCCGCCTTCCTCGCGAAGGATCCCGCTCTGCCGCCGCTGTCCAGTGCGCGGCCCGGGGCGCATCCGCACATGGATCGCGACGAGCTTCACGACATCTACCGCGCCTGGCGCGAGGTCGCCGACTCGTACGACGAACCGCGGGTGCTGGTCGGCGAGGTGTGGCTGGAGGACGCGAAGCGGTTCGCCGCATATCTGCGACCCGACGAGATGCACTCGGCGTTCAACTTCGACTTCATGACGCAGCCGTGGGATGCGGTCGCGATGCAGACCTCCATCCAGCGCACGCTCCGCGAACACGCACCGGTGGGAGCGCCCGCGACCTGGGTCCTGTCCAACCACGACATCACCCGGCCGGTCACCCGTTACGGGCGGGCCGATTCGGGGTTCGCCTTCACCCGCAAGCGCTTCGGAACCCCGACCGACCTCGCGCTGGGCACTCGTCGTGCGCGAGCGGCCGCGTTGCTGGTCGCAGCGCTCCCCGGCGCGCTGTACATCTATCAGGGCGACGAGCTCGGGCTGCCCGAGGCGGAGCTGCCCGTCGAGGTACTGCAGGATCCGATGCACTTCCGGTCCGAGGGGATCGACCCCGGAAGAGACGGATGCCGCGTCCCGCTTCCCTGGTCCGGCCACCGGGCGCCTTTCGGCTTCGGCACGGGAACCCCCGATCGCTCCTGGCTGCCGCAGCCGGACGACTGGGGATCGCTCACGGTCGAGGCTCAGTCCGACGATCCCGGTTCGATGCTCACGCTGTATCGCACCGCCCTCCGCATCCGACGCGATCGCGACGACCTGCGCGGCGAGTCGGTCGAGTGGCTCGACCTCGGCGCCGAGGTCATCGCCTTCGCCCGCGGGGCGGGCACCCTCAGCGTCACCAACTTCGGCGCCACGCCGATCGAACTGCCGGCGCACCGGCAGACACTTCTCAGCAGCGTGCCGCTCGACGGAGCGCTGCTGCCCCCCGACTCCACCGCGTGGCTCGCCCTGTGAGCGCGCGGACCCGGAGGAAACGTCCCCAGGACGCCACGATTGACACAGCAGGAAAGGAAAGGACAGGACTATGAGGATGCGACGAAGCATCATGATGATCGGCGTCGTCAGCGCCGCCCTGACGCTCGCGGCATGCGCGGGCGCCGGCGAAGACACCAGCGGAGGCAACGGCGGCGACGGCGGCGCCGACGAGAAGCTCACCTTGTGGGTGGACCCCAATCGGGTCGTGGAGATGCAGCCGCTCGTCGACGCGTACCAGGAGAAGTCCGGCGTCGAGATCGAGCTGGTCGAGAAGGCGGTGGACGACATCGGCCCCGACTTCGTGGCGCAGGTTCCCACCGGCGAGGGCCCCGACATGATCATCTCGGCCCACGACGGCCTGGGTGAGTGGGTGAAGAACGGTGTCGTCGCGCCCATCGAGCTGGGCGACAAGGTCGAGGACTTCGCCCCTGTCGCCTCCGCCGCGATGGCCTACGACGGCAAGTACTACGGTGTTCCGCTGGCTCTGGAGAACGTCGCGCTCGTCCGCAACAACGCCCTGCTCTCCGAGACCAACGCGACGACGTTCGACGAGCTGATCGCCGAGGGAAAGACGGCGAACACCGAGTTCCCGGTGCTGATCCAGCAGGGCGAGCAGTCCGATCCGTACCACATGTACCCGCTCCAGACCTCGTTCGGCGCCCCTGTCTTCGAGCAGAACGCCGACGGCTCGTACACGTCCGAGCTCGCGATGGGCGGCGAGGCAGGGCATGCCTGGGCGAAGTACCTCGCGAAGCTCGGAGCGGAGGGCGTGCTCGACATCGCCGTCGACGGCGCAGTGGCCGGGCAGGCCTTCGGCGACGGGAAGTCGCCCTACATCATCACCGGGCCGTGGGGCATTCCCGGAATGCAGGAGGCCGGCATCGACTTCACGGTGCTCCCGGTCCCCAGCGCGGGTGGGGAGCCGGCACAGCCGTTCGTCGGTGTGTCGGGCATCTTCATCTCGGCGAAGTCCAAGAGCCCGGTGGTGGCCAACGACTTCGTGGTGAACTACCTCACGACCGAGGAGGCGCAGGACCTGCTCTATGAGTCCAGCAAGCGCAGCCCGGCGCTGCTCGCCTCAGCGGAGAAGGTCGACGACCCGGTGATCGCCGGCTTCAACGCCGCCGGGGCCGCGGGTGCGCCCATGCCCGCCATCCCCGAGATGAGCGCGGTCTGGGGCTTCTGGGGCACCACCGAGGCTCAGATCATCGACGGCCAGGTAGACCCGATCGAAGGATGGGACGCCCTCGTGAAGAACATCCAGGACGCCATCGACGAAGGCTGAGCCACGCTTCCGCCCGCCTGCCCGAACGATCGGCAGGCGGGTGGAAGCAGCCTTCCCTCCGCATACGCAATGCACCAAGGACCCACCGATGGCGCTTCCCACCTCCACAGCTCCCGCTCCCTCGCCTCTCCCCGACCCGCCCCCCGCTCCCGCCCGCGCTGAGCGCGGCCGCACCCTCGGCGTGGGCTTCTTCGTCAAGCTCATCCTCGTCGGACTGGCCGATGCACTCGGCCTGTACGGGATGCTGACGGCCTGGGCGATCGGGCAATGGGCGATCCTCATCTCCCTCGTCGTCATACTCGCGCTGGTCAACTGGGCGTACTTCTCGCGCCGCGCCGTGGCCGCGAAGTACCTCGTTCCGGGCCTCGTCTTCCTGTTCGTGTATCAGATCTTCGTCATCGGCTTCACCGGGTACGTCGCGTTCACCAACTACGGCGACGGTCACAACTCGACCAAACAGGACGCGATCGCGCAGATCTCCGAGCAGAACGAAGTCCGCGTCGACGGGTCTCCGACCTACCCGCTCACCGTGCTCTCACGGGGCGACCAGCTCGCCTTCGCGATCGTCGACGACGGAGCGGCGCTGCTCGGCACGTCCGGGCAGCCGCTCGACGAGGTGCGGAACGCGACCGTGGACGACGGCCGGGTCACGGCATCCCCGGGGTGGGAGACACTGACGTTCGCCGACATCGCCCAGCGCCAAGACGAGATCGTCGCCCTGCGGGTGCCGATGTCCGACGATCCTGCCGACGGGTCCCTCCGCACCCAGGACGCCTCGACGGGTTTCATCGCCGTGCCCGTCCTCCAGTACGACGAGGCCACCGACACGTTCGTCGACACCACGGACGGGACCGTCTACCGCGTCAGCGACACCGGCAACTTCGTCTCCGACGACGGAGTGGTCCTCACCCCCGGGTGGCGCGTCGGCGTCGGGTTCGCGAACTTCGGCACGATGATCACCGATCCGCGGATGGCGGGGCCGTTCGCTGAGATCTTCGTGTGGACCTTCGTCTTCGCGTTCCTGTCCGTCGTCACGACCTTCGCCCTCGGGATCTTCCTCGCGGTGGTGTTCAACGATTCGCGCGTGCGCGGGCGGAAGATCTATCGGTCCCTCTTCATCCTCCCGTACGCCTTCCCGGGGTTCCTCTCCGCACTGGTCTGGGCCGGGATGCTCAACGACCGATTCGGATACATCAATGTCGTGCTGCTCGGCGGCGCCGATGTGCCGTGGCTCACCGATCCTCTGCTGGCGAAGTTCTCAGTCCTCATGGTGAACCTCTGGCTCGGATTCCCCTACATGTTCCTCATCTGCACCGGCGCGCTGCAGGCCGTCCCCACCGACCTGATCGATGCCGCACGCATCGACGGAGCCGGTCGATGGCAGACCTTCCGAAACGTCACCCTTCCCTTCGTGATGATGTCGGTGGCGCCGCTGCTGATCTCCTCGTTCGCCTTCAACTTCAACAACTTCGCGCTCATCTACATGCTGACCGGCGGTGGTCCCAACTTCGTCGGCACGCCGTACGTCGTGGGGCACACCGACATCCTCATCTCGATGGTCTACTCCGTCGCGTTCGAGAGCGGCAGCAAGCAGTACGGCGTCGCGAGCGCGCTCTCGCTTCTGATCTTCGTGATGGTGGGCATCATCTCGTGGGTCGGATTCCGCCGTGCACGACGTCTGGAGGAGTTCTGAGATGAGTTCTGAGATCAGCAATGACACGCGCCTGAAGGGGCTGCGCTGGTGGAGCGAGCTCGGCTGGCGCCACGTGATCGGACTCGTGATGATCGTGATCTGCGTCTTCCCGCTGCTGTACGCGCTCTCGGCGTCGTTCAATCCCGCGGGGACGCTGACCGGTTCGTACGAGCTGTTCCGCCAGCTCTCGCCGGAGAACTACGCCGAGCTGCGTGCGAGCCCGTTCGGACTGTGGATGCGCAACTCGCTGCTCGTGTCGTCGGTGACCGCGGCCGGCACCGTCCTCATGGGGGCAGCCGCGGCCTACGCCTTCTCGCGCTTCCGCTTCAGCGGGCGCCGGGCCGGTCTGACGACACTGCTGCTGCTGCAGATGTTCCCGCAGATGCTCGCATTCGTGGCGATCTTCCTGGTGCTGCTGGCCATCACCGATGTGTTCCCGGCACTCGGACTCAACTCCCACCTCGGATTGGTCTGCGTCTACCTCGGCGGCGCGCTGGGAGTGAACACCTTCTTGATGTACGGGTACTTCAACACCATCCCACGCGAACTCGACGAAGCAGCCACGATCGACGGTGCGACGCACACGCAGATCTTCTTCCGCATCATCATGCGGCTCGTTGCTCCCATCCTGACCGTCGTCGGCCTGCTGTCGTTCATCGGCACCTACAGCGACTTCGTCATCGCGCGGGTCGTGCTGCAGCGCTCGGAGCAGTTCACGCTCGCGATCGGGCTGTACAACTGGGGCTCCGACGAGCGCAATGCCCCCTGGGGCGTGTTCGCGGCGGGCGCCGTCCTGGCCGCGATCCCGGTCGTCGTGCTGTTCCTCATCCTGCAGCGCTACGTCGTCTCGGGCCTCACTGCCGGCGCGACGAAAGGCTGATCAGGCCCAGCCGGTGTCGGCGTTCCTCGACCGGCGCATCGACAGCACGCTCTCACGCCAGGGCGCTGCGCGCCGTCCGTCGCGCGTGGGCGCTGAGGTCGTCGCCGCGCCGGTCGAGGAACGCGCGCAGGCGCGCGGCATCCACTCGCCCGATCTCGCGCAGCGCGACGCCGACGTTCGTCTGCACGAGATGCTCGGGGTCGTCCGCGAGGATCTCGCACAGCGCGAGCGGGTCGTCGAGGTCGCCGGCGCGGATGATCCAGAACGCCGCGGTGATCGCGGTGCGGCGATGCCACCGGTCGTCGGACCGCGCGAGCTCGAACAGCACGTCGCGCGGCTTGTCGAGCAGGTACCAGCCGACCACCCGGGGCGCCGAGCGGTCGATGTAGTCCCACGTGTCGATGCGGTCGAGCCGGCGCATCCACAGCTCGTACAGCGCTCGGCGGTCGACGCCCTTCGCGCGGGCTTGGAAGTCGAGGATCGACACTGCGACCATCCGCAACTCGTAGACGTCGGAGTCGAGCAGCAGGTCGACCTCGGGGAGCGGCATCCGCTCGTTCACCTTCGCGATGTCGAACACGGTGCCCATGCGCACGCCGATCACCTCGGTGGCGTCGTCGGTCATGCGCCCGAGGATCTTGACGCGCTGCTCATCGGATGCCTCGGCTTCGAGCGCCGCCCGCACCGACGCCGCCGTCAGCGGCTCAGCCAACCGCGAGACCCCGTGCCATCTCGAGCTCGCGGCCGTTCTGGCCGTCGATCGTGCCGCCGGTGGGGACGAACCCGAGTCGCGCGTACGCCGCCTGGGCACGCGCGTTGTCCTGGTGGACGTCGAGGAGGAGCTCGCGACAGCCCTGGTTCAGCGCCCACTCCGACGCCGCCGCGAACAGGTCGTCGAGGATGCCTCGGCCTCGGTGCGCCGGGCTCACGTACACGGCGACGGCGAGCGCCGTGCCCTCATCGCGGATGCGGCCGAAGTAGTCGGGGGCGTCGGGCTCGGGAATGAGGACGGTGACCGTGCCGACCCACGACGGGCCGACCTCGGCGATGAACTGGGCGGCCGAGCCCGAGAGCGCCGCGCCGATCGCCCTCGCGTCCCAGAAGTCCCGAGGGTGCGCCGCGGCGTCGTCGTGGGTCTCGAGGAACGCGATGCCCGCCGCAGGGTCGCGCAGCGCCTCGAGCCGGAGCGCGCGCAGCCGCTCGCCGTCGGTCGCGTGAACACGGCGGACCTGGGCGTCAGACACCGGACTCGGCGAGTTCGGCTCCGGCGTGCGCAAGCTCCGCCAGCGCGGCCTCGCTCGTCTCTGCGGCGACGCCCGCCACGAGGTCGGTGAGGATCCGCACGTGCCGCCCGTGCTCGATCGCGTCGAGGGCGGAAGCGCGAACGCAGTAGTCCGTCGCGATGCCGGCCACGTCGACGTCGACCACGCCGTGCTCGTCGAGCAGCTGCGAGACCGTCACGCCGTCATCGGTGGTTCCCTCGAACAGCGAGTAGGCGGGCTTGCCCTGCCCCTTCTTCACGTGATGGGTCACCGATCCCGTGTCGAGTCCCGGGTCGTACTCGGCGCCCTCCGTGCCGCTCACGCAGTGCACCGGCCAGGAGTCGACGAAGTCGGGCTCGGGATGGAAGTGACCGCCGTTATCGCCCTCGGCGTCGTGCCAGTCCCGGGATGCCACGATCACGGCGTACTCGCCCGCATGCGCCTCCAAATGCCGGGTGATGCGCTGCGCGACGGCGTCTCCGCCGTCCACGGCGAGCGCTCCGCCCTCGGTGAAGTCGTTCTGGACGTCGACGATGAACAGTGCCTTGCTCATGGTTCGAGGGTACGCCGGTACTCCTCCCGGGTCAGCGGGTGCCCGTCGCCGTCGACCAGCTCCGGATCGGTGTCGGCGGGCAGCGCGACTTCGGCGGACGCTTCCACCGCGGACTGGGGCATCCGCTCCACCGTCTCGGGTCCGCTGCGCCACAGCTTCGACGGCCACCAGATCGCCCGGCCGATGTCGTACGACAGCGCGGGCACCAGCAGCGAGCGGACGACGAAGGTGTCGAGCAGCACGCCGAATGCCACGATGAACGCGATCTGCGCGAGGAACAGGATCGGGATGACTCCGAGCGCGGCGAAGGTCGCCGCGAGGACCAGCCCGGCAGAGGTGATGACGCCTCCGGTCGCGACGAGCCCGCGCAGGATGCCCGGTCTCGTGCCGTGGACG
Organism: Microbacterium sulfonylureivorans; assembly: GCF_003999995.1. Taxonomy (NCBI): domain Bacteria; kingdom Bacillati; phylum Actinomycetota; class Actinomycetes; order Micrococcales; family Microbacteriaceae; genus Microbacterium; species Microbacterium sulfonylureivorans. The sequence goes on from NZ_RJAD01000003.1 coordinate 417,669, forward strand.
AGGGACTCCTCGCGCACCCGCGACATCAGGAAGATGTTGTAGTCGACCCCGAGCGCCACGAGGAAGACGAACCCGTACAGGGGCACCGCCGGATCCGCGCCCGGGAAGCCGAGCACCTCGTTGAACACCAGGGCGCTCACGCCGAGCGCGGTCGCGAACGACAGGATCACCGTCGCGATGAGCAGCACCGGCGCGAGGATCGACCGCAGCAGCAGCATCAGGATCAGGAGGATCACCGCGAGGATCACCGGGATGATCACCGTCCGGTCGCGGATCGACGTGTCGTTCGAGTCGATGTCGGTGGCCGTCTCGCCGCCGACGATCGCGGTGCCCGCACCGAGCGCGTCGTCGAGGTCGGTGCGGAGTTCGCGCACGGTGTCCTCGGCCGCGACGGAGTCGGCCGCGTCGGTCAGCGTGCCGATCACGAGCACATCACCCTCGGAGACGGTCGGTTCAGGCGCTTCCGTCCCCGGAGGGCCGACCGCGGTCAGCACCGCCTCGCCGTCCTCGACCTCGACGGCGGCCTGACCGGTCGGCGAGTCGTCGGATGCCACGGCCACCGACTCGATGCCGGCGGAGGCGTCGAGCACGTCGACGGTCTCGGCGAGATCCTCCTCGGGCACGATCACGTAGACCGGGCTGCCCGACCCGGCCGGGAAGTGCTCGGCGAGCACGTCCTGACCGTCACGCGCCTCGGATGCCCCGAGCACGAGGTCGCTCGACGGCACCCCGTCGGCCTTGAGCTGGGTGATGCCGAACGCACCGACGAGCAGGACGACGGTGCAGACGACCCACACCGCACGGGCGTGCCGCGCGACGAACCGCGCCTGACGCGGCCAGAGGCCCTTCACCGGCTGCGTGAGGTCGTCGGGGATGGACGCGATCGGCTGCTTCGGGATGAACGGCCAGAACGCGGCGCGGCCGATCAGCGCGAGCAGCGCCGGCAGGAACGTCAGTGCGGACAGCACCGAGAACACGATGCCGATCGAGGCGATGGGTCCGAGGGCGCGGTTGGTCGCGAGGTCCGACAGGAGCAGGCACAGGAGACCGGCGATGACCGTGCCGCCGGAGGCGAGGATCGGCTCGAACGACCCGCGCCACGCCCGGGTCGTGGCATCCCATCGTCTCGCGCCTTCGGCGACCGCCTCGCGGAACCGCGCCACGTAGAGCAGGGCGTAGTCGGTGGCCGCACCGATCACGAGGATGAAGAGGATGCCCTGCACCTGGCCGTTGAGCACCACGATGTCGGCCTTGGCGAGCCACCAGACGGTGAGGAGCGCGACGCACAGCGCGAACACCGACGTCAGCAGGACGAGGATCGGCAGGATCGGCGATCGGTAGACGATCACGAGGATCACGAACACGGCGATGAGGGCGACCGCGAGGAGCAGGCCGTCGATGCCGAGGAAGCCCTCCACGAGGTCGGCGGTGAACCCGGCGGGCCCGGTCACCCACCCCTCCATCCCGTCGGGAAGATCGTCGGAGACGAGCGTGCGGATCTCCTCGACCACGTCGCCGACCTCTCCCGAGGCGTCGATCGGCACGAAGATCTGGGCGGCTTCGCCGTCGTCGGAGACGATCGGCGGCGAGACCCCCTCGAGGACGCCGTCGACCGCGGCGATGTCGTCGGCGAGCGTCTGCACGTCGGCGAGCTGCTCCTCCGTCAGCTCACCCTCGCCGGTGACGACGACGACCGCGGGGATGCTGTCGTCGCCGAGGAAGTCGGGCAGGCGCTGGTTGACCTGGGTCGCATCCGCGCTCTCCGGCAGGAACGAAGACCGGTCGTTGGACGAGACCTCGTCGACCTTGCCGAAGTAGGGTCCGCCGATCGACCCCACCACGAGCCAGACGAGGACGAGAAGGGCCGGGATGCCGATCCGCAGCCAACGGGTGGGCTCACGATGCGGGTGAAGGGAGGTCGCCATATCGCTAGTTTATCTAGCGAAATAGTCTTTTCGCACCATTTGTAGGCTGAGATCGATGTTCTCCGCTTCTCTCGCACTCCTCGGGGCCCTCGTCTACGGCGCCGCCGACTTCTTCGGCGGCCTCGCCGCCAGGCGTCTGCGGTCGATCGTGGTCACCGCGGTCTCGGCGCTGTCGGGGCTCCTGGCCCTCGCCGTCGCGCAGCCCCTGCTCGGCGGGATGTGGTCGGCGTCGGACGTCGCGTGGGGCGTTCTGGCCGGCGGCTTCGGGGTCATCGCGGTGGCGCTGCTGTACGCGTGCCTGGCGATCGGCCCGATGAGCATCCTCTCGCCGCTCACCGCCGTCGTCTCCGCGATCGCCCCCATGCTCTGGGGGCTGCTGGTCGCCGGCGAGACGCTCTCGCCCGTGGCCTACGCCGGACTCGGCGTGGCGCTCGTCGCGGTGGTCCTCGTCGGCTTCATCCCCGGCGAGACGGTCGTGCGTCCGACCACTCGAGGACTCCTGATGGCCGTCGGAGCAGGCCTCGCGATCGGCGGATTCCTCATCGTCGTCGACCAGACCTCATCGGACAGCGGTCTCGTCCCGCTCGTCATGAGCAGGGCGACGACGGTCGCCGTCACTTTCGTCATCGTCGCCCTGCTCGCCATCCTCGCGGTACGTCGCGGGCAGGGCGCGGCATCCGTCCTCACCCCTTCCGGAGCGACGATCGGGGCGACGCCGACCGGTCATGCCGACCTCGAGCACGCCTCGGCCACCGCGGCGACGGAGGGCGTCCCGTCGCTCGCGCGGGCGTGGTGGCTCGCGGCAGTGTGCGGGGTGGTGGATGCCGCGGCCAATGCGCTGATGCTGGTCGCACTGCGAGAGGGCGACCTCTCCATCGTCTCGGCCCTGACCGCGCTCTACCCCGCGGGCACGATCCTGCTCGCGGCGATCGTGCTGCGCGAACGGGTCGCCGTCGTCCAATGGGTCGGACTCGCCCTCGCACTCGTCGCCGGCGGGATGCTGGCCCTCGGCTGAGCGCGCGTCGACGCCGCGGCGGCGGTCAGCCGCGCAGGAAGAGGAGCACCAGCGATGCGACGAGGGCGACGACCCCCACGCCGATCAGCCCGAGAGCGAGGAGGGCCACCGTTCGCACGGCCGGCGAGCCCTGCGTGAGCCGCATCCGTCCGCGCCCACCGCGCCGGTAGAAGATGTCCGCCATCTGCTTGCCCGCGAGCGCCCTCTCCTGCTCGTGCGAGAGGTGCGCCTCGTTGACGCCGCCGTCCTCGTCGAACCATCGCACGATCCGACCGTGCTCGGTGTCTTCGAGGACCCCGCGGGTGGGCAGCCAGGTGCCGTCGAACAGGTACATCAGGAGGGCGATTCCGGCGACGAGGGCTCCGAGACCGAACCCCACCCACGAGAAGATCTCGACGACGGCGTCGATCGTGGAGTCCATCGGGTCCTCATCGCGTGTCCGGGTACGAAAGAGGGCCGCTTTCGCGACCCTCGATTCCGGTTGAGCCACCTAAGGGAATCGAACCCTTGACCTATTCATTACGAGTGAATCGCTCTGCCGACTGAGCTAAGGTGGCGCGCTCAGCTTGCGCTGCGCACGATGAACGATCTTACAGGGTCCTGCGAGCGCTCGCGAACCGGCCGGGTGTCGACGTGTTACGAACCGATTCGGCCCCCCGCAGGGGCGAACGTAGCGTCGAAGAAGTACCGCGACGAAGCGAGCGCGGTCGAGCGATCGTGCTCGTGGTCGAACCCCGTCGCGGGCTTGACGCACACAGGAGCACCAGATGTCCAAGAAGTTCACGATCGCGGCCGCAGCGGCCCTCCCCCTCGCTCTCCTCCTCGCCGGATGCGCGGGCGCCGAAGCGGACTCCGGCAGCATCGACGAGTCCGGAGCGGGCGAGGTCGTGCGCATCGGCGTCGTGGGAGCCGGCGACCCCTACTGGGAGACCTACAAGGAAGCCGCAGCCGCGGAGGGCATCGAGGTCGAGCTGGTCGACTTCAGCGAGTACACGCAGCCCAACCCGGCGCTGTCGGCCGACGAGCTCGATCTCAACCAGTTCCAGCACGTGATCTACCTCGCCACCTACAACGTCGCGAGCTCCGACGACCTGCAGCCCATCGGCGCCACGGCGATCTACCCGCTCGGCCTGTACTCGACGCAGTACGGCTCCGTCGAGGACATTCCGGAGGGCTCCACCGTCGCCGTGCCGAACGATGAGAGCAATCAGGCCCGCGGCCTCCTCGTGCTGCAGTCGGCCGGGCTCATCGAGCTGAAGGACGGCGGCTCGATCTTCTCGACCGTCGCCGACGTCGAACCGTCGTCGAAGGTCAAGGTCGAGGCCCTCGACGCGGCCCTCACTGCGACGTCGCTGCCCGATGTCGCGGCCGCGATCATCAACAACGACTTCGTCGCCGACGCCGGACTGACCTTCGAAGACGCGATCGCCGTCGACGACCCGACCGACCCGAACGCGCTGCCGTACATCAACATCTTCGCCGCGCGCGCCGAGGATGCCGACAATCCGACCTACCTGAAGCTCGTCGAGATCTACCAGAACTCGCAGGACGTGCTCGACGGCGTCCAGGAGGCCTCCGGCGGCACCGCTGTCTTCGTCGACACCCCGGCCGCCGACCTCGCGGCGTCGCTCACCGACGTCGAGGACGACATCCGCGCCAATCAGTAACCACCGGCAGACAACGGCCGCGGCGTGTGCGGCCCGCTCGATCGAGCGGGCCGCACACGCACGTCTCCAGGAAGCAGCATGAGCCTCATCCGATTGAGCGGAGTCTCCAAGACCTTTCCGCCCCCCGCGAAGGACGTTCCCCCCGTCACCGCCGTCGACGACGTCGACCTCGAGATCGCGGCCGGCGAGGTGTGCGGCATCATCGGCTACTCCGGCGCCGGGAAGAGCACGGTGCTGCGTCTCGTCAACGCTCTCGAGACGCCCACCTCGGGTGTGGTCGAGATCGACGGACGCGACGTCACCGGCCTCCGCGAACGCGAGCTGCGCGAACTGCGCTCCGACATCGGCATGATCTTCCAGCAGTTCAACCTCTTCGAGTCGCGCACGGTGGCCAAGAACATCGCGTATCCGCTCGAGATCGCCGGCCGGTCGCGAGCCGAGATCGCATCGCGCGTCGATGAGCTGCTGCAGTTCGTCGGCCTCGCCGACAAGGCCCGCAGCTACCCGGAGCAGCTGTCGGGCGGCCAGAAGCAGCGGGTGGGCATCGCCCGCGCCCTCGCCACGAACCCGCGCATCCTTCTCGCCGACGAGGCCACGAGCGCGCTCGACCCCGACACGACGCAGGAGGTCCTCGGACTCCTCCAGCGCGTCAACCGCGAGCTCGGCATCACGATCCTCGTGATCACCCACGAGATGGACGTGATCCGCACCCTGGCGGACCGCGTCGTGGTGATGGAGGCCGGACGGATCATCGAGAGCGGTGCGGTCTTCGACGTGCTCTCGGCGCCGCAGCACGGATCCACGCGCCGGTTCGTCGCGAGCATCATCGAGGACGTCCCCGCCGGCGAGCAGCTGCGCACGCTCCGCGACCGTCACCCGGGCCGGATCGTCACGTTCACCGTCCGCGACGGCGACGTAACGCAGGCCGACGTGTTCGCCGCCCTGTCGGCGCACGGCGTTCGCTTCGAGCTCATCCACGGCGGCATCAACGACATCCGCGGCCGGGTGTTCGGCCACCTGACGCTGTCGCTCACCGGCGACGACGCAGCCGTCACGGCGGCGATCACCGCGGCCTCCGCGTTCGCCCCGCTCATCGAGGAGGACGTCCGTGGATAGGCTCATCGACCTCCTTCCCGAGCTGTGGGCGGCGACCGCCGAGACGCTGTACATGGTGACGTTCAGTCTCATCTTCGGCGGACTCGGCGGGCTCGTCCTCGGGGTGGCGCTGTACGCCACGCGTGCCGGGAGCCTGTTTCCGCAGCGGGCGGTGTTCGGCACGCTCAACGTCGTCGTGAACACGGTGCGGCCGATCCCATTCGTCATCCTCCTCACGGCGCTGCAGCCGCTCGCACGGAGCGTGGGAATCCCGGGCATCGGCACGAACTTCGGCGTGTTCGTCATCTCCATCGCCTCGCTCTTCGCGATCAGCCGAATCGTCGAGCAGAACCTGCTGACCGTGCGACCGGGCGTCATCGAAGCGGCGCGGGCCGCGGGCGCCAGCCGGTCGCGGATCCTGTTCCGGCTGATCCCGCGCGAATCGCTCGGCCCGCTCATCCTCGGCTACACGTTCATCGTGGTCGCACTCGTCGACATGACGGCCATGGCGGGCGCGGTGGCGGCAGGCGGACTCGGCGATTTCGCCATCGTCTACGGCTTCAAGCAGTTCAACCCGTGGGTGACCTGGTCGGCCGTGATCGTGATCATCATCATCGTGCAGGGCGTCCAGTTCCTCGGGAACGCCCTCGCCCGCCGCGTGCTGCGCCGCTAGCCGAGCGGATGCTGCGTCCCACCCGCACAACCGGGCGGAACGCGGCATCCGCTATTCGCAGCGGAGTCCGTCCTCCGGGACGGTGCCCTCGAGGAGATACGTCTCGACGGCCTCGTCGACGCACGCGTTGCCCTTGTTGTAGCCCGTGTGCCCTTCGCCGACGCGGGTGACGAGCACGCCCGACTCGAGCTGCTCCGCGAGCGACACCGACCACTCGTACGGGGTCGCGGGGTCGTTCGTCGTTCCGACGACCACGATCGGCGCGGCGCCTTCGGCCGCGATCGGTTCGCGGATGCCCGTCGCGGGGTACGGCCACACCTCGCACGGGTCGGGGCCGGCCCAGTACGGCGCGACGGTCGGAGCCTCCGCCGCGAGCAGCGCCTCGGCGGCGGCCACCTCTTCATCGGTGGCGTCAGCCGGGTAGTCCATGCAGTTGTATGCGCGGAAAGCCTCGGTCGAGTTGTCGAGGTACTCGCCGCCTTCGCGGTTGTAGTAGAAGTCCGCGAGCAGGAAGGCCGTCTCGGCATCGCCCGCGAGCGCGCCTTCGAGCGCCATCGACAGGTACGACCAGCTGTCCTCGGAGTACAGCGCCGCGACGATCGCCGTCATGAGGGCGTCGGCTCCGAGCATCCGCCCGTCCGCCGCGCGGATCGGGTCGCGGTCGACCGACGCCAGCAGCGTGCCGAGGTCGGCCATGGCGTCGTCCACGGAGCCGCGGAACGGGCAGTCGCTCCCGTCGAGGCAGGACGCCATATACGCCCGGAGCGCAGACTCGAAGCCCACCCCCTGCGTCGTGCCGACGTCGAGCCCGGGGATCGACGGATCGATCGCGCCGTCGAGCACGAGACGGCCGACGCGGTCGGGGAAGAGCTTCGCGTACGTCGCACCGAGGAAGGTGCCGTACGAGTAGCCGAGGTAGGACAGCTCGCGGTCGCCGAGGACGGCGCGGATGAGGTCCATGTCGCGAGCGGCGTTCTCGGTGGTGATGTACGGCAGGATGCCGTCGCTGTTCGCCTCGCACGCCTCGGCGAAGCCGGTGTTGCGAGCGTCGAGCTCGTCGGTCCAGGCATCCGACCCCCGCGTGTTCTCGGGGATCTCGAAGAGGTACGCGTCCATGTCGGCGGCGCCGTAGCACTGGACCGCGGTCGATTCCCCCACGCCGCGCGGGTCGAAGCCGATCACGTCGAACTGCTCGCGCAGCGGCTCGCCCACGGCATACGTCAGCGAGTCGCGGATGAGCCCGACGCCGCTCGCGCCCGGCCCGCCGGGGTTGGTGAGCAGAGAGCCGATCGGCTCACCGCCGGTCGCGCGGCTGCGGATGATCGAGAGCTCGATGTCGCCCTTCGAGGTGTCGGCCCAGTCCAGCGGCGCGGTGACCGTGGTGCAGTCGAGCCCGTCCCCGCAGTCCGTCCAGTCGAGCCCCTGCTCGTAGTAGGGCAGCAGTTCGGCCGACACGCCCTCGGTGTCGGGTGCCGGAGAGGAGGTCGGCGCAGCACCGGAGTCGAGGATCATCGCAGAGATGCAGCCGCTCAGCGCGACGGATGCCGCCAGCAGCCCGGCGACGACGGCGACGGTGCGGCGGGCACGACGAGGAGTTTTCACGGAGTCCTTCCGCTCGCGACAGTCACGAGCATGCTCTCGAGGGCGAGGGTCGGTGCGGCGTTGAGCTCGACGTTCTCGCGCGTCTCGCCGATGCGGTCGACGACCGCGAGGGTGCGATCGATCGACCACGCGGCGGCGAGGGCGCGCAGATCGGGTTCGAGCTCACGGTTGATCAGCTCGGCGTCACGGCCGAACTGGAGCATCAGCACATCGCGGAACATCGACTCGAGGTCGGTCAGCACGCGGTCGATGCCGTCGCGCAGGCTGCGGGTCGCGCGGCGCTTCTGATCGTCTTCGAGGGCCGAGAGCTGCGATCTCACGGCCGGCGGCACGGCCGCCCCCTCGGCGATGCCGAGGGTGCGCAGCAGCGACGAGCGCTCCGTCTCGTCGCGCTCGGCGGTGAGGGCCTTGGCGTCGTCGGTCGCGGCCTGCACGATGCGGCCGGCGACCTCGACGACGTCGCCGACGCCTCGCACTCGGAGGACGGCACGCAGCGTGTCGTCGCGGCGGGCGCGGGCTGCGGCATCCGTCGCCAGTCGCTGCGCCATGCCGATGTGGCGCTGTGCGTGCCGCGCGGACTGCTCGGCGACGGCGGGATCGGCGCCGGTGCGCTCGACGATCAGGCGCGCCACGTCGGCGACGTCCGGTTCACGCAGGCGCAGCGTGCGGACGCGCGAGCGGATCGTCGGGAGGAGGTCGGCGTCGCTCGGTGCGCAGAGGACCCACACGGTGCGCTCGGGCGGCTCTTCGAGGGCCTTGAGCAGGACGTTGGAGGTGCGCTCGGCCATGCGGTCGGCATCCTCCATCACGATCACGCGGTGCCGCCCCAGGGACGGCGAGAAGTAGGAGCGCTCGACGAGCGCACGGGCGTCCTTGATCGAGATGATCACGCCCTCGGTGCGCAGGGCCGTGAGGTCGGGATGCGTGCCGGCGAGCACCTGGCGCATCGCCTGCTCGTCGCCGGGCTCGGCGATCAGGGCGGCTGCGAAGGCGTACGCCAGCGTCGAGCGGCCCGATCCGGGCGGGCCAGTGATGAGCCATGCATGGGTGAGCGCTGCGGGGTCGGATGCCGCGTCCTGCAGCGCCGCGACCGCGTCGTCCTGCCCCCAGACCGCGCCCCACGGAACCTCGGCGGGCGCTGTCGTCGCAGTCGCGGTCGCCGTGGATTCCATGGGTGTCAGCCTAACCGTGACCACCGACCCGTACCTGAGCGAGCTCAGCCCAGCAGGGCGCCCACGCGAGCGCGCACCGCACCCGCGAGGTCCTCGGCGGGCAGCGTCGCATCGAGCACGAGGAACCGACCCGGCTCGGCCGTGGCGAGCGCGAGGAACTCCTCGCGCACGCGCGTGTGGAACGACTCCCGCTCGGCCTCGAGGCGGTCGAACGGCTTGTCGTCGGCGTCGAGGCGGTCTCGCGCGACCGCCGGGTCGAGGTCGAGGAGGACGGTGAGGTCGGGAAGGAGGCCCTCGGCCGCCCAGAGCGACAGACTGCGCACCTCGTCGCGGCCGAGTACGCGCCCCGCGCCCTGGTAGGCCACCGAGGAGTCGAGATAGCGGTCCTGGATCACGACGTCACCGCGCTCGAGGGCCGGCCTGACCACGGTCTCGACGTGATGCGCACGATCGGCCGCGTAGAGCAGCGCCTCGGCCCGGGGCGAGACCCCGCCGCGGTGATGCAGCACGATGTCGCGGATGAGCACGCCCACGTCGGTTCCTCCGGGCTCGCGGGTGCGGACCACCGTGCGGCCGGCATCCGACAGCCATTCCTCGAGAAGCGACGCCTGCGTGGTCTTGCCCGCACCGTCGCCGCCCTCGAACGTCACGAAGAGCCCGCGGCGGCGGCCCTCACTCCCGGTCACTTCTTCGCCGGGGCCTTCTTCGCCGGTGCCTTCCGCGTCGTCGTCCGCTTGGGCGCCGGCCCCTTCGCGCGCTTGTCGGCCAGCATCTGGACGGCGATCTCGTACGTGATGTCGTCGGGCGTCTGGCCCCGCGGGATCGTGACGTTCGTCACTCCGTCGGTGACGTACGGGCCGAACCGGCCGTCCTTCACCTTGATCGGCTTCTCGCTGACCGGGTCGGCCTCGAACTCCTTGAGTGCGCTGCTGGCGCCGCGGGCGCCGTACTTCGGCTGCGCGTAGACGGCGAGCGCCTCGTCCAGGGTGATGTCGAAGAGCTGCTGCTCGCTCTGGAGCGTGCGGGAGTCGGTGCCCTTCTTCAGGTACGGACCGTATCGGCCGTTCTGGGCCGTGATCTCGGCGCCGGACTCGGGGTCGACTCCGACGACGCGCGGCAGGTCGAGCAGGCGCAGCGCGGTGTCGAGGTCGATGGTGTCGACCGTCATCGACTTGAACAGGGAGGCGGTGCGGGGCTTGGGCGCCGCCTCCTTCTTCGCGCCGCGCTTCTTCGGAGCGGGCTCGGGGGCCGCGACGATCTCGCCGGTCTCCTCGTCGACCTCTTCCGCCGCAGGCGGGTCGGCCTCCTGCACGTAGGGGCCGAACCGGCCGTCCTTGACGAGGACGAGCTTGCCGTTGGCCGGGTTCTCGCCCAGCACGCGGTCGCCGGCGACGGGAGCATCGATGAGCTCCTGCGCCTTGGCGGGCGTGAGCTCGTCGGGCGCGAGCTCTTCGGGGATGTTGACGCGACGCGGCTCGCCCTCGGGGTTCGCCGGATCGGGCAGCTCGAGGTAGGGGCCGTACTTGCCGAACCGCAGGGTCGCGACGTCGCCGATCGGAGTGGAGTTGAGCGCGCGGGCGTCGATCTCACCGAGGTTGTCGACGATGTTGCGGAGGCCGACCTGGTCGTCGGAGCCGAAGTAGAAGTCCTTCAGCCAGTCCTCGCGCTTCTGCTCGCCGCGGGCGATGGCGTCGAGGTCGTCCTCCAGCGCCGCGGTGAAGTCGTAGTCGACGAGGTCGGCGAAGTGCTGCTCGAGCAGGCGGACCACGCTGAACGCCAGCCAGCTCGGGATCAGCGCCTGACCGCGCTTGGTGACGTAGCCACGATTGAGGATCACGTCGATGATGCTCGCGAAGGTCGACGGTCGGCCGATGCCCTTCTCCTCGAGCGCCTTGACGAGGCTCGCCTCGGTGTAGCGGGGCTTCGGGCTGGTCGCGTGCCCCTTGGGCTCGACGTCCTTGAGCCGCAGCACGTCGCCGACGGCGAGCACGGGCAGCGCCTGGTCATCGGCCTTGTCGGAGTCGCCGCGCTTCTCGTCCTTGCCCTCTTCGTACGCCTCGAGGAAGCCCTTGAAGGTGTAGACCGTTCCCGACGCCGTGAACTCGGCGCGGCGGTCGCCGGCATCGACGGCGAGTGTGACCGTGGTGGTCTCGTACTTCGCGTCGGACATCTGGCTGGCCATCGTGCGCTTCCAGATGAGGTCGTAGAGCCGCTGCTCGTCACGGTCGAGCTCGCCCGCGACCGATGCCGGCGTGCGGAACGTGTCGCCCGACGGACGGATCGCCTCGTGCGCCTCCTGGGCGTTCTTGCTCTTGCTGGCGTAGACGCGCGGGTTGAGCGGCACGGCCTTCTCGCCGTACATCGCGACCGCCTGCTCGCGCGCAGCCTGGATGGCCTGCGTGCTGAGCGCGGTCGAGTCGGTGCGCATATAGGTGATGAAGCCCTTCTCGTAGAGACGCTGGGCGACGCTCATCGCGTGCTTCGCGCTCATCGAGAGCTTTCGGCCTGCCTCCTGCTGCAGCGTGGAGGTGGTGAAGGGGGCGCGCGGGCTGCGCGTGCCGGGCTTGGCCTCGATGCTCGAGACGGATGCCTCGGCCGCCGCCTCGATCGCGGCGGCCAGTTCGCGCGCCTGATCCTCGTCGAGGACGAGCACGGCCTTCTTCAGCACACCGCGGTCGTCGAAGTCGGTTCCGCGAGCGAGTCCGGCGCCGTCGACGCGGGCCAGACGAGCCGCGAAGGACTCGGCATCCTTCACCGCGAGCGTCTCGATGTCCCAGTAGGAAGCCGAGACGAATGCCATGCGCTCCCGCTCGCGCTCGACGACCATGCGGGTCGCCGCCGACTGGACGCGACCGGCCGAGGTGCCCTGCTGGACCTTGAACCACAGCACGGGACTGACGTCCCAGCCGTACAGGCGGTCGAGGATGCGACGCGTCTCCTGGGCGTCGACCAGAGCGAGATCGAGCTCACGGGTGTTGTCGACGGCCGCGCGGATCGCGTCCTTGGTGATCTCGTGGAACACCATGCGCTTGACGGGGACCTTCGGCTTCAGCGTTTGAAGAAGGTGCCACGCGATGGCCTCGCCCTCGCGGTCTTCATCGGTGGCGAGCAGGAGCTCGTCCGCCCCCTTCAGCGCGCGCTTGAGCTCGGCGACGGTCTTGCGGCCGCGCTCGCTCTCGACGTAATAGGGGTCGAAGCCGTTGTCGATGTCGATGGAGTACTTGCCGTAGGCCTGCTTCTTGTCGGCCGGGATGTCCTTCTTGTCCGCGAGATCGCGGATGTGCCCGACCGAGCTGAGGACCTCGTAGCCATCGCCGAGGTAGCCCTGGATCGACCTCATCTTCGTCGGTGACTCGACGATGACGAGCTTCTTGCCTTCTGCCAACGGGGGCGTCCTTTCTTCGACGCAAACCATACACGCGTCTTCCCGGAGTGGTCGCTGTGAGCCCTCGCTCATGACGGCGGGCCCGCACGCGCAGACGCCGCGACGGGGAACGCGCCGAAGCGCGCCGACACGGTCACGGTCGCGATCAGCCCCTCCACCTCGCACTCGTCGATCGCGACGCCCGCGACGGCCGCGACCTCGGCCGCTCGTTCGCAGGGTACGCCCGTCACGGCACCGGAGGCGGTATCGGCGGCCGCGAGGGCTGCGGCATCCGCCGCCCCGGCGAGGCGCTGGCCGAAGACGGCCGCCGATCCCACCGCAGCGAGCGCGACGGTCAGGGCGGCGGCGCCTCCCACCATGCCGACCACGACGGCGGCTCCCGCCATCAGAGGCCGCCCGCCAGCGCGCAGCTGGTCGCGGTGAGCGTGATCGGCAGGCCCGCGCGGACGGACCCGGTGACGCACACGAGCTCGCCCTCGGTGTGCGTCGCGGCCGTCGCGCCGGGCCCGACGGCCGCGACGGCGGCGAGGACCCGCTCGGACGACTCGCCGCGAGCCGCGAGCCGCGCGGCATCGGCGACGGCATCCTGCAGCCGCACGTGCCGGGCGCCGGCACCGAGCACTCCGAGGCCGAGCAGCAGCACCAGCACGATCGCGGGGAACGCGACCGCGAACTCGGCGACGACGGATCCGTCGTCGCCGAGTCGGCGGCGGGTCATGCGACCGTGAGCGCGCGGCGGATCAGCTCGGTGAGGATGCCGCGCACCTCGTCGCTGCGCATGATCACGACGAGAAGCCCCGCGAATGCGACGGCGGCCATCGTCGCAATCGCATACTCGGCGGTCGCCGCGCCGGTGTCGTCTGCGTGCACGTCGGCGAAGAGCTTCGCGGCGCGGCGCGGGGAGAGAGGGGGAACTGTCACTTTCGACTCCTGTCATTCGGTGGGTGGGCACGGTCGGTGGCATGGATGAGGCTCAGAAGGAGAGAGGCATCGTCGACATGACGCTCAGCATCATCGGTGCGACGCCGAGCAGGAGGAACGCCGGGAGCGTGCACACGCCGAGCGGCAGCAGGAGCCGCGAGCTCAGACGCGCGGCACGCAGCCTGCCCTCGATGCGGGCGCGGTGACGGGAGAGCGCCGCAGAGGCGCGGAGGAGCTCGACCGCCGGAACACCCGCGGTGCGCGAGAGGGAGAGGACGAGGTCGGTCGAGGCATCCGCCGGCGCGCCCGCGGCGCTCACGATCGCCGTCGCGCGCTCGATGGACACCCCGCCGCTCAGTGCGATGGCCAGCAGCTCCGCCCCGATCCCGGGGACGCCTCCCTCGGCACGCGCCCGCCGCACGAGCGCCGCGTTCCACCGCTGCGCGGCGAGGATGAGAGCTGCGCCGGCGACGAGACAGGCGATGCCGAACGGCTGTGCGAACAGCACGCCGAACGTGTCGAACCCGAGAGCGGCCCCCAGCCCGACGGCGACGAGCGGCAGCCAGCCCATGAGCCTGGCGGTTCCCGCGGGTTCGGCGAGGGCGACACGCACGTCGTCGGCCGCCTCCTGCGCGTCGCGGAGCGCGGAGGCCACCGCGCGCAGCGTCTCGGCGAGCGGAGCTCCGACGCCCGTGGCCACTCGCCACGCCGCCGCGACGTCGGCCCACACCCGCTCCGGCCCCTCTGCGGCGGCGCCCGATCTGCGGGCGGGACGGCCCGGTGCAGGACCCGCCGCGGCGATGGCATCGGGCAGCGGCATCCCGTCGTGTGAGGCCGCCGCGATGCGCGCGGCCGCGGGATCCCCCGTGTCGGAGAGGTGCCCCCACGCCGCCGCCGGTGCGACCCCCGCCTGCAGCAGCACCGCGAGCCGGAGGACGGTCTCGGCCGCGGCCGCCCCGGCGTCGGCCGGGCTCGCCGCCGGCCTCATGCCGAGTCCTCGATCGCGAGGCGGCCGGACGAGTCGACGACCGGACGCCCGAAGCCGGAGATGCGACGCGCGCCGTCGGCACGGCGCTCGACGTGCACGACGCATCCGATCGCGCTGGCCACCTGGCGCGCGACGGCGTGGTCGTCGAGACCGGCGAGCGCCCCCAGTGCCTCGAGCCGTGCGGGGACGTCTCGAAGGCCGTTCGCGTGGAGGGTCCCCGCGCCGCCGTCGTGCCCCGTGTTGAGGGCCGACAGGAGCTCGCGCACCTCTTCGCCGCGGCACTCCCCCACCACGAGCCTGTCGGGGCGCATGCGCAGCGCCTCGCGCACGAGCCTGGCCAGCCCGACGGCCCCGGCGCCTTCGAGGTTCGCCTGCCTCGCCTCGAGCCGGACATGGTGGGGGTGGTCGATCCGCAGCTCGGCCACGTCCTCGATCGTCACGATCCGCTCGTGCGCCGGAGCAGCGCTGAGCAGACTCGCGAGCAGCGTCGTCTTGCCGGCGCCGGCGGCCCCCGTGACCAGGATGTTCTCGCGCCGAGCGACGAGGTCGTCCAGACGCGCGCGCGTCGAGTCGTCGAACATGCCGGATGCCTCGAGATCGTCGAGGTCGGGCCGGTCCAGCCTCGGCACCCGGATCGAGACCGCGGTCCCGTCGGCCGACACCGGCGGGAGGACGGCGTGCACGCGGATGCCTCCCTCGAGGCGGACGTCGACGCATGGCGTCGCGTCGTCGATGTGGCGCCCGCCGAGCCCGATCAGGGCGACAGCGAGGTCGCGCACCTCCTCCTCGGTGCGCTGCCACCCGCCGGCGCGGACGGGTCCGTCGCCGCGGTCGACGAAGAGCCCCGCGGCGCCGTTGAGGAAGAGGTCGGTGACGCGCGAGTCGTCGAGATACTCCGCGAGCGAATCGATCGACGGATGCCTCGGCCGCGCCGGCCGCCGTCCGGGAGGCGGGACCGGCATCCATCCCGCCCGGTCCGGGTCGGGCCCGCTCGGGGCCGGCACGAGCGCGGAACGGATGTCTGCGGGCGGCGGCGAAGCCCGCGGGCGGACGACGAACGGATCGGGCATGCATCGACGCTAAGGAGGCGCCCCGGCGTCGCACCGGCGGGCCGGCACCATCGGGGACCTGCGGCGTCGGGAGACGCCTGGGGAGGAGCCGTCGGAACCGACGATCGGCCGGGAAAGACAGGGGCGGCATCCCATGGGGGGAATGGGATGCCGCCACGCGCGACACACCACTTCGGGGGGTGATTTGGGTGCCGCAATGCCAGAATCGATGTTCGGCCGCTCGACAGCATATGCGAGGAAGGGGTCCTCGCAAAACAGTTCATGAGAGCCTTCTCACTCATATATCGGTCGAGTCGAACAATTCCGCGCCACCCACTAACGGGGGTAGTGACCTCACAGGCCGCTCAGTACATTTCCTGACAGACTCGCCGGAGCCTCCGGCATCCCCTCCAGCCCGCAAAGGAGCGCGCTCAATGAGCAGCCAGATCGATCACCTGCTGAACGAGGACCGGCGGTTCGCGCCGTCCGAGGACTTCGCCGCGAACGCCGTCGCGACCGCAGAGCTCTACGAGCGCGCCGCCGCCGACCGCGCGGGATTCTGGGCCGATCAGGCGCGCGACCTTCACTGGCACAAGCCCTTCACCGAGGTGCTCGACTGGTCGAATCCGCCCTTCGCCCAGTGGTTCGCCGACGGCGAGCTCAACGTCGCGTACAACTGTCTGGACCGGCACGTCGAGGCCGGCAACGGCGATCGCGTCGCCCTCCTGTGGGAGGGCGAGCCCGGCGACGAGCGCCGCGTCACCTACGCCGAGCTCACCGACGAGGTCAAGCGCCTCGCGAACGTCCTCGAGGGCCTCGGCATCGGTCACGGCGACCGCGTCGCGATCTACATGCCGATGATCCCCGAGGCGATCGCGGCCATGCTCGCCGTCGCCCGCATCGGCGCGATCCACTCCGTCGTGTTCGGCGGGTTCTCGGCCGACAGCCTCCGGTCGCGCATCGACGACGCCGGCGCGAAGCTCGTCATCACCGCCGACGGCGGCTACCGCAAGGGGAAGGTGTCGCCGCTGAAGCCCGCCGTCGACATGGCGCTCGGCGACCGCGGCACCGGCGTGCAGGAGAGCGTCGAGCACGTGCTCGTCGTCAAGCGCGGCGACAACGACGTGGAATGGACCGAGGGCCGTGACGTGTGGTGGCACGACGTCGTGCCGCAGGCATCGCCCGAGCACGAGGCGAGGGCCTTCCCGTCGGAGAACCCGCTGTTCATCCTCTACACCTCGGGCACCACCGGGAAGCCGAAGGGCATCCTTCACACCTCGGGCGGATACCTGACGCAGGCGGCGTTCACGAACAAGGTCGTGCACGACATCCACCCCGAGTCGGACGTCTTCTGGTGCACCGCCGACATCGGGTGGGTCACGGGCCACAGCTACGTCGCGTACGGTCCGCTCGCGAACGGCGCGACGCAGGTGCTGTACGAGGGCACCCCCGACACACCGCACCCCGGTCGGTGGTGGGAGCTCGTGGAGAAGCACGGTGTCACGATCCTCTACACGGCGCCCACCGCCATCCGCTCGTTCATGAAGCTCGGGCGCGAGATCCCGAAGAAGTTCGACCTGTCGTCGCTGCGCCTGCTCGGCTCGGTGGGCGAGCCCATCAACCCCGAGGCGTGGATGTGGTACCGCAAGATCATCGGCGGCAAGACCGCCCCGATCGTCGACACCTGGTGGCAGACCGAGACGGGCGCCATGATGATCTCCGCCCTTCCGGGAGTCACCGAGACCAAGCCGGGCGCCGCTCAGGTGCCGCTCCCGGGCATCTCCGTCGACGTCGTCGACGAGGACGGCACGCACGTCGGCAACGGCAACGGCGGACTCCTCGTCATCACCGAGCCGTGGCCGAGCATGCTGCGGGGCATCTGGGGAGACCCCGAGCGCTTCGTGGAGACGTACTGGGACAAGTTCCGGAAGCAGGGCTACTACTTCGCGGGCGACGGCGCGCGACTCGACGACGACGGCGATGTCTGGTTCCTCGGCCGTGTCGACGACGTGATGAATGTGTCGGGCCACCGGCTGTCGACCACCGAGATCGAGTCGGCGCTGGTCGGCAACGAGGCGGTCGCCGAGGCGGCGGTCGTCGGCGCGTCCGACGAGACCACCGGCCAGGCCGTCGTCGCCTTCGTCATCATCAAGCAGTCGTATCTCGACGTGCACACGGTCGAAGGGCTCGGGCAGGCGCTGCGCGCCTGGGTCGGCGAGCAGATCGGTCCCATCGCCCGTCCCCGCGACGTCTACATCGTGGGTGAGCTGCCGAAGACGCGCTCGGGCAAGATCATGCGGCGGCTACTGCGGGACGTCGCCGAAGGGCGCGAGGTCGGCGACACCACGACGCTCGCCGACACGGCGGTCATGAGCGTCATCTCCGCACAGGTGAGGTGATGCGGGAGCGGCGGCGGGAACTCGCCCGGCGGGCCCTCGAGGGCTATCCGGACGGCCCCGCCGCCGCACTCGTCGCCCATACCGCCCTTGCAGGGCTGGACGACATCGACGATCTCGCCGGCGCCGTCCTCGTCGAGGGGGTGAGCGACCGGATCGCGGTCGAGGCGGTCGCGCGCCGGCTGGGACGAGACCTCGCGCCCGACGGGATCCGGGTCGTCCCGACGGGAGGTGCGCACGGGACGGCACGGATGCTGCGCGCCCTGGCCTCCCGTCACCCCGAGGCACGCCTGGCCGGGCTCTTCGACGTGGGAGAGTCCGAGGTCGTGCGGCGGGCGCTGTCCGGCCTCGGCCTGATCGGCGCGGCCTCGCCTCCCGCGGACGCGGGATTCTTCGCCTGTGTCGACGACCTCGAAGACGAGCTCCTCCGCGCGGCCGGACCCGACGCCGTCGAGCAGTGCCTCACCGAGCAGGGCGACCTGCCGTCGTTCCGCACGCTGCAGCAGCAGCCGGGGTGGCGGGGACGCGACATCCACGCCCAGCTGCGGCGCTGGCTGTCGAGCGGGGCGCGTCGAAAGCTGCGCTACGCCCGGATCCTCGTCGACGCGACGGCGATCGAGCGGATGCCGCGCCCCCTCGTCGACGCGCTCGATCGCGCGCGACGCGATCAGGCGTAGGAGAAGACGACCTCGACCTCGACGGGGGCGTCGAGCGGCAGCACCGGCACGCCCACCGCGGACCGCGCGTGGCGGCCGTCCTCGCCGAAGATCTCGCCGAGCACCTCGCTCGCGCCGTTGATGACGCCCGGCTGGCCGGTGAACTCGGGCACGGATGCCACGAACCCGACGACCTTGACCACGCCCGTGAGCCGGTCGACACCGCCGACGGCGGCCGCGGCCGCAGCGACCGCGTTGAGGGCGCACTGGCGGGCGTAGGCGTTGGCGTCGGCGGCCGGGACCAGCCCGTGACCGTCGCCCACCTTGCCGGTGGCGAGCAGGGCGCCCGACACGATCGGCAGCTGACCCGCCGTGAACACGAGGTCGCCGTGCGCCTTTGCGGGCACATACGCCGCCACGGGCGGCACGACGTCGGGGAGGTCGATTCCGAGCTCGGCGAGCTTCTGGGAGATCGTCATGGGATCAGCTCCCCTCGAACTGCTTGGCGGCCTCGGCCGCGGCATCCAGTCCCGCGTTGGCCTGGCCACCGCCGCTCGGGCGCTTGAGGTAGGCCACCAGGCCGCCCTCGGGACCCGGCACGACCTGCACCAGTTCCCATCCCTGCTTGCCCCAGTTGTTGAGGATCGCAGCGGTGTTGTGGATCAGAAGGGGCGTGGTGAGATACTCCCACGTCGTCATCGCGGCTCCTTGAGTCGGCGAGCGGAATCGGCTGGTGAAGGCTGAGAAACACCTTGGTGGGCGCACGTCCGTCAGGGAATCGCCCAGGTAGTTCCCTTACGATCAACCCTATGCCTGATACCAATCGAACGGCTAGGAGTGTGCTCGGTGGACTCACCGGCCTCGTCGGCCTCAGCGCAGTCGCGGGCGTGCTCATCGCCGCCACGGTGACGCCCGCCATCGCCCTGTCCGGTGCCGCGGCGAGCAGCGCGATCACGATGTTCGACAATCTGCCGAGCGTCCTCGAGATCGACAAGCTGATGCTGCCGACGACTCTCTGGGTGAAGAACTCCCCCACCGAAGAGGGCTACGTCGAGATGACGCAGTTCTACGACCAGAACCGTTCGCCGGTCGAGTACAACGAAGTCGCGCCGGTGATGTACGACGCGATCCTCTCCAGCGAGGACCCGCGCTACTACCAGCACGGCGGGGTCGATCTCATCGGCACCACCCGCGCCGTCCTCTCGAACATCCGCGGCGGCGGCGAGACCCAGGGCGGATCGACGATCAGCCAGCAGTACGTCAAGAACATCCTCGTGCAGCGCTGCGAAGCACAGGCCGAGACCGAGGAGGCGAAGCTCGACTGCTGGACGCAGGCGACGACCGCCGTCGGCGACGAGGGCATCCAGCGCAAGCTCCAGGAGATGCGCTACGCGATCGCCCTCGAGCAGAAGTACGACAAGGAGGTCATCCTGCTCGGATACCTCAACATCGCGAACTTCGGCGGCACCACCTACGGCATCGATGCCGCCTCGAAGTACTACTTCGGCGTCGCCGCGAAGGACCTCACCCTCGGGCAGGCGGCGACGCTGGCCGGCATCGTGCAGAACCCGAACTCGTACCGCATCGACAAGACCACGGGGTCGATGACCGACAAGGACGGCAACACCTACAACAAGGCGCCCGACGGTCTGATCGACGACGTCGACCCGAAGACGATCGCGGCTCTCACGACCATGCTCGACAGCGGCGCGATCACGCAGGAGCAGTATCTCGCCGCCGCGGACGGCTACAGCGCCACGAAGGGCCGCCAGCTCTACGTGCTCAGCCGGCTCCTCGACGACGGGAAGATCACGCAGGAGCAGTACGACGCGGCGGTCATCGAGCCCATCACCCCCAAGATCACCGAACCCAAGGTGGGCTGCGCGGCGGCGAAGGGCAAGGAGTACTTCTGCCAGTACGTGCGCTACGTCATCGAACGTGATCCTGCCTTCGGCGCCACTGACGAGGAGCGCCTCGCGAACCTCCGTCGCGGCGGCCTGAACGTCTACGTGACGCTCGACATGCGCCTGCAGAACGAGGCGCAGTCGACGATGACCGAGATCGCGCCGACGTCGGTCGCCGGGGGCAAGTTCGGCGGCGCCGGCGTCAGCATCGAGGCGTCGACGGGACGCATCCTCGCGATGGTGCAGAACACGAAGTTCAGCGAGTCGATCACCGACGACAACAACTACACCCCGATCGTCTACGCCGGCGACCGCCGGTTCGGCGAGTCCACGGGCTTCAGCGCGGGCTCGACGTTCAAGCTCTTCACCCTCATCGACTGGCTCGAGAAGGGGCACTCGGTCAACGAGGTGGTCAACGGCCGCGACCGCGTCGTCAAGCAGTTCAAGGACACGTGTGTCGAAGGCGGCGTGTACTACAACGCGGACTGGTCGCCGCGGAACTTCAACCGGCAGAGCGGCTACACGGGCACGCCCATGCAGTTCACGCGGCAGTCGCTCAACACCGGATTCGTCGGCATGGCCGCCGAGCTCGACCTGTGCGACATCGGCAAGGCCGCCAAGAAGATGGGCGTGACCCTCGGCACCGGCGAGGACATCGTGATGACCGGTGCGAACCAGGTCATCGGCTCCGACGCCGTGTCTCCGCTCGCGATGGCCGGCGCGTATGCGACGGTCGCGAACAACGGGATCTACTGCCAGCCGCAGGCGATCGACCGCGTCACCGACTCGGACGGCAACGAGCTCCCCAAGCCCGAGCGCACCTGCTCGCAGGCCATCGACCCGAAGGTCGCCGCGACCGCGGCGTACGCGCTCGCAGGCGTGATGAACGGCGGCACCGGAGCACAGGGCAACCCGTACGACGGCACGCCGCTCATCGGCAAGACGGGCACGCACCAGGAGACGCAGACCTGGCTCATCGAGTCGAGCACGCGCGTCGCCACGGCGGCATGGTTCGGCAACGCCGACGGCGCGATCGAAATGGCCAAGACCTGGCACAACGGGCGCGCGCTCAATCAGCTGCGCTACATCCTCGCTCAGGACGTCCAGCGACTCGCGAACCAGCTGTACCCCGGCGCCCAGTTCCCCGGACCCGACAGCAACCTCTCGCGCCAGGTCTTCACCGAGCTGCCCGACGTCCGAGGCAAGTCCATGGAGGAGGCCAAGCGCACCCTGCAGGACGCCGGCTTCGAGGTGACCGAGGGAACGGCGGTCGACTCCGACATGGAGCAGGGCCTGGTCGCCGCGCAGAGTCCGGAGCCCGGGAGGGTCGCGGGCGGCACGCCGGTCACGATCAGCCCCAGCAACGGGCAGGGACTCACGGTGCCGGACGTGTCCGGCATGGGTCTCGACCGCGCGATCTCCGAGCTCCGACAGGCCGGATTCGGCAACGTCCAGCCCGGTAACTGCAAGCAGAGGGACGACGCCGACCGGCAGGGCACCGCGGGCAGCACCGATCCCAAGGCGGGCACGGTCACCAACCGCAACTCGGCGATCAGCGTCAACTACGTCAGCAGGGACTGCGGGGGCGGCAACGGCGGCGGCAACGACTAGTGCCTCCCAGCACTTCGCGCACCGCCCTCACCACGCTCGGCGTGGTGGGGGCGGTCGGCGTGGCGGCGGCCGTGTGGGGCATCGGCGTCGAGCGGTACCTCTTCACGGTCCGCCGGCATGAGCTCGCGATCCTGCCGGCCGGGTCTGCTCCGCTCCGCGTGCTGCACCTTTCCGACGCGCACATGGCACCGTGGCAGCACCGCAAGCAGCAGTGGATCGCCCGGCTCGCCGAGCTCGAGCCCGACCTCGTCGTGAACACCGGCGACAACCTGGGACACGCCGAGGGGCTTCGCGGCCTGCGCGCGGCGCTCGACCCGCTGCGAGGCATCCCCGGCGTCTTCGTCCACGGCTCCAACGATCACGCGGCGCCCTCGCCGCGCAATCCGTTCAAGTACTTGGTGGGGCCTTCGAAGGCGAGCGAGGAGCCGAGCTGGGAGCCCCTCGACACGCAAGCCCTCGACTCCTACCTCACGGACGAGCTCGGGTGGCTGGATCTGAACAACGCCGTGGGGTCGCTCGATGCCGCGGGCATGCGCATCGACGCCTTCGGCGTGAGTGACGCCCACCGCGGCTGGGACCGGCTGGACGCCCTCCCCGACCTGCTCGAGGAGCTTCGCGGAGACGTGGCTCCCGCCCTGACGATCGGCGTCACGCACGCCCCCTACCGACGCGTGCTGGACGCCTTCACCGACGACGGCGCGGATGCGATCTTCGCCGGCCACACGCACGGCGGTCAGGTGCGCGTTCCCGGGTTCGGCGCCCTCGTCGCCAACTGCGACATCCCGCTGCGCCAGGCCCGCGGGCTGAGCGAGTGGAGCCACGGACGCACCGTCCCGCTCAACGTGAGCGCCGGCCTCGGTCATTCGATCTACGCGCCCGTTCGCTTCGCGTGCCGGCCCGAGGCATCCCTGCTCACGCTCACCGCGGCGGGCTGAGTCCGCACCGTCTCGCCGAGGCCCGACGGCCCAGGTGGGCAGCGCTGCGCGGCTCCTCCACAGGCGTGCCCTCTCGGGCGCTGATCGACAGAGTCTCCGGGCTGCCCCCGGGACTCGTGGCGCGCGGGCGATGCTCGTGGTCGTCTCGAGACGATCGGAGTCCTCATGCCGCACGGCGCCCGAACCTGCTTCCCCCGCATCCGCCTCGCCGTCCTGGCGCTCGTCGCCGCGCTGCTCGCGGCATCCGTGCTCGTTCCGGTGTCCGGCGCCCACGCCGCCGCACGCGGGTCCGGCTTCGGCGCGTGGGCGCCGGTGTCGCCGTACGGCTGGCACGGCTCGATGCTCGTCGACGGCGTCCACACCTACTGCATCCTGCCGGGTGCAGCCGCGCCGACCGGCGCCACGACGGACCACGGCATCCGCTCCTCGGTGCTCGGGCTCAGTCCCCGACAGCTGGCGGGCATCAACCTCCTGGTGACGAAGTACGGGCAGACGAGCGACCCGGTGCAGGCGGCAGGAGTCGCCTGGGCGGTGAAGGCGATCGCCGACTGGGATGCCGCACTCCACCACTACGGATACCGGGGATCGTCGCTCGCCGGCGCGGTCAACTGGACGTTCTCCGCACTTGCGCCCGAGCACAACATCGCCGTTCAGAAGCGGGCCGTGGCCTACTACGACGAGGCGAGGCGAGCCGGCGCGACCACCGCCGGCGGAGAGTTGATCTTCACGACCGACGCCGAGGATCATCGCGCGGGAACCGTCGAGCTCCGCACGAAGAGCGCACAGGCGACCGGATCGATCACACTCGCGGGCGCCGTGTTCGTCCGGTCGGGGACGGCCACGCTCACGAGAGCCGTGCCGGGGGTCGCCTACGACATCCGCACGACCGCCGCGCCGGGGCGGCCGCACACCGTGAGAGGAACCGGCCGCTTCTCCACCGGTATGGCGGCCGCCGTGCGCCATTTCACGACGCCCGGAGGGCAAGACACCGCCGGGCCCGGCGGTGAGCACTCCTTCGCCGCGAAGGGAGCGGATGCCGCACCGCGGGCGGCGGGGTTCGTTCCGGCGATCACGACCCAGGCAGGGGCGGCGTACTCGCCCGGCGGCGTGTTCGTCGACGACGTCACGTTCCGCGTCGACTCCGGCGAGTGGCCACGCGACGGCAAGGGCCGGTACCTCCCGCTGGTCGCCTCGGCGACCGTCTACCGCACCGACGACGAACCGGCGCCGTCTCGGAAGATCCCGACCGACGCCGTCCCCGTGGGCGAGCTCTCACTCGTCACCGACCGATCCGTCGGTCCGGAGGCCGCCTACCGGGTGTCCTCCGACTGGGAGATGGATGAGCCCGGCTTCTACAGCGCCGTATGGACGATCCGGGCCGACGCACAGCCCGACCCAGGGGCGCTGCGGCTCCCCCGCCGCTACCTGTGGTCCGAGCATTTCGGGGTCGCGAACCAGGTCACGATGGTGCCTTCGGTCTCGTCCCGCGCGCAGCGCAGAGCAGATGCCGGTGAGACCGTGAGCGACACGATCATGATCGAGGGCCCGGTCCCCGCGCGCGGCCTCGACATCTCCTCGTCGCTGTACCGCGCCGTCGACGGGATCCCGGCGGCAGACGTCTGCGTCGCGGAGAACCTCGTATGGGAAGCGCCCGCGCAGCGCGTCACGAAGCGCGGCGAGGTCACCGTCGCATCGCCGCCCGTCACCGAACCGGGCACGTACTACTGGCAGGAGCGCGCTGCCGACGTCGGCGGTGCCGTGGTCCATCTCGGGGTCTGCGGGGTGGAGCAGGAGACGTCCCGGGTCGTGAGCGCCCCCGCACCGGTCCCGAGCCCGACGCCCACGCCCGCTCCCACATCGACGCCCGCGACGACGACCCCGCCGACGCCCGCCTCCACCCCCACGCCCACGCCCACGCCCGCGTCGACGCCTGCGGCCGCTGTCCCCCGCCGCTCGACACCGCCGACGCCACCCACGGAGGACGCTCCGACTCCGCAGGGACTTGCGCGGACCGGAGCGCCCGCCGACGGAACGCGGGCGGTCGCAGGCGTCGGGATCGTCGTCCTCACCGTCGGCGCGACCCTCTTCTCGTGCCGACGCAGACGACGGTTCGAAGCACCCTCCGCAATCGGTTAGACTCGGAGGGTTGCAAAACGGGGTGTGGCGCAGCTTGGTAGCGCGCGTCGTTCGGGACGACGAGGCCGCAGGTTCAAATCCTGTCACCCCGACCATGAAGAGGCTCCGCCGCAAGGCGGGGCCTCTTCCGTTAGACCAGCAAGGAGCTTCCGACCGTGACTGCCGGCATCCCGCCCCGCCTCGTCGCCTTCGATCTCGACGACACCCTCGCGCCGTCCAAGAGCGCGATCGACCCTCGCATCGGAGACCTGCTCGTCGCCCTCGCCGATCGGGTCGAGGTCGCGATCATCTCCGGCGGCCAGCTCGCGCAGTTCACGATGCAGGTCGTCGACAGGCTCCCGGCCGCCTCCCCCGAGGCGCTCTCGCGACTCCACCTCCTCCCGACGTGCGGCACCCAGTACTACCGGATCACCCCTGCAGGCGTCTCGACCGTCTACGCCCACGCGCTGACCGACGACCAGAAGTCGCGCGCCCTCGACGCGGTCGAGGGAGAGGCCCGGCGCCTCGGCCTGTGGGAGGCCGAGACCTGGGGCGACATCCTCGAAGACCGCGGCTCGCAGATCACCTTCTCCGCACTCGGCCAGCTCGCGCCGCTCGACGCCAAGACCGCGTGGGACCCCACCGGCGAGAAGAAGAACTCGCTCCGCGCCGCGGTGGCGGAGCGCATCCCCGACCTCGAGGTCCGCTCCGGCGGCTCGACCTCGGTCGACATCACGCGCCGCGGCATCGACAAGGCGTACGGCATGCGTCAGCTCTCGGAGCAGACCGGCATCCCCCTCGACGACATGCTCTTCATCGGCGACCGCCTCGACCCCGACGGCAACGACTACCCCGTCCTGGCGATGGGCGTCGACTGCCAGGCCGTCGACGGCTGGGAGGACACCGCCGCGTTCCTCGAGCAGCTCATCCCGACGCTGCCCGGGCGCGACTGAGCGGCGTCGATCCGACGGATCGCAGCCGCCGGAACCCGAGTCCCGACGACCGCCGGCACCCGGCTAGCTCTTCGTCGACGCACGGGCGCGCGGAGCCCGCGCCGGAGCGGCCGTCGCCACCGGCACCAGCCGCTGCAGCTGCGTGACGTGCGTGGGCTCGAGCTCGGCCAGGGTCGAGACTCCGAGGAGCTGCATCGTGCGCTCGATCTCGCTGCGGAGGATCGCGATCGTACGGTCGACCCCCTGGCGGCCGCCGGCCATGAGGCCGTACAGGTAGGCACGCCCGATGAGGGTGAACTTGGCCCCGAGCGCGATCGAGGCGACGATGTCGGCGCCGTTCATGATGCCGGTGTCGACCATGACGGTCGCATCCTTGCCGACCTCCTGGACGACCTTCGGCAGGAGATGGAACGGGATGGGCGCGCGGTCGAGCTGGCGGCCGCCGTGGTTCGACAGGATGATGCCGTCGACCCCGGCATCGACCAGGCGCACCGAGTCCTCGACGTTCTGCACGCCCTTGACGACGATCTTGCCGGGCCAGAGGTCGCGGATGACGGCGAGGTCGTCGTAGCTGATCGTCGGATCCATCGCAGAGTTGAGCAGCTCGCCGACGGTTCCGCCGGTCGTCGAAAGCGACGCGAACTCGAGCTTCGGAGTGGTCAGGAAGTCGTACCACCACCACGGGCGCGGGATCGCGTTGATGATCGTGCCCACCGTCAGCTGCGGTGGGATCGAGAACCCGTTGCGCTTGTCTCGCAGGCGCGCTCCCGCGACCGGCGTGTCGACGGTGAACTGCAGGGTGTCGAACCCCGCCTCCGCAGCGCGACGGACGAGGCCGTACGAGATCTCGCGATCGCGCATCACGTACAGCTGGAACCAGTTGCGGCCGTGGGGGTTCGCGGCCTTGACGCCCTCGATCGAGGTTGTCCCGAGCGTGGACAGGGTGAACGGGATGCCGGCGGCACCGGCCGCGGAGGCCCCGGCGACCTCGCCCTCGGTCTGCATCAGGCGAGTGAAGCCGGTGGGTGCGATGCCGAAGGGCAGGGCGCTCGGTCCGCCGAGGATCTCGACCGACGTGTCGACGTCGGGGGCGGGTCGCAGGATGCCGGGGTGGAACTCGATGTCCTCGAAGGCCTGACGTGCTCGCGACAGCGACAGCTCGCCCTCGGCCGCGCCGTCGGTGTAGTCGAACGCCGCCTTGGGCGTGCGGCGCTTGGCGATCGTTCGCAGGTCGGCGATCGTGAGCGCCGAGTCGAGGCGGCGCTTGCGCCCGTCGAGCTCCGGGTTCTTGAACTTCATCAGCTCGAGGAGTTCGGCCGGGTTGGGAAGCTGTCGCTGGACCATCGTCGTGTGTTCTCCGTCAGTCGTTCGCGCGGGCGAGGCCCGCTTCGGCGTAGTAGCCGGTGATGTGGTCGTGGATGAGGGTGCGTGCGCGGCCGGCGTCGCCCGCGTCGACGGCGTCGAGGATGGTGCGGTGCTCGGCACGCAGGCGGGAGGCCGCGGCATCCCAGTCGGCGATGCCCTCCGCACCGGCCTGCACGTACGACTCGATCGCCGTGCGCAGGCCGGCCATCATCGCCGCGATGACGAGATTGCCGGATGCCTCGGCCAGCGCCAGGTGGAGCCGCGCGTCGAGGGCGAGGAACTCGGCCGGGGTGAGGTCCGCGGCGTCCATCGCGTCGACGATGGCGCGGGCGTCGCCCGTGTCGCGCGCCGGATCTGCAGCGAGGGCGTCGACCACGGCGGACTCCAGCACGAGACGCGTGCGGACGACATCGTCGAGCGGGAACCCCTGAGCCGCCACCTGCAGCCGCAGGAGGGCCGACATGCCCCCCTGCGGCGTGGCGATGATGATCGCGCCCGACGACGGCCCCGAACCCGTGCCGGTGCGGATGAGCCCCATGACTTCGAGCACGCGGAGCGCCTCACGGACGCTCGACCGGCCGACGCCGAGCGTCGACGCGAGCTCGCGTTCCGGGGGCAGGCGGTCGCCGGGGCGCAGACTTCCCTCGAGCAGGTCGGATTCGATGCGCTCGAGGACCACCTGCCACGCGCGGGTCTCGGACACGGCCACCTCCTATGGTCAGACCACAGTAGCGTGTGGTCGGACCACATGCAACCACTACTGTGAGGCCATGGATCCCCTCCTTCTCGTGCTCATCGTCTTCGGAGTGACCTGCGCATTCTGCTGGATCGCATCGCTCATCACGAAGGACACGTCCTGGGTCGACCGGATCTGGTCGGTGGTCCCGGTCGTCTACGTCTGGATCTTCGCGATCGCGGGCATCGCCGCGGGCGACGACGCGGTGCGGCTGGTCGTCATGGCGGTCCTCGTCACCGCGTGGGGTGCACGGCTCACCTTCAACTTCGCCCGCAAGGGCGGCTATACCGGCATGGAGGACTACCGCTGGGCGATCCTGCGCGGGCGGATGAAGCCGTGGCAGTTCCAGCTGTTCAACATCTTCTTCATCGTGCTGTACCAGAACGCGCTGCTCGTGCTCATCACGCTCCCCGCCTACATCGCGTGGCAGCATCCGCTCCCCTTCGGCGGATGGGATGCCGCGTTCGCCGCGCTCTTCGCCGCCTTCCTGGTCGGTGAGTTCATCGCCGACCAGCAGCAGTGGGAGTTCCACAAGGCCAAGCGGGCTGCGGGCGGGACGCTCGAGCCCGGATTCGCCACGACGGGGCTCTTCGCCCACAGCCGTCACCCGAACTTCTTCTTCGAGCAGGCGCAGTGGTGGGCGTTCTACGCGCTCGGCGCGACGGCCGCAGTGTCGGCCGGGCTGGGCGTATGGGGCGGCGCGCTCAACTGGACGATCCTCGGCGCAGCGCTGCTGACGATCCTGTTCATCGGATCGACGATCTTCACGGAGTCGATCACCGCCTCCAAGTACCCGGCCTACGCCGAGTACCAGCGCACGACATCGATGCTCGTGCCCCTCCCCCGGCGACGCTCCGGGCGTGCGCCCGAAGCCGCCTGATCAGGCGCCCGCGAACCCGTCGGGATTCTGGGACTGCCAGTTCCACGCGTCGCGGGAGGCGTCGTCGATCGTGAGCTTCGCCGTCCACTCGAGCTCGCGCGCGGCCTTCGCCGGGTCGCAGTAGGTCGCAGCGACGTCTCCTTCTCGACGCGGCAGAATCTCCGTCGGCAGTGCCCGGCCGGCTGCGCGCTCGAACGAGGCGATCAGCTCACGCACGCTCACGGGCTTGCCCGTGCCGAGGTTGTAGACCGCGAAGCCCGGCTCGCCCTTCTCCAGCGCCGCGACGTGCCCGGCCGCGAGGTCGACCACGTGGATGTAGTCGCGGAGGCCCGTGCCGTCCGGGGTGTCGTAGTCGTCGCCGAAGATGCCGACCCGCTCGAGCGCGCCGATCGCGACCCGCTGCACGTAGGGCATGAGGTTGTTCGGGATGCCCGTCGGGTCTTCGCCGATGAGGCCGCTCGGGTGTGCACCGACGGGATTGAAGTAGCGCAGGACCGTCACGTCGAGGTCGGGGTTGACGCGCGCGACGTCGGCGAGGACCACCTCGTTCATGCGCTTGGACTTGCTGTACGCGTTGGAGAGGTCGATGCTCGTCTTCGAGTCCTCGGTGAAGGGCAGGTCGGCGGGGTCGGAGTAGACCGTGCCGGTGCTCGAGAAGAGGAACGAGCGGATGCCGCGCGCAATGCCCACCCGGAGCAGTGCGTACGTCGTGTCGAGGTTGTTCGAGTAGTACTCGAGCGGCTTCTGCGTCGACTCGCCGACGGCCTTGAAGGCCGCGAGGTGCACGATCGCGTCGAACGGCCCATGCTCGTCGAACGCCGCAGCGACGACCGCATCGTCGGCGGCATCGCCCACGACCAGGGGCACCGCCTTGCCGGTGATCTGCGCGACCCGCTGCGCCGCGACGGCGGACGTGTTCGAGAGATCGTCGAGGAGCACGGCCTCGTGTCCGGCCTCGAGGAGGGCGACGGCCGTGTGGGCTCCGATGTAACCGGCGCCGCCGGCAAGCAGGACTCGCATGCCATCCAGCCTAGAGCGACGCGCGCCCGGCCCGAGACGGCGGGTCAGCCGACCCGACCCCCGGACTCGCGCAGATAGCACTCCGCGCACATCGACTCGTAGGTGACGCGCTCGGTCGACATCTCGTCGATCGCCACCTGGTCCCCGTCGAACACGAATCGGCCGCCCACGAGACGCGCGTTGAACAGCGCCTTGCGCCCGCAGCGGCAGATCGTCTTCAGCTCCTCGAGGGAGTGGGCGAGCTCGAGCAGGCGCCGCGAGCCCGGGAACGCCTGGGTCTGGAAGTCCGTGCGGATGCCGTATGCCAGCACGGGAATGCGATCCAGCACGACGATGCGCAGCAGGTCGTCCACCTGGGCCCGCGTGAGGAACTGGGCCTCGTCGATCATGAGGCACGCCACATCGGGCGCGGCGCCCGTGGCGGCGGACTCCGGGATGATGGCGTCCTCGGCCCGCGACCGCACCGCGGCCCGGTGCTCGGCGAACAAGGCCCGCAGGTCCGCGTCGGGCGCGATGAGGAAGTCGACCGTGCGCCGGACTCCGAGCCGGCTGTCGATCTGATCGGCGCCCTTGGTGTCGATCTCGGGCTTGGCCAGCAGCACGTGCTGGCCGCGCTCCTCGTAGTTGTACGCGGCCTGCAGCAGCGATGTCGACTTTCCGGAGTTCATCGCCCCGTAGCGGAAGTACAGTTTTGCCACCTGCCGAGCGTAGCCCGTCGCGAGCACCCTCCCGCCCGCTCTCACCGCCCGCCGAACCCGCCGCCGCCTCCCCCGCCGCCCGAGAAGCCTCCGCCCGACGATCCGCCCGACGACGACCACCCCGAGCTCGACGACGATCCGCTCGAGCTCGAGCGCCCGCTCGAGACGGGCGTTGCGGCGAGTCGACCGATCGAGCGCGAGGCATCCGAGATCGAGTCCGACGTCACCGCGTCGAACAGTGACAGACGGGCGGTGGATGCCGCGACCGGCGTCGCCGCGCGGATGACGTCGACCCACTCGCGCTCCATGCCGAAGAGCACCGCGTAAGGGAGCAGCCGCTCGTAGACGTTGACGACCTCGGCGTCCGGAGTGTTCGGCTCGTCGCCGTAGGGCCGCGTCCCGGCGGAGACCAGGTCGGCCGTGCGTGGCGATTGCGCTGCCCGCAGTCGGTCGGCCTCAGCGAGCCGCAGGTACTCGCGAATCCCGTCGAGGTACGTGCGGTGCGCTCCGCCGGCCCGCGTGAGGGTGGACGCGGGCAGGCTGATGAAGGGCAGGAAGAAGCCCGCGAAGAATCCGCTGAAGATCGCGGCGATGTAGATCAGTCCGCCGAGGGCTCCGGCGTCCGGCATCACGGCGAAGAACCCGTCCCCGAAGAAGATCAGGGCGAAGGCGAGCGCGATGCCGCCGAGCTGGAACAGGCCCCGCGTCGCGCCGATCCACGACGGCAGGGCGCTGCGATAGCCGCGCTGCTTCGTGAACTCGTCGATGCGGCGCACATAGGTGACGGCGCGGCTCGGGGGCTTGCGCGCGAACGCGCCGAGATCGATGTCGGCGCCGGGTCCGGCTTCCTTCCCGAAGAGCGTGTCGATCACGCGCTTGTCGTCATGCCCGAGTCCCGCGCGGTCGCGCAGCACGACCTCGAAGTCGTCGGGCTCGTCGCGGTCGCCGGTCGCGCGGATCTCGACCTTGTCGCGCACGGCGA
Source organism: Microbacterium sulfonylureivorans (assembly GCF_003999995.1). NCBI lineage: Bacteria > Bacillati > Actinomycetota > Actinomycetes > Micrococcales > Microbacteriaceae > Microbacterium > Microbacterium sulfonylureivorans. Next base: position 449,412 of record NZ_RJAD01000003.1, read on the forward strand.
GGTCGACCACGTGCGCGGCGAGGGCGCGACCCGGCACGTCGAGCACGCCCGCCGACAGCGTGATGGACTCGTCCGCCGGCGGGGTGTACTGGACGATCACGGGGTCGTCGTCGGGATTGCGTCGCGCGACGACCCTGACGCTCAGGAGGAAGAGCAGTCCGCCCGCACCCGACAGGAGCGCGAGGCCCGGCAGGATCCAGAGCCACCAGGGATACGGGGGCGGAGGCGGTGGGGTCTGCGCGGCGAACGTCCCCGGCGTGAAGCCGAGGGCGACGGTGATGTTCTCGTCGGGGCCGAGCGCCGTCTCGGCCGCCGTGAACGACACGCCGCTCGCCGTGGCCTCCGGATCGAGACCGGCGGTCGCGCCCACCGTCCACCCCCACGCCGTCACGGCGGCGGGCCACGGTCCGTCCTGCCGCGGACCGTCGAGGGCGCACCGCTCCGTCGAACCTGCGCCGCCGACATAGCAGAACGCGCGACCGTCGAGCAGCCCGGCGGCAGCGTCCTCGGCCACATGGATGCGTGCCGTGACGGCGTCGAAGGGCTGAGCGTGATCGGTGCCCACGGTGTCCCAGAAGAACTCGTCGGCGTCGGTGTCCTCGTAGCGCAGCACGACGTCGTGCATCGCGTAGGTGATCACGTAGGTCTGCGCGCCACGGACGTAGGAGTCGTCGCCCGTCAAGACGTAGAGCCACTCGCCGTCGGTCTCGGTCCACCACGGGATCGGCGCGTCATCTGCGCCGGTGACGGAGCGCACGGACGTTCCGAGGCCGATCCCGCTTTCGACGAGTGGAAGGGCGCGCACCATGCCCTTGTTCTGGTCGAATTCCGGGAAGCGCGCGACGATCGTCTCGGTGGTGAGCAGATTGCTGGTGCCGCCGACCCCGCGCACCAGCCAGTAGTCGGCCTCGAACGAGTCGAAGGAGAAGTCGTCGACGTCGGCCGCCAGCTGGGCTGCCGCACGACCCGCATCGGAGCCGCGCACAGCGAACGACGGCGGGGCGCCCGCACCGGCGCGCAGCACGGCGACGACGACGGCGGCCGCGGCGAGGACCAGCACGAGCATTGCCGCGAGCACCCATGTGCGCCGCGTCGAGCTCCCCCAGACCCGCATGACCCCCACCTTAGGGGGCGCCGGCGTCACGCCGTGAGAGCGAGTGTCTCCGCCGTCTCGGTGAGCGTCTCGTCGGCGACCGCGGGGCGATCGTTCAGTGTCTCGCCGTAGCTCGGGATGAGTTCGCGCAGGCGGGGCTCCCACCCGTCGATCTGCCCGGGGAAGCAGGTCTTCATGAGCCCGAGCATGATCGAGACCGCGGTCGATGCGCCGGGCGATGCGCCGAGCAGGCCGGCGATGGAGCCGTCGGCGCCGGTGACCACCTCGGTGCCGAACTGCAGCACGCCGCCCTTGTCGGGGTCCTTCTTCATGACCTGCGCGCGCTGGCCGGCCTGGATGAGCTCCCAGTCCTCGTCCTTCGCGGTGGGCATGAACGTGCGCAGGCTGTCGACCTTCTTGGCGTGGTTCTTCAGCAGCTCTCCGACGAGGTAGGTGATGAGCGAGGGGTTGTCCCACGCGACCTTGAGCATCGGGCCGATATTGCCGGGGCGGACCTGTCCGACGATGTCGAACAGCGAGCCGGTCTTCAGGAACTTGGGGCTGAACGTGGCGAAGGGGCCGAAGAGGAGGGAGGCCTCGCCGTCGACGACGCGCGTGTCGAGGTGCGGGACCGACATCGGCGGGGCTCCGACGGATGCCTGCGAGTACACCTTGGCCTTGTGCTGGGCAACGACGGCGGGATTGGTCGTCTTGAGGAACTGGCCGCCGATCGGGAAGACGCCGTAACCCGAGATCTCGGGGATGCCCGAGCGCTGCAAGAGCTTGAGCGCCCAGCCGCCGGCGCCGACGAACACGAACTTGGCACGGATCTCGCCCGGGGTGCGGCCGATCGACCGGCGGTACTTCACACGCCATGAACCGTCGTCGAGGCGCTTCAGGCGACGCACCTCGGTGTTGGTGCGCACATCGGCGCCGTTCTCGGCGAGGTGCGCGAACAGCTGTCGCGTGAGCGCGCCGAAGTCGACGTCGGTCCCGGCCGGCACGCGCGTGGCGGCGAACGGCTCGCCCTTGCGGCGCTTCTGCATGAGCAGCGGCGCCCACGTGTTGATGACGCGGGAGTCCTCGCTGTACTCGATGCCTGCGAACAGCGGCTCCTGCTTCAGCGACTCGTAGCGCTTCTTGAGGTACGCGACATCCTTCTCACCCTGCACGAAGGTCATGTGCGGCGCGGAGTTGATGAACGTGGACGGGGCATCCAGCACACCCTCGTCGACGAGCGTGGACCAGAACTGACGGCTCTGCTGGAACTGCTCGTTGATCGAGATCGCCTTCGCCGGGTCGACGGACCCGTCCTTGCCCTCGGGCATGTAGTTGAGCTCGCAGAGCGCGGCGTGCCCCGTCCCGGCGTTGTTCCACGCGTTCGAGCTCTCGAGCGCCACGTCGTGGAGCCGCTCGAAGACCGCGATCTTCCAGGTCGGCTGCAGCTCCTGCAGCAGCGTCCCGAGCGTCGCGCTCATGATCCCGCCGCCGATGAGCAGGACGTCGACCGTGCCCGCGGGCAGATCGCTGTCGTCGGGATGGGGCAGGGCGTCGTCGGGCGTTTCGGTCACCCGACAATTCTAGGCGCGCGCGAAAGCGCCACCGACCGGTGGCGTCCTCCACGCACGAAAGACCTGCGGTTCTTGACGGTTCCGCAAGCGCCGGATACCGCGCTCAGGCGTGTGCGCCGAGCGAGGCCGCCACGACCTCGGCGATCTGCACCGCGTTGAGCGCGGCGCCCTTGCGGAGGTTGTCGTTCGAGATGAACAGGACCAGGCCCCTGCCCTCGGGCGCGGACTGGTCGGCGCGGATGCGGCCGACGTAGCTCGGGTCGGTCCCCGCCGCCTGGAGAGGCGTCGGGACCTCCTCGAGCGCCACGCCCGGCGCGGCGGCGAGGATCTCGCGTGCACGGTCGGGGGTGATGTCGCGCGAGAACTCGGCGTGGATCGACAGCGAGTGCCCGGTGAACACGGGGACGCGCACGCACGTTCCCGCCACGCGGAGGTCGGGCAGCTCGAGGATCTTGCGGCTCTCGTTGCGGAGCTTCTTCTCTTCGTCGGTCTCGTTCCAGCCGTCGTCGACGAGATTGCCGGCGAGCGGGATGACGTCGAACGCGATCGGCGCGACGTACTTCTCAGGCTGCGGGAAGTCGACGGCCGATCCGTCGTGGACGAGGTCGAGCGTGTGCCCCTGCGCCAGGACCCCCTCTACCTGGCCGAGGAGCTCCTGCGCGCCGGCGAGACCCGAGCCGCTCACGGCCTGGTAGGTCGACACGATGAGGCGCTCGAGGCCGGCCTCGGCATCCAGCACCTTGAGCACCGGCATGGCGGCCATCGTCGTGCAGTTGGGGTTGGCGACGATGCCCTTCTTGGCCTCGGCGATGGCGTGCGGGTTCACCTCGCTGACGACGAGCGGCACGTCGGGGTCCATGCGCCATGCGCTGGAGTTGTCGATCACGAGCGCGCCGGCCTCGGCGAAGCGGGGAGCGTGGGCGCGGCTGCCGGTCGCGCCGGCCGAGAAGAGGGCGACGTCGATGCCGGCAGGGTCTGCCGTCGCGATGTCTTCGATGATCACGGTCTCGCCGGCGAACTCCACGGCGGTGCCGGCCGAACGGGCGGTGGCGAACAGCCTCAGCTCACGGATCGGGAAGGCGCGCTCGATGAGAATCTCGCGCATGACCGTCCCGACCTGGCCGGTGGCGCCGACGACGGCGACGGAGAGTCCTGAATCGGAGATGCGGGTCATGAGATCGATCCTTGCTGCGGAGCGGGCGCGCAGACGCCATCGGTGCGCGGGATTGGTCGATTCTACCGACGACGGCGCGCGGTCCGGTCGGTGTTACCGTCCGTGGACCGCCGGACAGCGCAGGATTCGCGCCAGAACTGCTAGCGGCCGGTGCCGGCGTGGATCACGGCGTCGTCGTCGCCGTCCAGCCCGTAGGCGGTGTGCACGACTCGTGCGGCTTCGGCGAGGTCGTCGCCGCGCACCACGACGGAGATGCGGATCTCGGACGTTGAGATCATCTCGATGTTGACGCCCGAGACGCTCAGCGCCTCGAACAGGGTCGCGGAGACGCCCGAGTGCGTCCGCATGCCGGCGCCGACGACCGACAGCTTGCCGATCTGGTCGTCGTGGACGAGGCTTTCGAAGCCGATCTCGGCCTGGTCGCCCGCGAGGGCCCGGAGCGCGGTCGCGGCGTCGGTCTTCGGGAGGGTGAACGAGATGTCGGTGCGGCCCGTGGTCGCCGCCGACACGTTCTGGACGATCATGTCGACGTTGGCGCCGGACTTGGCGACCACCTTGAAGATCTCGGCGGCCTTGCCCGGCACGTCGGGAACGCCGGTGACCGTGACCTTGGCCTGGCTGAGGTCGGTCGCGACTCCCGCGACGATCGGCTCTTCCATGTCTTCTCCCTTTTCGCCGTCGGGGAGCGTCATCCCCGGGCCGAGCACGTAGGTCCCGACGCCCGAGCTGAACGTCGAGCGCGAGTGGATGAGCACCCCGTGACGACGGGCGTACTCGACGGCGCGGATGTACAGCACCTTGGCGCCGTTCGCGGCCAGTTCGAGCATCTCCTCGGACGACACCGTGCTCAGCTTGCGCGCCTTCGGCACCACGCGGGGGTCGGCGGTGAAGATGCCGTCCACGTCGCTGTAGATCTCGCACACGTCGGCTTCGAGGGCCGCCGCCAGCGCGACGGCCGTCGTGTCGGATCCGCCGCGGCCGAGCGTCGTGATGTCGCGGGTGTCGCGGTTGAAGCCCTGGAAGCCCGCGACGATGACGATCGCGCCCTCGTCGAGCGCTTCGCGCAGGCGGATCGGCGTGACGTCGACGATGCGGGCGGCGCCGTGCGTGGCATCCGTGATCATGCCCGCCTGGCTGCCGGTGAAGGACCGCGCCTCGAAGCCCATCGAGTGGATCGCCATGGCGAGGAGCGCCATCGAGATGCGCTCGCCGCTCGAGAGCAGCATGTCGAGCTCGCGCGGCGCGGGGATCGGCGCGACCTGCGCGGCGAGGTCGAGGAGCTCGTCGGTGGTGTCGCCCATGGCGCTCACCGCGACGACGACGTCGTGCCCCGCGCGGCGCGCGTCGACGATGCGCTTCGCGACCCGCTTGATGCTCACCGCGTCTGCGACGGATGATCCGCCGTACTTCTGGACGATCAGCGCCACGTTCGAACTCCCGGAAATGCCGCCGCGCGGCACTCATGTGTCACCGGCGCGATCGGATGCCGCGCCCGAGGATCCATCTTACGGACGCCCTCATGCTGTGCTGGCCATGTGTCGGCGCGCACGCGGAGCGTCGTCAGCCGGGGGCGATGGGCGGCAGATCGCCCGCCGCCGGACGCACGCGGATCGTTCCCCCGGTGGCGGCGAGCCAGCATCCGAGGATCACGAGCGGGAAGCCGACGAGCAGGCCCAGCGTGATCTCCTCGCCGAGGATGATCGTGCCGAGGACGATGGCGACGACCGGATTCACGTAGGTGAACAGCGGCGCGCGGACCGGCCCGACGCGCGCGATCAGCGCGAAGAACACGATGAACGCCAGGGCCGTGCACAGCACCGCGAGCGCGACGAGGGCGACGGTGCTCTGCATCGTGGGCACCTCGTGCTGGGTGAGGAGCGCGATCGGCAGGTAGAACAGCCCGACCGCGAGAAGGGCGATCGTGATGGTGCCGAGCGACGGGACATCCTGGAGCTTGCGGGCGACGATGAACGGTGCGATCGCGTAGCAGAGCGCCACGAGCAGCACCTCGCCGATGGCGATGAGCCCACCGCCGCCCTCGACGGCGAGCCCGGGGCCCATGACCACGATCGCGACGCCGATGAAGCCCACGAACAGGCCGATCGCGCGGGACGGGCGCAGCACCGACCGGTCGCCGCCGCCGAGCGCGATGACCGCCGCGAACAGGGGCACCGTCGCGACGAGGAGCCCGGTCAGCCCCGACGGCAGCGTCTGCTCGGCGTGCCCGAGGAGCAGGAAGGGCCCGGCCATCTCGATCGCGCCGAACGCGAGCACCCAGCCGACCTTCGCGAACGCGGGGCGCAGCGCCTTCTGCCGCAGCGCGAAGGGCAGCAGGAGCAGCGCGCCGAGAAGGGTGCGCCCTGCCACCACCGACGCCGGAGAGTACGAGTCGACGGCCTGCTTGATGAACAGATACGGGATGCCCCACAGCAGCGCCATCGCGCCGAACAGGATCCAGGCGCGCGTGTCGAAGCGCGGGACGAGGGCGTTCATGTCATTCCCCACATGGGACAAGGCTGGAGGGCGAGGCGCGCCGGCACGATGCGCACGACCGCCAATCTAGGGCGGACGTCAGACAGAGCGGCGACCCTCGAACGCGCGGCCGAGAGTCACCTCGTCGGCGTACTCGAGGTCGCCGCCGACAGGGAGGCCCGACGCCAGTCGTGTCACGGAGATCTCGAGCGTGTGCAGAAGACGGCTCAGATACGTCGCCGTAGCCTCGCCCTCGAGGTTGGGGTTCGTCGCCAGGATGACCTCCTGCACCGTGCCGTCGGCGAGGCGCTGCATGAGCTGCGTGATCCGGAGGTCGTCGGGTCCGATGCCCGCGATGGGACTGATCGCGCCGCCGAGCACGTGGTAGAGCCCGCGGAACTCGCGCGTGCGCTCGATGGCCGCGACATCCTTGGCGTCTTCGACCACGCAGATGAGCGATGCGTTGCGGCGCGGGTCGCGGCAGATCGAGCAGCGGTCCTGCTCGGTGACGTTGCCGCAGACCTCGCAGAAGCGCACCTTGTCGCGCACCTCGGCGAGCAGTGTCGCGAGGTGGGAGACATCGAAGTTCGGGGTCTGCAGGATGTGGAACGCGATGCGCTGCGCCGACTTCGGGCCGATGCCGGGCAGCCGGCCGAACTCGTCGATCAGGTCTTGGACGATGCCGTCGTACATGGCCTAGTTGAACCTCGTCGGCGGCTCGTACGGCTCTTCGCGCACGAACGTCGCGCCCAGCATCTGCCGCACGACGGCCTCGCCGTAGCGCTGGACCCCGCCGTTGCGCATGGTGGTCACGGGCGGAAGGGGCGGCGCGACCACCGGCGGCACCGGGCGGTCGACCGCGGCATCCGGCTGGTCGGCCGCGGCGGCGTCTTCGTCGTCGGGCTCGATCGACGGTTCGACGTCGGCGGCGCGAAGCACATCGCCCTCGCGCACGGGTGCGAGCGTCGCGATGCGTGCCCGCGCGGCGTCTTCAGGCTCGTCGTCGACAGCGAACTGGCCGGCGGTCGACAGCGCGGCCGGGCCGGGGTCGGGGGGCGGCGCATCGGCGTCGGTCGGGATCGGCGCGACAGCCCACTCGGTGACCGGTGCGGCCGAGGACGGCGCGGCGGCGCGGGCCGGGGCCGATCCGCCGCCGATGGCGCGCGCGGGCGCGGGAGGAGCCGCCGGCGCGGTGGCCGACGCGGGACCGCCGGTGCCGTCGCCGTCGAACTTGGCGAGGTACTTCACGCGGATGCCGAGCACCGCCAGGATCGCCTGGCGCAGGTCTTCGCTGGGCCCGCCGCCGGCGGCACGCTGCTTGAACTTCGCGACGTCGGCCTGGCTCGCGAACGACAGCGTCAGGACGTCGTCGTCGAGGCCGGCCACCTCGGCGTTGGACGCGAGGAGCCAGGAGGTTCGACTGATGTCTTCGAGGCGGCCGAGCACTTCCGCCCACGCGTCGCGCATGCGTGCGAGCGTGACGGGGCCGGCCGGGACGGGAGGCGCGGCCGGTGTCGCCGCGGCGGGTTCGGCCGCCGGCTCGGCAGCCGTGGCCGGAGCCGACGGTGCGGAAGGAGCCACAGACGCGGAAGGAGCAGCGGCTGCGGCAGGCGCGGAGGGTGCGGCAGAGACCGTCTCCGTGCCGCGCGTCGACGTCTCGACCGTGCGCGTCGGCGCCTCGGCCGCTCGCGCAGCGGGGGCGGCCGCGGCGACAGCCGGGGGCACTGAGGCGGGCGCTGCGGGGGCAGAGGCATCCGCTCCCCTGGCGAGCACCCGGGCGACCATGAGCTCGAGCTGGAGGCGGGGCGAGGTGGCGCCGGTCATGTCGTCGAGCGTGGCGATCACCAGGTCGGCGGTGCGCGAGAGGCGCACGGTGCCGAAGGAGTCGGCCTGGCCCTTCATGCGCACGAGATCTTCGGCCGAGACACCGCGGAGCACGGCTGCGGCGCCCTGGCCCGTCGCGGCGACCACGATGAGGTCGCGCAGGCGCTCGAGCAGATCGTCGACGAACCGACGAGGATCCTGGCCGGTCTGGACCACCCGGTCGACCGCAGCGAAGGCGCCCTGGGCGTCGCCGGCGGCGAAGGCGTCGACGACCTCGTCGAGCAGCTCGGCGTGGGTGTAGCCGAGGAGCGACACCGCGCGCTCGTAGCGGACCCCGCCCTCTTCGGACCCGGCGATCAGCTGGTCGAGGAGGGAGAGCGTGTCTCGCGGCGAACCGCCACCGGCGCGGACGACGAGCGGCAGCACGCCCGCCTCGACCTCGACGCCCTCCTGGGTGCAGAGCTCTTCGACGTACGAGAGCATGGCGCCCGGCGGGACGAGCCGGAACGGGTAGTGGTGCGTGCGCGAGCGGATGGTGCCGATGACCTTCTCGGGCTCGGTCGTCGCGAAGATGAACTTGACGTGGTCGGGCGGCTCCTCGACGAGCTTCAGCAGCGCGTTGAAGCCCTGCGGCGTCACCATGTGCGCCTCGTCGAGGATGAAGATCTTGAAGCGGTCGCGCGCCGGCGCGAAGACGGCGCGCTCGCGCAGATCTCGGGCGTCGTCGACGCCGTTGTGCGAGGCGGCGTCGATCTCGACGACATCGAGGGATCCGCCCCCGCCGCGCCCGAGCTCGACGCAGCTGTCGCACTTCCCGCACGGGGTGTCGGTCGGCCCCTCGGCGCAGTTGAGGCAGCGAGCGAGGATGCGCGCCGACGTCGTCTTGCCGCAGCCGCGCGGGCCCGAGAAGAGGTACGCGTGCCCGACGCGATCGCTCCGCAGCGCCGTCATGAGCGGCTCGGTGACCTGAGCCTGCCCGATCATCTCGCCGAACGACTCGGGTCGGTAGCGGCGATAGAGGGCTGTGGTCACCCCCACAGCCTACGACGTGCGTGTGACATCGGCTGGGCCCGGATCACGCGTCCGCGCCGTGCTCGACGTCCGCCGCCCCGACGATGATCGGGATCGACGAGGTCACCGTCGGCACGGAGGCCGAGAGGTACGAGCCGTCCTCGCGCCGCACGTCGGTGAGCTGGCCGAGCGTCGGCCGGCCCGGGATGACATGGCCCTGCCCGTCGAGCGGCACCGAGACCGTCTCCCCCGCGCCGACGACGTAGCCCATGCCGCGCACGCTGAAGCCGACCGGATCGCCGTCCGATGCCGCGACCGTCAGCTCGTCGCGCGTGATCGTGATCTGCAGCCGCGTGCCGTGCCAGTGGAGCACGAACGAGAGCTCGGGCCAGTCCGCGGGCAGGCGCGGGTCGAACGACAGCTCGCCGAAATGGTCGCGCATGCCGCCGAAGCCCGCCACGAGCGCCGTCCAGACCCCGCCCGCGGAGGCGACGTGGACGCCGTCGGAGGCGTTGTGGTGGAGGTCGGCGAGGTCGACGAAGATCGACTGCCGGAAGTACTCCAGCGCGAGGTCCTGGTAGCCGACCTCGGCGGCCAGGATCGCCTGCACCACCGCCGACAGCGTCGAGTCGCCGGTGGTCAGCGGGTCGTAGTACTCGAAGTCGGCGAGCTTGTCCTCGTCGGAGAAGTGGTTGCCCTGCAGGAACAGCGCGAGCACGACATCCGCCTGCTTGAGCACCTGGTAGCGGTAGATCACCAGCGGGTGGAAGTGCAGCAGCAGCGGCCGCTTGTCGGGCGGCGTGTTCTCGAGGTCCCAGATCTCCCGCTCGAGGAACACATGATCCTGCGGGTGGATGCCGAGCGCCGGGCTGAACGGGATGTGCATCGCCTCGGCGGCCTTCTCCCACCCCTCGGGCTCGGCCGGGTCGAGACCGAGGCGGTCGACCATCTTGCGATAGACCTCGCCGTCGACCTCGGCCATCTCGCGCACCGTGCGGGCGGCGAAGCGGAGGTTGAAGCGCGCCATGACGTTCGTGAACAGGTTGTCGTTGACGACGGTCGTGTACTCGTCGGGGCCCGTGACGCCGTGGATGTGGAAGCTCTCCTCCCCCGCGCCGTCGACGGTGCGCCAGAAGCCGAGCGTGGCCCACAGGCGTGCGGTCTCGACGGCGATGTCGACGCCCTCGCGGTAGAGGAACTCGCTGTCGCCCGTCGCCCGGATGTACTTCGCGAGCGCGAAGCTGACGTCGGCGTTGATGTGGTACTGCGCGGTTCCGGCCGCGTAGTAGGCGGATGCCTCTTCCCCGTTGATCGTCCGCCAGGGGAAGAGCGCGCCGTGCTCGTTGAGCTGGAACGCGCGCTTGCGGGCGGCGGGAAGCATCAGGTACCGCATGCGCAGGGCATTGCGGGCCCAGAGCGGCGTCGTGTACGCCAGGAACGGCAGGACGTAGATCTCGGTGTCCCAGAAGTAGTGGCCGCTGTAGCCCGAGCCGGTCATGCCCTTGGCGGGAACGCCCTGTCCGTCGGCGCGGGCGGACGCCTGCGCGAGCTGGAAGAGGCACCACCGCGTCGCCTGCTGCAGGTCGTCGTGTCCGCCGATCCGCACGTCCGAGCGTTCCCAGAAGCCGTCGAGCCAGGCGCGCTGCTCCACGTGCACCGCCTCGACGCCGACCGTCATGGCCCGGTCCAGGGTGCGCCGGCAGCGGTCGACGAGCTCTCGCGCCGGCACGCCGCGCGACGTGTGGTAGCTGACGAGCTTCGTCACCCGCACCGGCACACCGGCCTTCGCCTGCACGCGGAACACGTTCTTGGCGATGTCGGGCTCGATGAGCGTGCGCGCGGTGTACGGGTTCTCGGTCTCGACGAGGTGGTCGGCGACGACGGCGATCGTCATGCCGGAATCGGTCACCCGGTACGACAGAGCAGAGCGCAGCCGGTCCTGCCAGTACTCCTGCGGCTGCAGCACGCGCTCCTGGATGCGGTCGGCCTTGCGCGGGTCGAACCCGGCCCGCTTCGGAGCGGTCGGCGTGCCGCCGTAGACGTCCTCGCCGTCCTGGCGGTTGAGGATCTGGCAGCTCACCGTGACGGGGGCGTCGGCATTCAGCACGGTGACGTCCACCGTCATGACGGAGAGGTGCTTCTCCTCGAACGACACCATCCGCTCGTACTCGATCCGCACGTCCTTGCCCGACGGCGTGGTCCACAGCACGTGCCGGCGCAGCACACCGTCGCGCATGTCGAGAACGCGCTCGTACTCGCGCACATCGGCGACGTCGAGCGACAGCGGCTCGTCGTCGACGTACACGCGCATGACCTTGGCGTCGGGCGCGTTGATGATCGTCTGGCCGACTTCGGCGAACCCGTACGCCTGCTCCGCGTGGCGGATCGGGAACGTCTCGTGGAACCCGTTGATGAACGTGCCGTGCTCGTGCGCGTGCCGCCCTTCGGGGTGGTTCCCGCGCATGCCGAGGTAGCCGTTGCCGACGGCGAACAGGGTCTCGGTCACCCCGGTGTCGTCGAGATCGAACTCCGTCTCGACGAGCCGCCAGGGATCGACGGGGAACCGGTCGCGATCGATCATGCGGTGCTCTCCTCGGTGCTGGTCGGTGATCCGGGGACGGAGGGGCCCGATGCCGCGCCGACTGCGGGCACGAGCTCGGCGAGGTCTTCGACGACGACGTGCGCGCCGGCATCGCGCAGCGCCTGGGCACCGGCGCCGCGGTCGACTCCGACGACGAGGCCGAAGCCCCCGGACGCGGCGGAGCGGACCCCGCTCAGCGCGTCCTCGACGGCGGCGCTGCGCGCGGGATCGACCCCGATCATCCGCGCGGCCTCGACGAACACGTCGGGCGCGGGCTTGGAGGCGAGGTGGTCGCGCTCGGCGATGACGCCGTCCATGACGACGCGGAACCGATCGCGGATGCCCGCCACGGCGAGGACCTCCTCGGCGTTCTTCGAGCTCGACACGACGGCCACCTCGGTCCCCGCTGCGGCGAGCGCGTCGAGCAGGGCGAGCGAACCGGGGTACGGGGCGATGCCCTCGTCGCGGAGCACCTTCTCGAACACGACGTTCTTGCGGTTGCCGATGCCGCACACGGTGTCGGCGGTCACCGGATCGGACGGGTCGCCCCACGGCACCTCGACGTCGCGCGAGCGCAGCAGGCCGGCGACGCCGTCGTAGCGCTTCTTGCCGTCGAGGTGGTCGAAGTAGTCCCGCTCCGTATAGGGCGGTGCGATGCCCCACGAGGCGAAGAGCTCCTCGAACATCGTCTGCCAGGCGTGCATGTGCACTTCGGCGGTGGGAGTGAGGACGCCGTCCAGATCGAACAGGACGGCGTCGTAGGCGGTCAGATCGGGCAGGGCGTCCATGGGCACCTCCAAAGGGTAGCGACGGCAGGTTACGAGCGCGCGACGCTCAGGGTCTGGCGGGCGATCTCGAGCTCCTCGTCGGTCGGGACGACGAGGACCGTGACGGCCGAGGCATCCGTCGAGATGATCCGGATGCCGCGGCCCGGCGCGAGATTGCGCTCGTGATCGATCTCCACCCCGGCGAAGCCGAGGGTCTCCAGCGCCGCGGAGCGCACCAGCGGAGCGTTCTCGCCGACGCCGGCGGTGAACGAGATCACGTCGGCGCCGCCGAGTTGCGCGAGGTACGCACCGGCGTAGGCGCGCAGGCGGTGGACGTAGACCTCGTAGGCGAGGAGGGCCTGCTCGTCGCCGTCCGCGATGGCCGAGCGGATGTCGCGGAGGTCCGAGGATCCCGCGAGCCCGAGCATCCCGCTCCGCTTGTTGAGGAGATCGTCGAGGTCGTCGATCGACATGCCCTCGCGGCGCGCGAGATGGAACAGGACGGCCGGGTCGAGGTCGCCCGAGCGCGTGCCCATCACGAGCCCCTCGAGCGGGGTGAACCCCATCGACGTCTCGACCGACCGGCCGCCGTCGATCGCGGTCGCGGACGCGCCGTTGCCGAGGTGGAAGACGATCTGCCTCAGATCTTCGAGCGGGCGCCCGAGGAACGCGGCCGCCGCCTCGCTGACGAACTTGTGCGAGGTGCCGTGGAACCCGTACCGGCGGATGCGGTGGGATGCCGCGATCCCCGCGTCGATCGCGTAGGTGTACACGTGCGGAGCGAGGGTCTGATGGAACGCCGTGTCGAACACCGCGACGTGCGGCACGTCGGGGAACGCCTTCTTCGCCGCGACGATGCCGGCGAGGTTCGCGGGATTGTGGAGCGGCGCGAGGACGGAGAGCTCGTCGATGTTGATCTCGACGAGGGGCGTGATCAGGGTCGGCTCGAAGAACCGGGCGCCGCCGTGCACGACGCGGTGCCCGACGGCCACGGGAGGCCGGTCGGCGAGGGCGGGGCCGTCGGAGGCGAACGCGTCGAGCATGACCTGGAACCCGGCCGTGTGGTCGAGGATCGGCAGCTCGCGCGTGTGAGTGGCGTTCAGCATGGTCGGCGCCGGGCCGTCCGACGGCGGCGCGACCACGGTGTGCGTCGCGCGGCCCATCGGCTCGCCGATGCGCTCGACCAGCCCCGAGGCGAGGGTGGACTCGCCCTCCATGTCGATCAGCTGATACTTGAACGACGACGAGCCGGAGTTGACGACCAGGACGAGCGACACCGTCATTCTCCCTGCGCCTGGATCGCCGTGATCGCGATCGTGTTCACAATGTCGTCCACCAGCGCGCCGCGCGAGAGGTCGTTGATCGGCTTGTTGAGGCCCTGCAGCACGGGTCCGATCGCCACGGCGCCGGCCGACCGCTGGACGGCCTTGTAGGTGTTGTTGCCCGTGTTGAGGTCGGGGAACACGAACACCGTCGCGCGACCCGCCACCTCGGAACCCGGCATCTTCGCCGCGGCGACCGCGGCGTCGGCGGCGGCGTCGTACTGGATCGGGCCCTCCACCAGGAGCTCGGGCGCCCGCTCGCGCACGAGGGCCGTGGCATCCCTGACCTTCTCCACCTCGGCGCCCGAGCCCGACTCCCCGGTCGAGTACGACAGCATCGCGACGCGCGGGTCGATCCCGAACTGCGCGGCGGTGGCCGCCGAGGAGATCGCGATGTCGGCGAGCTGCTCGGACGTCGGATCCGGGATCACAGCGCAGTCGCCGTAGACGAGCACACGATCGGCGAGCGCCATGAGGAAGACGCTCGACACGACCGAGACCCCCGGCTTCGTCTTGATGATCTCGAACGCCGGCCGGATCGTGTGCGCCGTCGTGTGCGCGGCGCCCGAGACCATGCCGTCGGCGAGACCCAGGTGCACCATCATCGTGCCGAAGTACGAGACATCCGTCACGGTGTCGGCGGCCTGCGACAGCGTGACGCCCTTGTGCGCGCGCAGCCGGGCGTACTCCTCGGCGAACTTGTGGACGTGCACCGCGTCGAGGGGCGACAGCACCTCGGCGCCCTGGATGTCGATGCCGAGCTCGATCGCCCGGGCGCGCACCTCGAAGGGCTCACCGAGGATCGTCAGGTCGGCGATGCCGCGCTTGAGCACCGTCGCTGCGGCTCGCAGCACGCGGTCGTCATCGCCCTCCGGCAGAACGATCCGCTTGCGCTGCGCGCGGGCGCGCTCGATCAGCTGGAACTCGAACATGAGCGGCGTCACCACGGTCGCGCGCGCGACGCCGAACGCCGCGAGCAGCTCGTCGGTGTCGACGCTCTGCTCGAAGATCGCGAGCGCCGTGTCGTAGCGGCGCTGCGAGTCGGCCGCGAGCCGGCCGCGCGTGCCCATGATGCGCGCGGCGGTCTCGTACGTGCCGAGGTCGGTCGTGATGATCGGGACGTTGGAGCCGAGTCCGTCGAGGAGGCGCGTGATCGGCTCGGGCAGCTCGAAGCCGCCGTTGAGGACGATGCCCGAGATCGACGGGAACGTGCCCGACGCGTTCGCGAGCAGCGTCGCGAGCAGCACCTCGGAGCGGTCGGCGGGGATGACGACGACCGCGCCCTCGAGCAGGCGCGGCAGCACGTTGACCATCGACATGCCTGCGACGACGACCCCCAGCGCCTCCCGGGTGAGCCGGTCCGGGTCGCCCGAGAGCAGCTCGCCCCCGACCGAGCGCATGATCCCGCGCATCGACGGGGCGACGAGGAAGCGGTCCTCGGGGATCGCCCACACCGGCACATCGGCCTTCTCGGGCGGGACGGACGCCTGGACCGAGCGGCGGATCGCGGCGATCGTCTCGTCGGCATCGGCCGGTTCGGCGCGGTTCGCGACGACGGCGAAGAGCTCGGCCCGGCCGTGGGCGAGCTCCGTGAGCGCGAGGTCGGCGATCTGCCCCATCTCGGCGGACGTGCGCGGGAGCGACGAGCCCAGCTGCTCGGGCTGCGTCTGGCTCTGGGCCGAGCGACCGCCCAGCACGAGGAGCACCGGGGCGCCGAGGTTCGCGGCGATCCGGGCGTTGTACGCGAGCTCGGCGGGGCTGCCGACGTCGGTGTAGTCGCTCCCGAGGATCACGACGGCGTCGCACTGCGCCTCGACGGCCTTGTAGCGCTCGACGATCACGGCGAGCGCGGCATCCGGATCGTGGCGCACGTCGTCGTAGGTGACGCCGATGCACTCGTCGTACGGCAGGTCGACGCCGTCGTGGTCGAGCAGCATCTCGAGCACGTAGTCGGGCTCGACGGTGGAGCGCGCGATCGCGCGGAACACGCCCACGCGGGGAGTGGCGTGGCTCAGTGCATCGAGCACACCGAGCGCGACCGTGGACTTCCCCGAGTGGCCTTCCGCCGACGTGATGAAGATGCTGTGCGCCACGCGTCCAGCCTATGGGCGGCAGGATGCCCCGGCCAGGCGACGGCCGTTCGCACAGCAAGCCCATAGCGGCGGCCGGGCTAGGCTCACCCGCATGAGCGCCCCTCGCCCCGGCATCGACGTGCCAGATCACCGCGGCCGCACGGGACTGGATCAGGAGGGGCGCGCGCTCGACCGCAACCCCGACGTGAGGGTGACGGATGTGGAGCTCCTCGCTGCGGGATGGCATGTGCTGCGACGCACGACGCTGGAGTACCGCGCCCCCTCGGGCGAGTGGGAGACGCAGCAGCGCGAGACCTACGACCGCGGCAACGGCGCCACGGTCCTGCTGTACGACCCGGCACGGCGCACGGTGCTGCTCACGCGGCAGTTCCGCTACCCCGTCTACGTCAACGGGCATCCCGACGGGATGCTGGTCGAGACCGCCGCCGGCCTGCTCGACGAGGACGACGCGGCCACGGCCATCCGGCGCGAGGCCGCCGAGGAGACCGGTGTCGAGATCGGCGAGCTCGAGCACGTCTGGGACGTGTTCATGAGCCCCGGGTCCGTGACCGAGCGCATCCACTTCTTCGCCGCGCCGTACGACGGCTCGACCCGCTCCGGCGAGAGCGGCGGACTCGCCGAGGAGGGCGAGCACATCGAGCTGCTCGAGCCCGACATCGAGGAGGCGCTCGGGATGATCCGCGACGGGCGCATCCAGGACGCCAAGACGATCATGCTGCTGCAGTGGGCGGTCCTGGACGGCCCCTTCGCGCACCGACGCGCGGATCGGGCATTCCGCCCGGAAGTTTAAGACTCTCCGCGAACCCGGCAGAGCCTGGTTACCCTTGCTACGTTTCCGTCCTGGGGGAATTGGCCTGGATGCCGCCTCGCGGAGAGCTGACACCAGTCTAACCCGGTCGTGAGCGGTCGCCGACAGCGATGACCATGCAGTGATCTCCCAGGCCCGCGGCGGCCCGTCCGTTGTTACGATCAACGGGTGGGCGGGCGATGTGGCCCGCTTGACCGGCTCACCCGCCCGAACGGGCGGCCAGGGAGGGCGCGATGACCGATACCGCGACGACCGAGGCTTCGGCTGCGCTCACCGCAGAGGACTTCGCACGCACGACGGACGCGATCCTCGGTGCCGTGGGCAGCGTGATCGACGGCAAGCCGGAAGCGGTCCGCAGCGCGCTGGTCTGCCTCCTCGCCGAGGGGCATCTCCTCATCGAGGACGTTCCGGGCGTCGGCAAGACGATGCTGGCGCGGGCGCTGGCCGCCTCGGTGGATGCCACGGTCCGCCGCATCCAGTTCACGCCAGACCTGCTCCCCGGCGACGTGACCGGGGTGAGCGTGTTCAACCCCGTCGAGCGCGAGTTCGAGTTCAAGCAGGGCGCGATCTTCGCCAACATCGTCATCGCCGACGAGATCAACCGCTCCTCCCCCAAGACCCAGTCCGCTCTGCTCGAGGCGATGGAGGAGCGTCAGGTCACCGTCGACGGTCGCACCCACTACGTCCCCGAGCCGTTCCTGGTCGTCGCGACGCAGAACCCGCTCGAGATGGAGGGCACGTACGCGCTGCCCGAGGCGCAGCGGGACCGCTTCATGATGCGCATCTCGATGGGCTACCCCGACCAGCGGTCCGAGGCGCTCATGCTGCGTCAGCGGGACACGCTCAACCCGCTCGACCAGCTCGCCGCCGTCGTCTCGGCCGCGCAGATCACCGACCTCGTCACGTGGGCCCGGTCCGTGCACGTCGCGCCGCCGATCGAGGACTACGCCGTCGCCCTCGCCCACGCGACTCGCATCCACTCCGATCTCCGCCTCGGCGCGAGCCCCCGAGCGACCCTCCAGCTCGTGCGGGCCGCGAAGGTGTGGGCCGCGCTCGACGGGCGCGGCTTCGTCATCCCCGACGACGTCACCGCCCTCCTCGCCCCGGTGTTCGCGCACCGGCTCATCCCGACGCGCTCGGCCGGCGGTGCCCGCGCCCGCGGCGCATCGGACGCGATCGCCACGATCCTCGAGCGGATCGCCTCCAGCGTGCGCGTGCCCATCGCGCCCCGTCAGTGACGGCCGGCATGACCGGCGAGTGACGGAGATCCTGATGAGACGCCTGTGGCCCCTGACCGTTCGCGGCACGGGCGCGCTCATCCTCGCGATCGCGTGCTTCGTGGTGGCGAACGAGTTCGGCATCGCGGAGCTGATGTACTTCGGAATCCTGCTGCTCGCGGTGATCGGGGCGAGCATCGCCTCGCTCTATCTGACCCGTCGCTCCGACGTCGTGACCCGCTCGTTGGCGCCCGACGTCGTGACCGTCGGCCGCGACTCGACCGTGACCGTCCGGGTCGGCGTCCGCACGGCGGTCCCGACGCCTCCGGGCACCTGGCACGACACGCTCCCCAAGGGGCTTCGCGGCAAGGCGGACGGCGTCTTCCCGGCGCTCGGCTCGGGTCTCCGCGGCGGTGAGCGGGTCGTCGATCTGTCCTACTCGCTCACGGGCGCCCGGCGCGGCATCCACTCGATCGGCCCTTTGTCGGTGCGTTCGACCGACCCGTTCGGGCTCGCGCGGCGGCGGACGCTCTTCGGCGAGCGCACGCCCGTCACCGTCGCACCCGCCCTCGTCGACCTGCCCCCGCTCACCGACTTCGCGGGCGAGACCGGCGGCACGCTCCACACCACCACGAATCAGCTCGGCCAGGGCGCCGACAATCTCGTCGCGCGCCCGTACGCGCCGGGCGACTCGATGCGCCGCATCCACTGGCGCGCGACCGCCCATCGCGACGAGCTGATGGTGCGTCAGGAGGAGCAGGAGTCCACCCCCGAGGCGAGCGTGGTGCTCGACCGCGGCGTGCTGCGTTGGGCGACGGAGGCGATGCAGGCGCCGGGGACCGACCCGGGCTTCGAGGCGGCGGTGTCGGCCTGCGTGTCCGCTGTCGCCCGGCTCGTCCACGACGGCTACGCGGTCGAGGTCCTCGACTCCGACGGCACCCTGCTCGCCGAGCGCATCGACGGCGGAGACATGGCCGAGGTCGAAGGGATGCTCACCCACTTCGCCACGCTCACGGCACGGCGCGACGAAAGTCTCGCCCGGCTCACGCGACTGTTCGCGGGCGTCATGACCGGCCCGGTCATCGTCATCGTGGGGCGCTTCGACCCGTCCGATGCCGATGCGATCGCTCCGGTCGCTCATCACAGCACCCTGCCGATGCTGTTCTCCGTGTCTCCGATCGGAGACGCGCTCGATCGCGCCGCAGACCACGGCTGGCGGGTCGGCGCGATCGATCCGGACGGCGACCTGGCCGCGGCGTGGGGCAACGCCGTCGGGCGGGGGGTGAGCCATGTCGGCGCCTGACGCACTGGATCCGCGCACCGGTCGTCGCGGCGGCGAACGGGTGCTGACGCTCGCGCTCCTGGCGGCCCTCATCGCTGCGCTCCTGCCGGTGCTGCGGGTCGTCAAGCCCGGCGGGTGGCTCCTGGGCTCCGTCGTGATCGCCGCACTCGTGCTCGCCGCGGGCTACGGGGCGCGGCGCTTCCGCCTGCCGGCGGTCGCGGTGAGCCTCATCGAAGCCGGCGTGTGGGTGGCCGTGATGACCGGCGTCTTCCTGCGCGACACCGCGCTCCTGTGGGTGGTGCCGACGCCGGAGACGATCCGGGCGGTGCCCGAGCTCATCGACGACGCGATGAGCGAGATCATCCTCGGCGCCGCACCGCTCGACGACGGTCCCGCCCTCGCCTTCCTCATCGTCGGCGCCATGGGGCTGCTCGCGATCATCGTCGATCACGTCGTGCTGACCGCACGGATGCCTCTCCTCGCGTCGATCGGCATCGTCACGGTGTCCCTCATCCCGGCGATCGCGGTTCCCCGCCAGGTCGACGTCATGGCGTTCGTCTTCCTCGCCGTCGCGATCCTCTTCCTCATCCGCGCGGAGACGCGGTCGCGCGAGCGCCCGCTGGAGCGGGCATCCGAGCGCACCGCCGGCGTCCCCGCCACCGCGGTCGGCATCGGCGCGATCGCCGTCGTCGTCGCCGTCGTGGCCACCCCCCTCCTCCCTCAGCCCGGCGTGCGCGCCGGCGCCGGCCTGGGGCCGGGCCCGGGCATCGATGCGACCCTCCAGCTCGGCGACGACCTGCGTCGTCCGGAGGAGGTCGAGGTGCTGCGGGTGCGCACCGACGCGCCGGCGCCGCCCTACCTCCGGGCCACGACGCTGTCGCGATTCGAAGGCGGCGTGTGGGAGCCCGACCGCGTGCGCACCGTGCCCCTCGACAGCGAGTTCGGCCTCGGCGCCGTGAGCGTGACCGACGACGTGCGGGTGTCGGAGTACACGACCGATGTGGAGGTCGTGAACCTCGCATCGCTGTGGCTGCCGATCTCCTACCCGGCGGTCGAGGTCACGGGGCTCGACGGGCGGTGGGGCGCGGTGCCCTACAACCGGACGGTGATCTCTCAGTCGGGCACGACACAGGGCCAGACCTACACGGTGGTCTCGCATCAGCCGCGTCCGACGCTCGAGCAGATCCGCGCCGACACCGCGGGCGGTCCTCAGCTGCGCGACGAGACGACGTCGGTGCCTCCGGGGACTCCGGACATCATCGGCCAGCTCGCCGCGGAGGTGACCGCAGACGCCACCAACGACTACGACCGGCTGATCGCGATGCAGAAGTGGTTCCGCGGCGGCGCATTCCGCTACTCGCTCGACGCACCGGTGGAGGACGGATTCGACGGCAGCGGCGCCGAGGCCGTCGCGGAGTTCCTCGATCGGCGGGAGGGCTACTGCATCCACTTCGCGTCCGCCTTCGCACTGATGGCGCGCACGCTCCACATGCCCTCGCGGATCGTCGTGGGGTACCTTCCCGGCGTCGCCACGACCGACGTGTTCGAGGAGCAGACCGTGTACTCCGTGTCGAGTTCGCTCCTGCACGCATGGCCCGAGGTCTATTTCGAAGAGGTCGGGTGGATCCCGTTCGAACCGACAGCCGGGCTGGGGGTGCCGACGCAGTTCTCGCCCGCGTCCGCGTTGCCCGGCGACCCCGACGATCCGAACTCGGCGACACCCGGTGCCACGCCGACACCCTCGGCGAGCACCGAGGCCGGCCCCAACGGACCGATCGATCCGCGCGACGAGGCACTGCCCGGCACGCCGCTCGGCGGGGTGAACCCGCTCCCCACGCTCGGGGTCGTGCTGCTCATCCTGCTTCTGCTCGCCCTGCCCTTCCTCGTACGAGAGCTTCGTCGCCGCCAGCTCACGGTCGCCGCGCGCGGAGGCGATGCGGCGTCGGCGTGGACGATCGTGCAGGATGCCGCGATCGACGTCGGCATCGCGGTACCGGCCAGTGAGAGCCCGCGTGCATTCGCCCAGCGCCTGATCGCCGAGCACGGCGTCTCGCCCGACGCCATGCACACCCTCGCGACCGCGATCGAACGGGCGTCGTATGCTCCGTCCGGCGGCCGCGACTATTGGATGGGCGACGCGGCACTGGATGCCGCCACCCAGGTGCGCGCCGAGCTCCTCTCCACCGCGCCCGCCGCCCGGCGCATCCTGGCCGTGATCGCCCCCCGGTCACTCATCGTCCGCCCGGGAAGCGTGTACGCAGGAGGCGCTCCCGCGACCAGGTAGGATGGTCTGCGGCCCTCCGGGGCCACGGAGGATTCGCCTAGTGGCCTATGGCGCACGCTTGGAAAGCGTGTTGAGTGAAAGCTCTCAGGGGTTCGAATCCCCTATCCTCCGCCGCTCCGATCCCAGTGTTTTCAAGGGGTTTTTCGTCTGTCCAGGTCGCGTGACACACCTACTGGCACAGTTAACGCCGATTTCGGCCCCTCCAGAGGCCTGATTTTCCGCGGTTCGCGAATCGTGTGGAACTGGCCTGTTGCGACATGGCTGGCTCATGACACGACTGGAGCTAGCGGTTTTCGGACACGACTCTGAGTCGAAATCGAGCACGCCGACGCGCGCTGGCTCTTTCTCCGCGGCGAGAGGATAGCGATCGAGCAGCGCTGCGTCCCGGGCTTTCGACGGCATATCCTCGGCGCTTCGCGACTCCGGTATTCCACGGTCCCGGGACTTCGCCCCGCCCGATCGCTGATTGGCTGAGATCGGAGAAAGGACCCGTCTGAGGCTCTGCGGACCTAGGTCGTTGAGATCGCCTCGACTTGAACGGGGGCCAGCAGCTCCCCCACGAGGTCGGCGGCGCCGCGCTGTAGGGTGCGGACCGCATGCGAGTAGGTGTTGAGCGTGGTCTGGATGTCGGCGTGCCCGAGTCGCTCAGAGACGATCTTCGGATGCACACCGGCGCGCAGGAGCAGTGTCGCGTGCGTGTGCCGGAGCTCGTGGAGGTGGAGCCGGTCGAGATCGGGATGCGCGTCAGCCGCTGAGTTCACTCGCTCTCGCCATTGCCGCGAGAACTGGGTGGGGTTGTGCGGCCGACCGAACCTGTTGCAGAAGATCAGCTGCTCGCCGCGAGCGAGCTCGGGCGCGACAGCCCGCAGAAGATCCCGCTTCGTTCGCAGCGCGTGAGCCAGCCGCGCGTCGATGTCGACGTTGCGCACGCGACCGCTCTTGGTCTGACGGAAGTCGATGATCGGCTTCTTCCCCGCTTCCTTCACGTACGACATCGCTCGCGCGATCGTGATGACGTTGTTCTCGAGGTCGACGTCTTTCCATCGGACACCGAGGATCTCACCGCGGCGCATCCCTGTGCCGAGCAGCGTCAGCCAGGCGAGCCAGAGGTAGTCGCCGGTGGACTGGGACCATTCCAGGAAGAGCCGAGCGTCCTCGGCCGACCAGGTCATCATCTCCGGCGGCGCCGCATCGATCTTCGTTGGCGGCGACGCACGCTTGGCCGGGTTCAGCCTGATGAGACCGTCTTCGAGCGCATGCTGCAGGATCTGAGACACCAGCACGTGGACGTGGCGGATGGTCGCAGGGCCCAGCGGTTCGCCGAAATGCCCGCGGTCCTTCCGTCCGTCACGCTCGAGCTGCCGGTAGTAGCGGTTGAGCTGGTCTTTCGACACGTCGCACAATGGCGTGCGCCCGAGCGACGAATTCTCGACGTGGACGCGGTAGTGCTTGCGGTAGCCGGCGAGAGTTGTGGGACGCACCCGCAGCCCGTCGAAGTACTTCGCCGAATAGGCGTTCAGCGTCTCGCGAGTTTCCTCGACGTGAGCGCCTCGGCGGATGTCGACCTGAAGGTCGGCCAGCGCCTCTCGCGCCAGCCGCTCGGTTTCGAAACCACGGCGGAAGCGGCGCACCAATTCGCCGTCCGGACGGACGACCCAGTAGGCGATGCGGTAACGGATCTCCCCCGAGGGCGTCGCGTACTGCGACAGCGTGCCTTCGTGATTCACCCGTCGAGCCATCATGCTTCTCCTCAGCCGATCGACGGCCCTGTCGGCCCTGGTGCGCCGACGACCGGTCCGGTGGCATCAACCCTCGGCAACCTGATGCCTTCCGCCAGTCCGCCCACGCGCGCGCGATTCATGAGCCGTGTCGCGGTGCTCTGGCTCACGTGAAGATTGTCGGCGACAGTCTTCAAAGGCGGCATGCTCACCGCCGCCGCCAGGCGATAAATGGTCGCCGCGTCGGCGATCATCTCGTCCGTCGTCCGCTCGGCTCGGTCGCGCATGCGCTTAAGGTACGCCGCGCCGGACTCGGAGTGGTCGGTATCGGTGGACACTGTGGAAACCATCAGGCCAGTCGCCTGCACTGCCCACTGAACCCGTACTTCGCGAAGTGTGAGGCTCGTCACTTCATCGCCTTCCGCCTTGCGTCCGACGCTGACGAGAGCCGCAGCGCTGCGCCCGAGCTGCCGATCGAATGTGATGTCCACGCGGATCGTGCCGGGAACATCGGGCTCCCCTTCGAGAATCGCCGTCCACGCTGCCGGGATTCGCACCCCGCTAGCCACCTCGACTCGGTTGTCGCTGACGTCGGCCACCGCAAGATCCACCATGAGGGCAGTATCTCAGGCCGCCAAACGATGGACAAGGCATGTCATGACACATTCATGACACATCTGGCTCACATCCGTGCTACGGTGTGGGCGCGTGCTGACATAGGTGGCTCAGAGATTGGACAGGAAGATGAACCGGTCAGATACATCCCTCGCACTCACATTCAAGGACGCTGCAACGCTTGTTGGAGTCGACTACCGCACGATCAAGGCCGGCGTCGACCGAGGGACCATCCCCAGCGTCCAGCTCGGCCCGCGGCGCATGATCCCCCGTGCGGCGTTGCTCCGGATCTTCGCTGTCGAAGCTTGAGTACGCAGCAACGGCATCATGGTCGACGCCCGGCTCCCCTCCGAGTGGCTGGGGAGCATACGCATCGACAACCTGAGCGATCGAGCGTTTCGCGTCCTCGCAGGCGCGCTCATGTGGTGCAACGGTCAGGGAACCGACGGAATAGTTCCGCTCCGCTACACGAAGTACCTGCATCCCGACGGCGATGACACCGCCGCGTTCGAGGAGCTCGAGCACGCGGGACTTTGGCATCGGGATGATGAAGGCTTCACGCTTGTCGGCTGGTCCGACGGCCTGCGACAGTCCACCGCCGAAGAGGTGCAGCGCTACCGTGAAGCCTCCCGACGTCGCCAGAAGGCCCACCGCGACCGCCGTCGTGGCATCGATGTCTCCGGGACAACCGCCATCCCTCGAGCATCGTCGGTGTCGCACGACGTTACGCATAACGCATCGGGTAGTGTCACGGCGGACGTAGGCTCAGGCTCCTTAAGATCTGCTGCCAACGGCAAGAGCGCCTACGTAAAGCGTGACGTCACGCATAACGCCGACTCCCCTTTCTGCCGCAAGCATCCAGACGGTACCTCTGATCCCTGCGGCGCCTGCGCGCGAGCCAGAACCGCCCTCGCGGCTCGCCAGGCCACAATTCCGGGGCTGGGCTGGGACTGTTCAATCAACGGCCACAAGCTGGTCGTCGACGGGACCTGCGCCGTGTGCGCATCGCCCATCCGGTGAGGCTTGATGCGTTTCGACCGGTCGGCCTCGCTAGCAGAGAAGTGCTAGCGACAAGGCGTTGGGCACGAGAGTGCGCCTTCGAGGGTCCTATTACGGGCAGGCGGGCGCGCACCGGCGCGCGATCGGCCCAAGTGACTGAGTCACCCGTTCCAGCGTGGATCGCTTCCGTCCAACACCGAGGGCCATGCCGACAGATCGGTACCAGATACCCAGGCCTCTTCGGTGTCTGATGGCATGTTGTCAGCGAAATGCTTCGTGGAGACCTCGTCGCGAAGCCACCCATCGACGGCGCTGGTTAGGAAAAGAGCGGCGCGGCCAATGGTTGCTAGATCTCCCGTGGCGATTGCTCGGCTCATCACGATCGTTAGGAATTGCGCGACGGCGATGTCCTGTTTTCCGAGGTAGGCGGTGAAGGTGTTGAGCGCGCCCGAAAAGTCTGCCGAGGCCGTCCGAGCTCCGGCGAGGTCGCCCGTCCCGGCCGTCCGCTGCAGTTCCGTGAGATGCTCGACGAGCCGCGCACCCTCCGCCCGCAGGTGAGATCTTTCACTTGCACGCCTTTCGCGGCTAGCTAGGTACAGCGCGATTCCGGAACTGACCAGGATCGCGGCCACTGGGATCAGGACTGAGCTCACCCAATCGATTCCGGACTCGACAGTGACGCTTATCTGATCCGCTTCCACACTTGGCACTCTACGTCCTCACTAACGCTCAAGTCCTCGTGAGCTGGACCTGTCGGCGGCGCTACGGCACGCAACGAGTCCATGAGCGGGCCGACAGCGCCCGGTCGATCGAGGTGGCGCTGCTCGTCTGATGGTGTGGGTAGCCGTAGTCTTCGTTCGGAAGAATGGGGGCCGGATGCGCCGGTTGGACGCGTTGCGCAATTGGCGTGAGCGGTGGAAACAGCCGGAGGCCCGGGCGGCTGCTCGACAGATAGCCACCGAGCTTCTAGTGGGCCGCCTGCGGACGGTCTCGCCTTTCGGCCGTGTGGAAGGTCGCGTGGATCTCCGGGGCCTGCAGGTGGACCTGTTGACTGCCACGCACGATCCGATGCTAGAGCGGGTCACCGCGCGCGAAGGTGAATGGTCTGCTCTCGACCTCACCGGTGCGGGCCTGTCCGGGATGAGCTGGTTCAACCTTCAGGTCGCGGATTGCGTGCTCGACGACGCACAGCTGGACGACCTCCGCTGCTGGGCCGTCGAGGTGTCGGATTGTTCCGCACATCGTGCGTCGCTGCGGTCGGCACAGATCGGCAGTACGGTCGGCGGGCATACGCGATCGCGATGGCAGCGCATCGAGATGTCGGGCGCCGATGTCCGCCGCCTGGTGGGCGACGTCGAGCTGATAGACGTCGACCTGAGCCGCGCGAAGTTCAGCGCCACCGACCTCGGCCGGTCCGATCTCATCCGGGTGCGCTTCGCCGGGCGCGTCGACAACCTCACCATCGGTGCGCGCCGCGTCGAGGAGGGGGCTGGTTCCTGGGCACTCAGTGATGTCGATTTCTCAGGCGCTGACCCTATCGGCCTGCAACTGCTGGGCGTTGACTACGGAACACCCGCCGTGGATGTTCGCCTTCCAGATGATGACCGGCACTGGATCATCCGCGACTGGCGGGAATTCCTCACTCGCGTGGCATCCAACGCGCCCGGCGACCTTCAACGAGATGCTGAGATTTGGGTGGACTTCGCACGGGGATGCCTTGGACTGCGGCAACGATGGGGCTTCACGACTGTCGCCGACGCCACCGCGTACGCCGGAGAGCCGTTCGCGGAATACCTCGCTTCCTGCCGATAGAAGCGAACCCTCGCCCGCCAATGCGGTTCGCCACCGCACGAGTGCGGGTCCCGCTGGGCGCCCTGACACTGCCGTCCATATGCTCTCCATATGGTTTCGCTTGTGCTGCCCGATCACTCACGCTGGCCGTCATGGATCGACGCGATCGATGAGTTCGACGGGGCGGTTCTCCACGGCTTCTCAACGTTCGGGTTCGATCCCCTCCACTTACGCCTGCCCGATGTCTTTGATCGATGGCTGAACCGAGAGATCCGGCAGCGCACCGAAGGCCAAGACGGATTCGTGCCGGCGACAGTGTGGTGGATCGTGGACGACGCGGCGCCCTCTCACGTCCTCGGATCAATCCACCTTCGCCATGAGTTGAACGATGTCCTGCTCGCCGACGGGGGCCACGTCGGATACGGAATTCGACCCTCCGCGCGCGGTCGCGGCGTCGCGACGGCGGCGCTCGAGCTATGCCTCGATCATGCACAGCAACAGGGCATCGCCAACGCCCTCCTTGTCTGCGAGACCGATAACCCGGCATCCCGGCGAACAATCTTGAAGGCGGGCGGGGTTCTGGAGAACACGTCCGGCACCTTCGAGCGGTACTGGGTCGCACTCAACGGGCCCCGCAACCCTTCGTCCGAACCAGGCGAGAGATCGAGCGAGTAACAGCCGAGCGCTAGTTGCTCCAAAGTCGGTCGATCACGCGCGCCAACCAAAAACCACCGTGTCGGGAGAACTCAGACTGGTCGAACCCATCTGAGCGGCCAGACGAAGTGGGCTATCGAGAACGCGAACAGTAACCAGGCGCCAAGCTGCGCCCACCAGTTGATGTCCCTCGCCTCGTATAAGCCGATCTCGTCGACCACCGGGATCACGGGGGCGGCAGCGATGACGCCAATGCTTGCTATCAGGCCGATCACCACCCCGGCGACCGTAATCTCCCCGTTTCTCAGCCAGCGTGCTCTGAGGGCGGGAACTAGCCGAAGCGGAAGCCCGACCAGTAGAACGATCAGCATCGACGGGACCGCCACGACCAGTGCGGCAATCGGCCAACCGACCATCGACAAGGCGGTGTCGTAATCCGTGGTGGAGCCCACCACGAGAGCGAGCGCGGTGGCGAAGAGAACGAAGCCACCGAGGAAGAACTGGATCACCGTGAGGATGACGAGCGCGTCTCCCCTCGGCGGCAAACGGGTTGCCTTGTTCAGAAGAACTGCGCGGGCCTCACCGAGCCGCAATACGCACGTTTGGTAGGCCGCACCATCAGACCTTGTGGTCAGCACTTCGCTAGTCCGCTCACGGGCGGTGGCGTACGCCACCTCGACCCGACCGGTAGTCAGCAGTCGCTGGCTCGTCAGACCGAGCATCGATCGCGCGGTGTTCTCGTCCACGTCGTGATCATATGAGCTTGTCGGCGTTTGCGTTTCGTCACTCAGCGCCTTGCCGGGCCCCTCTGTCGGCCCCTGACTCTTCTCATCTCCGTCGCCCGCGTCAGGGTCCGTTAGCGAGCTGTGGACAGCAGCCCGTCGTCGTTTCTTTGAGATGAAAGCATGGCTGCATGCCACTGTTCCGTCGTCGCCCGCCTGCCGGCACCCTGCATCCCGTGTACGCATTTTGGGAATGGTGGCGACGCGAGGGTTACTCAGTCAGCCCACACACGGCATCTCCGATGCTCGACGAACTGAACCGGCGAGTCATGGCCATCAACGATGGACTCGCCTGGCACTTCAGTGCCGGCTCACAGTCCGAGCACCGGCTCACTGTGTCTGCTGGTGGTCAAGCAGAAATCCGCCCCCTAGCCGAGCGGTGGCTTCGGGCGGCACCCGCCGCCGATGGAACATGGGAATTCCGTGCAAGCCAGGAACCTCAACCAGATGCGCTCTCCAGCACTATCGAGATCGGCGACGAGCGCGTAAATCTGTCAACGACCGGGTTCCGTGTGCGACCTCATCTCGACCGCATGCGTGTCGACGTCGGGGTCTATCACCCTCAGTTCGGTGACATACCCGAAGCCGCGAGGATGCAGATCTCATTTCTTCTGCTTGATTGGCTCCTTGGCGAGGACGACGTGGAACGGTGGTTGGGTGAAATCGAGGCACTCACGGTCGCACCGCCCACACCATCGGACGGCAGCGAACTCCTCGATGCGGTCGCGGCCCTGACGGAGCAAAGAGATCGGGATGAATGGGTGCTGGCGCACTGGCAGAATCCCGACGGGTATACCTCCCTCGCGAGCTTCCGCAGGGGGGTCCGCTGGATCGACTACCCCGTCTTCGATCAGCACCTGACGCTCACCAGTCACTTCACATCCGCCGACAACGGCCTGCCCGCGGACGCTGAAGCACTCGATTCGCTACGCGAGTTGGAAGACGGGCTGGAGGATGTGCTTCACACGCGGGGAGTCCTGATCGCACATGACACCACGCAGGGCCGCCGCGCGTTCCACGTTTACGTCGACGGCGAAGACCAGAACACGGCCGATGCCATCACTGCGTGGGCGGACAAGTCAAACGGGAAGGTTCACTCGGAACAGGACCCCGCATGGTCCGCCGTCCGGCCGTACACAGGCTGAACGGCAGCCGGTGGCTGAGCGTTCGCAGGCTCGGGGCCGTGGAGCGAAGGCGTCCGACAGCTCGGACACATACATCGGGAAGGACCTGCGGCTTGCCCCGGCCCTGAACACGGTGCGGAGCGTGGCGGCCGGGCGCCGCGGAGACGCCCGGCCCGACAGTGTCACGAGTAGTCGTCGGCGCTCTGTACGTCGATGACCCAGGTGACGCCGAACGAGTCGGTGAGCATCCCGAAGCCGGCCGACCAGGCCGAGGCTGCGAGCGGTTCGAGCACGGTAGCGCCCACGGTGAGGGTGTTCCACAGCGCCGCGGCGTCGTCGAGCGTGGCACTGCTCAGGGCGAGGAAGTACGGCTGGTCGGTGACGGTGAGCCCGTTCTCGCGGCGGGTTGCACCGTGCTGGGTGGCCGCCCTGTCGGTCTGCTGGGTCGGCACGTCGTAGGCCATGATCCGCACGCCGTCACGCGTGGCGACCTGGCCCCAGACGACCTTGTCGGTGTCGGGCAGCCCGGCGGGCATCCCAAACTCGCCGTAGGTGCGGATGACCGGCTCCGCGCCGAGAACGGTGCCGTAGAAGGAGAGGGCGTCGCGGGCGTTGCCGTCGAAGTTGAGGTGGGGTGCGAGTGATCTGGTCATGTTGAGCCACTTCCTGTTGTAGTGAGGCACCGGCGAGGCTTCCCGGTGCAGTGACGACACTGTCAGGAGAGGCGGTCAGTTTCTGTCCGGTTCTTCGAGCATGATGAAGAAGTGGCAACGTCATTTCGGATGCTCACCTTGCTGTCCCTCCTGCAGGCCCCGAGGGACTGGCCGGCGCGGCTGCTGGCTGAGCGGCTGAGCATCAGCGACCGCACCGTGCGCCGTGACGTCGACCGGCTTCGCGAGCTCGGCTACCGCATCCGGGCCATAAAGGGTCCTGATGGCGGGTACCGCCTCGATGCCGGCTCCGAGCTGCCGCCACTCCTCTTCGACGACGATCAGGCCATCGTTCTCGCGGTCGCACTGCAGACAGTGGGGGTGGCGGGCACCGGGTTCGAGGAGCCGGCGTCGCGCGCTCTGGCGACCGTGCGGCAGGTGATGCCCGCCCGGCTGCGGCACCGCATCGATGCCCTCCGGGTCACCGCGGTCCCGGAATCACGTGGGACGAACGAGCAGTCGGTCGACACCGACGTGCTGGTCGCCATCGGGGCCGCCGCTCGCACGCGCGAAGTATTGCGTTTCGACTACGCCACCGATCGTCCTGGCGCTGATGGTCCGCTGCGGCCGCCGCGCCGGGTCGAGCCGCACAATCTCGTGACTCGTTCGGGTCGCTGGTACCTGGTGGCGTGGGATCTCGATCGGGAGGACTGGCGCATCTACCGAGCCGACAGGATCACGCCGCGCACCCACACCGGTCCTCGCTTCGAGCCGCGCGACCTGCCCGGTGGAGATGTTCGCGCCTTCGTCGCGGGCCGGTTCAAGGGCTCGAACGGCGCGGACGTGTGGCCCTGCATCGGCGAGGTGATCCTCGACCTCTCCGCCCGGGACGTCTTCCCCTATGTCGATGATGGTGTGGTGGACGAGCTTCCGGATGGTAGATGCCGGGTGTTCCTCGGTGCGTGGTCCTGGGCTGGTCTGGCGGCGACGATCGGCCGATTCGATGCCGATGTGGAGGTGGTAGGCCCGCCGGAGCTCGCGGACGCCTTCACCGCGCTGGCGCGCCGCTTCGCCGAAGCCGGGGCTTCCATCGGCTGAACCCCAATAGGTAGCCGATGGACCAGGGCGCAGAAAGACAACACGGGCAGGACGATACGAACGCGTATCGCTTCGACGTAATCGATCGAGAGTGGCAGGGCCATGCGTCGTTTCGCCGTCGGCCAGCGTGCGGGGCAAGCCCGCGGGCCGCCGCTAAGCAAGACCGAGCTCGCGCCGTGCCCTCTCCAGTGCGATCACGTATGCGTCCCGCTTCTCTCCACCTTCGGGTCGCTCGCGACTGATGAGGTACCCCTCCTCCACGACCACGCCGTGTGTCTCGGCGTCGGAACGGCGCTTCAGCGCCGCGTCGAGCATCGCATCGAACTGTCCCGCGCGACCCAGTGCCTCAACTGCAGCCAGGGTCGAGCCAACAGCGTCCCTAGTCCGCGCGTCCGCAGCCAAAGCTCGGTTCGACTTCCGGTAACTCAGCACCGCGACGATCAATGCGCCCACACCTGTCAGCGCACCCACAAGCGAGCCGATGCTCGAGATCCAGTCCGTTACCGATGGCATGGCGCAACGTTATCCATCTACCCTTCCCGGATACGCCCTACTTGACGCAACCACTCCGTTCGCTTTCAGGTCGACCCGCCTACGACTGCTCCAGCGGAACCCATGGCGCAATCATCACTCCGCTGGGAGGCCGCGAAACCGTGGCCTTCGCTTCCACAGTGTCGTAACGCGCTCCGCCCGATTAGCCCGTGCGATGACATGCCCGCCGAGGCGCCCTAAGCGCGCGCGACACCCCCTGGAGCAAGGACGAACGACATCCAGACCAACTCCAGGAGCGAAAACAGCAATGCACGCAGGCACTCTTCAGTGAGGCGCGGGGATCCCTTGGCAACACTGGGATCGCGTGACAACCTGGTTACATGGCTCGCGGACGCCGTAGTGCCAAGCGCGAACTCGCTCAGACACGCGAGATCGAGGCGCTCGAGCGGGCGGAAGAAGCGCGGCTCGAAGCTGAATCGAAGGCAGCCTTCGAGCGTCGTCTCGCTCGCAAGTGGGTGTCCGAACGCGCAGCACTGGTTCGCCTGAGCACTCTGTCTAGAGATCTGGAGAAGCTCCATCGCGAGGAGTCCCGGATGCT
The DNA here is from genome assembly GCF_003999995.1 of Microbacterium sulfonylureivorans. Taxonomy (NCBI): domain Bacteria; kingdom Bacillati; phylum Actinomycetota; class Actinomycetes; order Micrococcales; family Microbacteriaceae; genus Microbacterium; species Microbacterium sulfonylureivorans. Next base: position 481,432 of record NZ_RJAD01000003.1, read on the forward strand.
CAGAGAGCGCGACGCTCTGGTGCAGATGCTCCGGCGCAGCGGACAGAGTTGGGCCGCGTTGAGCTCGCGCACGAAGTTGAGCCGGCAAGCGCTCATGAAGCGGATGGACGCGTCCAAGGTCACGCGCGATTAGCGCACGTTCATCGGGCAGGTTATCGCGCGGGGTATTCGTGCACTCGGCCTCGCGCGCCTCGTCGGGTGTCGCGAGCGGAAGCGTTCGTGAAAGGCTTCCGGATTCCACTCGGGCTCCTCAGTCTGTGGCGGGAGCAACTGGGAAACGCCGCGTGAACAGGATGTCGAGCGCTGCCAGCAGCGGCTGATCGAGCACACCGACAGCGGGCTCAAATGAGACGCCTCCGCTGTCGGCGACAGCCTTGATGCCAAACAGGTTGTACGCGGCGATGCGGCGATCGGTTTGCTCGGCCGCGCTGAGCGCATGCAGTTCGTGGACGGGAAGCAACGCTAGAAGCTTCTCCACCTCCGACTGATCCGTCCAGTCCGTCATGGAACGTCCCTAGGTCCACTCAGTCATACGAGCAACCTACCCTCGGCGTCGCAATGAGGAATCGGCTTGTGACCCCGCCCGCCGGGGTCGGGATTCAACGGACCGCTGGAGTGTTGGTCACCCACTGCCAACTGGCTCGGCCGATGATCCCCCTACGATGGCGACATGACGAGCAGTCGGAGCAGCGCAGCGAACTCAGAACTGAGCTCGCGAAGCCGAGTCTCGACGATTCTCACGATCGGCTTGCCGCTTGAAGTCGCAGCGATCTTCGCCGTTGCCTTGATCGCGCCGCCGGAATGGTCAGCATGGCGGATGTTCGGGCTGGTCACGGCAGCGTCGTGGCTCGCCTGGGCGATCTGGGGCTGGCCACGCGTGGACATCGACGACACGGCAATCACGGTGCGCAACGCGCTGATGACCTGGCGGGTCCCGTTGCACGAGATCTCCGACATCGAGAGCGGACGGAAGTTCACCCTCTCGCTAAGCGACGACAGTATCGTGACCGCCGCTGCCATCTCAGGCGACGGCATCGCGGTCGAGGCGTGGCGCCGAACCGACGCTGCCACCCAAGGCGGCCACTTCGTGCGAAACGCCGATGACGCGCGGATCTCCACGGGCGCGCAGTCCGTTGCTTCGAGCTGGGCGAAGCAGCTTCGCGAACGAGTCCGGGATGCCCCCGACTCGGCACGTGGACCGATCATCCGGCGTGTCAACTGGGGCATCATCGCCGCGACTGTCGCCGTAATCGTCCTCTTCGTGGCAGCGATCACCGTCTTCCCCTGATCTCGCTTCGCCACGAGCTGCCGAGCTGCCGAAGCTAGGCGGCCCGGTGTATCCCGAGACAAGTCACTCACGAGGTGCACGATCAGCGACCCGCTTCCGAGCGCCCGTTTTCTGACAGCCGTGAGGGTGGACTGAGGCGTCGCGCTGTCCTTATCCACAGCTGTACGCCGCCCTCCGTGGCCGCGCAATACTGTGCGTCCATGGAGCGCCTCGTGCAGATCCGCCTGGCGACCATGCCACGGGCGACGAGGAGCCGGCGCCGGGCGCTACCGACAAAGGAGGAACCCTTGTCCTCGATGCGATCAATGGCGGTCGCTGCTTCAGTGGCGAGCGGCGTGGTCTTGCTGGCCGCGTGCGCTCCAAGCCCTGAGCTCGTTCTCGGCGCGGGGAACTCGGGCGGGAGCACCGCCCTCTGTCTCAGCGACTTCTCTCAGCCGATCACGCACGGTGAACCGTTTCGGCTCAGTGAAGGAGCGCCGGACGTCACTCTCGTCCGTGCCGACCTGGTCAATGCTGACGGCGTACGCGTGATCGAACAGGCCGCGGCGCGGGCAGTACTCCTGCCGGATGGCACGCACCTGGGTGTCGGGTCGACCTTCGTCGCCGACGGCGACGAGGCGTGGGATGCCCGCGTCCCACTCAAGGGCACGGTCGTCCGAAATGACGGTGGCGAGACATGGTTCGTCGCGCTCGCTCTGGAACGCACCGGGGACGCTGCCGGAGGGTTTACTGCCGTCGAACTCACTTATGAGGTGAACGGGCAACAGCGCGTCGTCCGCGGCACCGCGTCTCTGACCTTCCCCACCGCGGGCGGGAAGTGCGACGAATAGCCATCAGCGCCGAAGCTCGTTCAAACGGTCGTTCGAGGACCGGTCGACGGTCAGCCACGCGCGTTGTGGCTGCTTCGCCGGGACGGCCGCACTACACGCCACAATGAGCGCATGGCTGAACTCCCGTCAACATCAGATTCACTCCTCGTCCGCCTCTCACCCACACACGACGAAGCGTGGGCGACATTGACTAGCGAGGTGGAAACCGAGAACTCCGATGGCTTCCGCCCCTGGCTCGTATGCGTCGATGATCCAGATTGGTACGGCGTGAGCTGCGGTGCCCTTCGCGACGCGGTACCGCGCTCTGACGATTCGCCAATGGTGATGTTCGCTGCGGACGAGATCACGTTGTCAGCGCCTGACCACCCCGCGCTCGTCATCGACCTAATGGAGCGTCGCGACCCCTTCCGATGCGTGACGTCGGAACTGTGGGCTGTCGACAACAATCTCAACCTGGCCAACATGGACTGGGAGGAATTCGCTTCGGCAGCGGAGGACGGCATCTTTCGGGGCGTATAGGCAGCAAGCTCGCGCGCCAGCGGACCGGCTTCCGAACGGTCGTAGATGGTTGAGTGCCCTCACTGCCAGTGAAGCTCACGCCTGATCTCTCCGAGGCGTTCTACCCACTCCGAGCTCGACCGAAAGTCGTCATCGAGCGCGAGGTAGATCCCCGACCGGGACGCCACCGCGAAGATAGAGCTCGCGATGTCATCACTCAGAAGATCCTCATAGGAGAACGATCCCTCAAACCCGAACCATGCAACCTCGGCGCCACCACCGATTGCCGATTCCAACCACGCGGAGACGAGACCAGTCAAGTCCGGCGGGAGTTCATTGAACCGCAGGTCGTACTCGCGGACCTCACCGATGGTGGAACCACTGTCGCCGGGCATCATCTCGTACTGTCGGACGGTGTCGGGTCTCGGAGCCGGCGCTGCATCGACCGTGAGTTCAAGATCGGCCGGACCTCGACGCACGACGAATAGGGACAGCATCGCCTCCGTCCCCGGCCACATCAGTCCCGCACGCAGTCCATCCATCACCTGGCCCACACTGGCACGAAGAGACTCACCAGGGAAATGACTCGATCCCCCCGGCGGGGTGCCCGGATCAGGACCGGTTGCGTGCGGCGAGGCCGGGCGCGTTCCCTAGTGTGGATCGATGGGACTTCACAGCATCGGCGAGTTAATCGCCCAGCGCGTTGCTGAGTGTGGGCGACCGTTAGTTGTCGGGGTATCCGGCTACGGCGGCTCGGGAAAGAGCACTCTCGCCCGCGAACTCGTTGAGATCGTCCCTGAGAGTGTTCGGATGCGAGGAGATGACTTCCTTGACCCCGTGCGATCTCATCAGCGGTCGACTGACTGGGATGGCGTGGAACGAACTCGTCTCATGGACGAGGTCCTCCTCCCGTTTCGCGAGCGGTCCGCGAGCAACTTCCGCCGCTTCGACTGGGGCATCCGAGCCCTCGGCGAGCCCGAGCCTGTCCCACTCGGCGACGTCATGGTGGTCGACCTCGTCGGTCTTTTTCATCCGGAGGCAATCGACTACCTCGACCTGACCATCTGGTGCGACGTCGACTTGGCCACAGCGCAAGCGCGAGGAATGAAACGCGACGCCGAGCTTGGGCGCGATCATTCGCGACTTTGGCGGGAGGTCTGGATCCCGAACGAGCGCGACTTCGAAGCGAACTTCGCTCCTCGAGAGCGGGCCGAGGTCCTGCACCCCACCTACTGAGGCGCGAGTGAGGATCCGCGATTAGTAATCGTTGGTACCGGAAACCAACGCTCGGTGAGGGACCGGAGTCCGCGCCCTCGTCGACCGGCTAACTGACGCTGCCGTTGTTGGGTGCTGAGGTTTGCAAGGCGGCGCTCCAGCCGCCGATGGCCCCACCGGTCGGGTGATGGACGCGGCAGTTATCCACAGACCCTGCCGGGACGACTCCTGACATCTTGTGGCAGACCAATAATGTGCGGGTGCCATCCACGATCGAAGCCCCACTCGCGCCGACCGCGCCGGACCTCGTGCCGGATGTGTGGTCGACGCCAGATGGCCGCTCCTTTGAGGACATCCTCGAGATGGCACGGCGCGTGCTTCGGCGTAAGTACCCCCAACGCATCACCCACAAGCAGGTCGTGAAAGTAGCGCAGCGCCTCATCGGCTACGGCTGGATATGCCGGTTCTTCACTCTTCAGGTCGAAGACTCCGCCACGATGGTCAACGGCGAGTGCGCCGACGACTACGAACTGTCAATCGGGCTCGCCATCGTCAAGCATTTCGTCGATCGCTGGAACGGCTGCCCCGAAGAGGCCTGCCGCAACTAGCACCGCGGCCTCGACGGAGACTCAAGCCCGCAAAGGGACCGGTGTTCGTGCATCACAGAATCGGAGAGAGCAAGGCCCGGTTGAGCCCTAGAGTGTGCGTGTGGTTGACGTCTTGGTCTACGCGCTTCGCGGCTCGGTGGTGAGGACTGTCACTTCGACCGCTCGAACCCGCACTGAAGAGTTCACGGTGATCTATGAGGATCCTTCGTGGCCTGCGAGCACTCGAGAGCACGTCGATGGCGATGTCGTCGCGGAGGGGGCATTCGCCGGGTCTTCGGACGCGCCGATCATGCTGTGGGACGGCGCGCTTCCGGAACAGGCTCAAGCTGACCCGCGGAGCTGGTTTGACGGGAACGTGTTTCGCGAAGAGCCTCCAGCGGAGGTGATCGATGTCTCCGGTTTGCGACCGCTCGAGGACGACGAATTCTGGCCTGTGATCGACTCTCTCGGCGGTCGCATGTGGGACCGGACGATACAGATCGCAGTGTCCGTCCTTGCTCAACAGGATGAAGACTTCATTCTCCGGTGGGAAGAGACTGCGGCCCGAAAAGCGCTGGTGCTTGCGGATGCCTTCGAGAAGGCGGGGATCGCTGCTGCCCGCGAACTCCACAGCATCGGCGCTGTACTTGGAAAGGGAGAGGAAGCTTTCCTCAGGGTCTATGCCGACCCGAAGACATTCGATTGGGCCTGGGTCTCGGACAATTCCCCGCAGGTCATCTGGATCGGCTCTCACGCCCTCGAGCGACGGCTTGGACGGTCCGTTCGGATCGAATCGAGCATGTCACTGCGACATCGGGACATCCTCGAACGACGCCGTCTCGAGGTGGCCGAATATCAGCGAGAGCACGGCATCGTCGAGCGGCCGCGCGACCCATCGCTCACGGCGGCCCGCGGCATCGTGGATGGTTCGAACGGTCTCCGCGAACGCCTCGTCCTCGTTCCGAGCAGCCTGTCGAAGGACCAAGAGGCTACAGCCGCGATGACTGCTGACGGGAGCCGGTTGGTAGCCGGCCCCGAGTTCGCGAACCACCAAAGCATTGGACTGTGGGGCGGCGTCGCATTCAGCGTCAGGCGACGGACCGCTCTGCCACTCGACGAGTACATCACCCGCTACGTTACAAGGCCCTGACCAACGGGCCGTGAATCTGCGCCAGTCGTAATGATCGCGCGATCATGGACCGGTCTAGGGGCCATCTACGAGGGGTGCTCGAACCGATGTCGACGCGCTGCTACGTTCAGCGGAATGACGATCGATACGTGCGCGAAGTGTGGTGCGCCGTTGGATGTACACGACCGCCACATCCGCTTCACTCAGCCCGAGCCCGTCCTGCGAATCGCATCGACTGATTCACCAGATGTGTGGATGAGCGGTACGGACGCCAATGAGTCAGTGCTGATGCAGGTCCAGGGCGTCGGTGCGTTCGTTCGTGCGTTGCTCCCAGTCCAGCTCACCGGCGGCCACACGGTGACCTACGGAGTCTGGGTTGGATTCGACCCCGCGAACCTGCAACACGTTCTCGAAGTGTGGTGGACCCCGGAGTATGCCGACCTGCAAATCGAGGGCATACTCGCGAACGTCGTCCAGCCATGGGGGCTCTACGGCACGCCAGTCTCACTCCGAGTACTTAGCGTCGACGAAACTCCCTACTGTGTTACCAGCCCGGACAGCAGGCTGGCCTCCGTCATCAGCGACCATTGGGACCACCGGCTGATCTTGGACGCCCTACCCTGATGGATCGCGCCCGGAGGGGGACCCCCGTCAGTGCGACTGCTAGGTGGTTCTGTTCGAACTCGGTCGAAGCGTCATCGTCCGGCCACGGCGGGTGCAGTGAAGTCTTCGAGCTGCGCACGGAGCACGGCTCGAGCTCGGTGGTATCGGCTCCGAAGGGTGCCTTCCTTCATGTGCAGGATGCGGCTGGCGTCGACCAGCGAGAATCCTTCCCAGTGGATGAGCGTGATGATGTCGCGGTCGATTGAGGGGAGCGTGGCGAGGGCTTGGTGGAGTTCGTCGTATTCAGCGGGATCGGCGAATCCGGCGTCGGGGAGACCGAAAGGATGGCGCGGAGACGATCTGTGACGGCTCGTTGTCGTGTGGAGCGGCGGTGGTGGTGCATCAGCACGTTGCGGGCGACCCCGAACATCCATGGGCGGATTTCGTCATCTGCGGCGGGCAGCGACGCGGATCGCCGCCACAGCACCAGCAGTGTTTCGGCTAGGAGATCGGCAGCATCGGCCGTGGGTTCGACTCTCCGGGTGAAGTAGGCCAGGACGTCAGGAGAGTGTGCTTTGACGGCCGCTTCGACACGGGCGGCGCGACGGTCATCGGGGCGCATCAGGGCGTCTCCGAGATGCACGTGAACCCTGTCGCGTCAACAGCTCGGCCGTCTGCGGTGACGTGCTCTCCAAACCACGCGATGCCAGGGAACGTCTCCTGGGCGAATGCTTGTAGCTCTGGAGTCAGCCCCTCAGCGACACGGCTCTCCCCGTCACGGTCGCCGGACACCGCGAGGCCTTCGTCGTAGAGACGTTGCCCGAGTCCTGACCAGTCGCGCGCGGCGATCGCCGCGTCGAGGGTGGCGCGGTCGCCGGGTTGGGGGTTGCGTAGTTCGATCCATGCTCTGCAGGACTCCTCGTGGCCGGCCTCTGTCGTCCAGTTCACCGGGATGGGCTGCGTGTTGCGCACGTTCTCCAGGGGCATGCTCACGCCAGCCCAGTGGGAGATGGCGACGGTTGCCGTCCCGGCGCCCGCGGTCAGTGCGATCGCGCCACCAACGAGCACCGGGAGCACCCACCGCGCGCGCGGAGCTCGTCCACGCCTAATACGCGAAGGCATCGTGGCATCCGCTAGTCGCAGGGCCTCTGCCATGGCCGGCGTCGGCAGAGTTTCCGTCATGGACTCGAGTGCGCAGTCGAGATCGATCCGGGTCAATGCATCCTCCTCAGTGCTCGACTACTCATTCCCGCCTCGGCTCGAATCGTTGCACAGCAACCGAAAGTGACCCCGCACCGCCGTGGTACCAAACGCCGTCCAGCAAGCCAGCAAAATATTCTGGTCGGTTCACTTGGACGTTTCGATATCGGCCGGACATGTGCGGGGTATGAGGGAAGGCACGAGAGGATCTCAGCTATGAATGATCACGAACGCGGCGAGCACGACGGGTTGGACAGACTCATCAGTCAGTCCGCGCCGGTCAGGACGGTGATCACGACCGAGATCGAGGAGGAGTTCCTGCGGATTGCTCGCGCGACCGGACCGGCCCTTGGCACGCGGAAGATGCCGCGACGGTGGGCGCTGGCAGGGATCGGTGTCTCTGCGGCGGTCATCCTCGGCACGGTCGGCGCGGCGGCCGCCGTCACCTTCGACGATTGGGCGTGGTGGGCTCAGGAACCCGACGGGGTCTACCTGTTCACCTCACCCACCGGCGACACCTGCGAGATCCGCGTTGGACGGATTGAGTCTGACGATCCACAGATCGAGCGTGCGCTCCGTGACGCGCAGGGTCAGGACCAGGTCCTCGCCAAATCAGACATCGCCGCAGCGGTGGAAAGCGAACGACGGCTTCATGAGGACTTCTACAAGCAGCAGCGAGCCGACGGGATCGAACCCTACGTTCAACCCGACTCCGTCCTCTACGAGATCGCCATCAACCGAGTCGCACACGACTACGCGCTCGAGCGACTGACAGACAGCGGCATCGACCAGGCTGCGCTGCAAAAGGCCGGCTTCTCCGCGTCGAGCCAGATCAACTGCAGTACGGACGACAGTGAATAGCCGCGGTCAGCACGACGAGGCCGTCGTGCGCGCGATCGCTCAGTCCTCCGGGGATCTGCTCGCCTACTTCGAGTACCGCGTGAGCCGCGACGAGGCACCTGATCTCCTCGTGGAGACGATGACGGCGGCGTGGCGGCATGCGAACAACCTGCCGGCCGCAGCCGAAGAGGCGCGCATGTGGCTGTTCGGTATCGCCCGAAACGTCCTCGCCAACGCCCAACGAAGCGGCCGACGGCGCGTGCGGCTGGCCAATCGGCTGCGCGACATGCTCGCGACCGGGACTACAGTCGGCCCTCCTGCCGACACCGGACTCGAGGTCCGCGACGCCGTCAACAGACTCGCCGACCATCACGCCGAAATCATCCGGCTCGTCCACTGGGACGGGTTCAGCCTGGTCGATGCGGCGAAACTGTGCGGCATCCCCGAATCCACCGCGCGAAGTCGCTACCAAGCCGCGAAACGTCAGCTGCGGGAAGCCCTCAGCCCCCAGCTCGTCGAGCAACCCACGGCGTCATGAACATCGCGAACGAACTGATTCGCCCTGAGGCGATTGTCCTTCCGGCAACAATCTCAGTGACAATTCCCCTCCCGCCGCGAGGCTGGGAAGAGCCACATCCAAACTCCGTCGCATAAGCCGGTCCGCTATCGGGCGCCTAGACGATCCCTTGATGAGACGGCTCGATGAGTCCGTCCGCAGTGGCCGTCGATCGCCCGTTGGTAAATCTTGCCCGTCACCCCAAGCCGTCCTAGGACGTCGCCTACTCGACCGTCCAAGGCTCCAGTAATCCGGCCGGGTGGGAGTCCATCGCCATTATGGAAGCGATCTCCCGCAGTTCCGCTGCAACCGCCCGCGGGATCGGGCTTCCGCCTCCGCCAGTTCCTCCACGATCGTCTCGAGAGCAACGCCCAATTCGTTGGCTTCGAGGAGTTCTACTACGAACGTGACTGTGTCCGCTCGCAGCGACTGCGTGGTTGAGATCAGCACCGCTTCGATGCGATCGCGAAGCTCCTGGTAGCTAGCCGCCGAATAAGTCATCGGAGGTTCCGCCCCTGGGACAGTTCGCACATCGCGGGAACCAAGGAGTAGCTCGGCGCGAACATCACCGACGCATAGTACCCCCGACCCAAGGGCCGCATGGGTCGCAGGCGACGCCCGGTCCTGGGTCCGCTATCGCGCATGGCGACGCCAATTAGTCTGCTCAAGTGATGGTTACCCAAACGCGTGAATCAAGTGCGGTCGCGGTCGCGTCGGGCCGCGTCGTGACGGGCCTCCTAGCATCCTTGATTGTTCTCTACGCTTACTCGCTTCGTGTCACCGCCGGAGACGGGAATCCATTCGACTACTTCGGCTACTTCACGAACCTGACCACACTGCTAGGGAGCGTGGTGCTCATAGCAACTGGCGCTCTCATGCTGTCCGGCCGGCAGGTGCCACGTTGGCTAACGACTGCCCGAGCGGTGGCGACCGCGTGCATCCTCGTCGTAGCAGTCATCTACAACGCCCTCGTCCCTGGCACCGGCAGCGCGCCCGCCTGGGTCAGCGCGTTCCTTCACGCCGTTTTCCCGATCATCGTGCTGCTTGACTGGATCTTGGTAGGAGATCGTCGGCCGCAACCCTGGCAGGCTCTCTGGTTGGTGCTGCCCTATCCGATCTGCTGGCTGTTCGTCGTCTTACTGCGGGGCGCCACCGACGGCTGGGTGCCTTACGGTTTCTTACTCCCCGAGCGCGGGACACTCTCACTCATCACACACATCACGGCGCTGCTGACATCGCTCCTGCTGGCAGGGGTACTCGTCTGGACGGTTAGTAGAAGTCGCGGGCTGCTGCTGAGATCTCTCGCCTGACTCAGCTCGACGAGGGATGGACTACGGGGCGTCTCGATGACCGTCAGGTAGATGGGCGCTGGACGAACTCGAGAGTGAGGTGCGGCAGGTGCTCGCGCGGAACGACCACAGTCAGGGTGCCACCGGTCGGCAGCTTCGCGCCGACCGCGTAAACAAACGGATCGGTGTCAATCTCCGCACCTGACAAGCACGCTCCGTCGATCAGGACCTGGACGCCGTGACGGACTACCCGCTCGGAGGTGAAGGCTGGCGAGTCCCAGTCGTGGACGCCGAGCCCGAGTTCGTCACGGAACTGGTTCATGAGGATGTGGTTGGCGTGGTGCACCAACCGCGCGTCGAGCGTGCTGCGCTCGGAATCCTGGCGCTGCCAGGTGGTCTGGACCGCTTCCATCAGCACGGGGTATCGCATGCGCTCGACATGCTCGATCAGCCAGGCCGGTCGTGGCCACGGCGGAATCTCCTCAATCGACCGACGGGTGGTGTCATCGAGCTCCGCGAGGTTCACCGGATCAGACTTGTCGACGGGGTTGCGCCACAGCGTCGCAGAAATGCTCACGGACATCTCGTCGAGACCACTCCCGTTCCCGGTCGTGGTCACGCTGAAATCGGGGAACTCTAAAGCGGCCTGAGGAGCGAACTCCATGACTGGGATTGGCATGGTCTTCACTAACTGCTCGCGCTCAAGACGTGGGTCGGGCGCATCCTCAGGGAGAACTCCGGTGAACTGCATAACGCCATCCTGCCGAGGAGATGAACACTGCACCAGGTGGATGAACCGCACGCCTCACGCCGTTCGAAAGTCGGTCGGCCGACGGGCGGGCGCCCGGCAAAGGCGGTGCTCTTCCCAGCATCATGCGGTCGGAAGTGCCCCGCGAGGTGAGAGCGGTCAGGGAGTCGTGTGCGAGTAGTCCTGAGCGAGCGTGAGACGATGCAACGGATGGACACCGCCACTCTCGACGAATTGCAAGTGCTCCGTGCGCGCGCGTATGGCCCCTCGGCCGACATCGACCAGGATCCCGACGGATTGCGAGGTTGCTCGAGCTGGAAGCTCGGATCAATGCGCGGCCATCGTCCAGCGGCGCGGAAGCCGCGCATGGCGATGGCAAGGCGCCAGAGCCTCGGGTTCCGAAACGATCACCCGAGCCGGCGCCGGTCATCGAGGCTCGTCAACCGCCAGCCGATTATCCGCAGGCCGAGCCTTCGACGAATGGAGCGGATGAGGGGCGGTTCTCCGGCTCAGGCGTGCTGACGCCATGGCTAAAAGTGGCTCTGGGTACTGACCGTTCTGGCAGCGGCAGCGCTGGCGGCGGCAGCGACGTTCGCCTTGACATGGATGGCGCCGGCATCGGTCTCTTCAGATGCCGTGCAGATCGCCACGCTCAATCCGGCCGCGACGGCCGAGGTTCCCAGCACCTGGTTCGGCGCGGGACCAAGCTCGGTCGTCTACGAGTTCTACGGCTTGACCCTCTTCGGAACCGCGACGGGATTCAGTGGCCCCGGCACCGACTGCTTCACCGTCGTCGCATCGGACCAGGTGCCCGACGAAGAGGACGACGATCCGAACAACTGGGAGCTCTCCGGACTCGTCGCCTGGGGTTGCCGGGTTGGCGACTTCCCGGCGACAATCGAGTTGCTTGTCGACAGCAGCGCACCGGAAGAAACTCAGCGCCCGCTATGCGAGAGGCAGCGCCCTCCAGTTCGTGTTCGACCGTGATCGAGTCGGGGTATTCCTCGACCAGGACAATGACAGTCAATGAGCTCAGCAGTCGGCGGAGGACCGGGAGTAAACGGTGTCCTCGCTGAGGACCCTGCTGAGCGCGGAGCCCAGCTGGACTATCGGGGTTCCGGACGAATCTCCTTGGCAGCCCACGGGCAGGAACCGCAGATCTTTGTAATCAGCGTTGGAAGCGCGCTGGACGATTCATTGCACGGGTGAGATTCGCGTCGTTCGCTATGGGCGGTACTGTCAGACGCCCGGTTTGCAACGCGGCGCGATGGCTAGGGTTGGGATAGTTCAGACACCTGACCGGAAGCACCCAGATTCGAGATGCAAATGCGCACTAACCGTTCCCTCATATACCGCGCATTGATGCTTGGTCTCGGTGCCGGGATCTTGATCAGTGCTACCGGATGCGCGCCGAGCACGCCAGCGGCGGAGACCGAAGCCAGCCCGAAACGAACAGCTCCCTCGGAGAGCACGAGTTCCCTCAGCGAGGAAGCGCGGGCAGATCTGGTCAGCGCGTGCGCCGGAAATGCGGAGATGGGGACGGTGAAGCTTGACGAGGCCAGCGCCGTCTTGGGTCAACGGTCGGCTGACCGACGCTGGGTTGTGGTGATCCCCGTCGAGTTCGAGGCCATGCGTCATGGCGAACAGCACTGCGTGATGTCTCTCGTCGACGGAGTGGTGAAGCGTGAATTCGTTGAATCGGGCGAATCGTGGCCTGAAGGCGAATATGAGACTTGGCTTCAGTCAAGCGTTCTGCCATTCGAGTCCTGAGGCACCGCGAACCGTGGCCTTGCAGTCAACGCCGCGCATGGGCTAACGCCTAAACAACCGAGCTCGTGAGCGGGTCCTCCAGCGAGCGGCTAAGAGGCCCAGCTCGAGGTGCCCGTTCACGGATACGTCATCGGGCGCAGTTTCTGTCGCGAGTACCACGAGAGACGCTTGTCCGGACTGAATCATGAAGCCACCATATGGGCGGCCGCTGGAGCGACGGTGTCCGCAGACCTCGACGCGCGTAGGCGGACCGGCGTGCGTGCGCCGGCGTGGCCGGTCTAGGAACGCCGGAGGGCGCGGATGAGCAGCCAGGTACCGACGGCGAGATTTGCGATGGAGACGACGAACAGTGCGTTTGCGGTCACAACCGGTGTGA
>NZ_RJAD01000005.1 GCF_003999995.1 Microbacterium sulfonylureivorans
CGATCAGGTGTTCTCGGCGTCGGCTTGGGGGTGCGCGTGGGTGCGACACGCCCGGGCGGCGGCGCGGATTCGACGAGCGGGCGGGTGCCGGGTAATGTTCTTGTTGTTGCCCCACAGGGAAGCGGAGAGGCCGAGAGCCTTACCCCCCTCAAGTGACAACCACCTCCCTTCATCACCACTTCCGAGTGGAACGACCTCCGGGTCCGAGGAAGGGAGCTCCCTTCCTCGGAAGCGCGGTCTCACGCCGTCGTAGAGGGTCTTCGGATCCGAACGGCGCCGATTTGACCAGCGAGCCGGCGGGAGATAAGATAGTGAAGTTGCCCTGCTGGGCCGGTCGTGAGGCTGGTTGGTGGGAGCATCCGATCCTTGAGAACTCAACAGCGTGCACTTGTCAAATGCCAAATTACCTCGACCAGCCTTTTTGGCTGGGTGAGATTCCTTTGGATCAAAGTCCAATCCTCTTTGGGGGGTTGGCATGGATATGTCAGTAATGACATCCGTTTGGTCAGTTCAAACTCGCTGCCTTGATCTTTTTCCGGTCTTGGTATGCAACATTTCTTTATGGAGAGTTTGATCCTGGCTCAGGATGAACGCTGGCGGCGTGCTTAACACATGCAAGTCGAACGGTGAAGCAGAGCTTGCTCTGTGGATCAGTGGCGAACGGGTGAGTAACACGTGAGCAACCTGCCCCGGACTCTGGGATAAGCGCTGGAAACGGCGTCTAATACTGGATACGAGCTGCAACCGCATGGTTAGCAGTTGGAAAGATTTTTCGGTCTGGGATGGGCTCGCGGCCTATCAGCTTGTTGGTGAGGTAATGGCTCACCAAGGCGTCGACGGGTAGCCGGCCTGAGAGGGTGACCGGCCACACTGGGACTGAGACACGGCCCAGACTCCTACGGGAGGCAGCAGTGGGGAATATTGCACAATGGGCGAAAGCCTGATGCAGCAACGCCGCGTGAGGGACGACGGCCTTCGGGTTGTAAACCTCTTTTAGCAAGGAAGAAGCGAAAGTGACGGTACTTGCAGAAAAAGCGCCGGCTAACTACGTGCCAGCAGCCGCGGTAATACGTAGGGCGCAAGCGTTATCCGGAATTATTGGGCGTAAAGAGCTCGTAGGCGGTTTGTCGCGTCTGCTGTGAAAACTGGGGGCTCAACCCCCAGCCTGCAGTGGGTACGGGCAGACTAGAGTGCGGTAGGGGAGATTGGAATTCCTGGTGTAGCGGTGGAATGCGCAGATATCAGGAGGAACACCGATGGCGAAGGCAGATCTCTGGGCCGTAACTGACGCTGAGGAGCGAAAGGGTGGGGAGCAAACAGGCTTAGATACCCTGGTAGTCCACCCCGTAAACGTTGGGAACTAGTTGTGGGGTCCATTCCACGGATTCCGTGACGCAGCTAACGCATTAAGTTCCCCGCCTGGGGAGTACGGCCGCAAGGCTAAAACTCAAAGGAATTGACGGGGACCCGCACAAGCGGCGGAGCATGCGGATTAATTCGATGCAACGCGAAGAACCTTACCAAGGCTTGACATACACGAGAACGCTGCAGAAATGTAGAACTCTTTGGACACTCGTGAACAGGTGGTGCATGGTTGTCGTCAGCTCGTGTCGTGAGATGTTGGGTTAAGTCCCGCAACGAGCGCAACCCTCGTTCTATGTTGCCAGCACGTAATGGTGGGAACTCATGGGATACTGCCGGGGTCAACTCGGAGGAAGGTGGGGATGACGTCAAATCATCATGCCCCTTATGTCTTGGGCTTCACGCATGCTACAATGGCCGGTACAAAGGGCTGCAATACCGTGAGGTGGAGCGAATCCCAAAAAGCCGGTCCCAGTTCGGATTGAGGTCTGCAACTCGACCTCATGAAGTCGGAGTCGCTAGTAATCGCAGATCAGCAACGCTGCGGTGAATACGTTCCCGGGTCTTGTACACACCGCCCGTCAAGTCATGAAAGTCGGTAACACCTGAAGCCGGTGGCCCAACCCTTGTGGAGGGAGCCGTCGAAGGTGGGATCGGTAATTAGGACTAAGTCGTAACAAGGTAGCCGTACCGGAAGGTGCGGCTGGATCACCTCCTTTCTAAGGAGCATCTGGCACTCTTCGGGGTGTCCAGGCGCCGGTTCCGAGACGCATGTTCTCGGCCGGTTAGCTCATGGGTGGAACATTTGACGAGGTGCGGGGGCTGCGAGTCCTCATCTAGTACGCCGCTTGCGGTGGGAACGATGGGGGGTTGGACGCCCCGTACTGCACGCTGTTGGGTCCTGAGGGACCGGATGCCGCTGGGTCTCCTTCGGGGGGTTCGGGGGTACCGCAACTCAGGGCCCTTTCTGGCGCCGGCAGCAGCTGGTGTGCGGGGAGGGTACCGCCCGTACTTTGAGAACTACACAGTGGACGCGAGCATCTTTTGAACCGACCTTCGGGTTGGTTCATATTGATGATCTTAAAGATCATTAGTCAATTTCATGTGGACTTCGGTCCATGTCGATTCTGATGAAACTCATGTGATTTCAAGTCTTTAAGAGCAAACGGTGGATGCCTTGGCATCTGGAGCCGAAGAAGGACGTAGCAATCTGCGATAAGCCTCGGGGAGTGGATAAGCACACTTTGATCCGAGGGTGTCCGAATGGGGAAACCCCGCTGGGCGGCGTGCCGACCTAGTGACTCCCGCCTGAATATATAGGGCGGGTAGAGGGAACGTGGGGAAGTGAAACATCTCAGTACCCACAGGAAGAGAAAGCAACCGCGATTCCGTTAGTAGTGGCGAGCGAAACCGGAACAGGCTAAACCGAGTACGTGTGATATCCGGCAGGAGTTGCGTATTCGGGGTTGTGGGACTTTTCGGGCTGCTCTGCCGAGCAGCCGGCGTTACAAGAAGGTATAGACGAACGGTTTTGAACGGCCGGTCAGAGAGGGTGCGAACCCCGTAGTCGAAATGCCTCCCTTGGCGCGAAGAGTATCCCAAGTAGCACGGGGCCCGAGAAATCCCGTGTGAATCTGTCAGGACCACCTGATAAGCCTAAATACTCCCAGATGACCGATAGCGGACAAGTACCGTGAGGGAAAGGTGAAAAGTACCCCGGGAGGGGAGTGAAATAGTACCTGAAACCGTTTGCTTACAAACCGTTGGAGCCTCCTTAGTAGGGGTGACAGCGTGCCTTTTGAAGAATGAGCCTGCGAGTTAGCGATATGTGGCGAGGTTAACCCGAGTGGGGTAGCCGTAGCGAAAGCGAGTCTGAATAGGGCGATTCAGTCGCATGTCCTAGACCCGAAGCGAAGTGATCTATCCATGGCCAGGTTGAAGCGACGGTAAGACGTCGTGGAGGACCGAACCCACTTAGGTTGAAAACTGAGGGGATGAGCTGTGGATAGGGGTGAAAGGCCAATCAAACTTCGTGATAGCTGGTTCTCTCCGAAATGCATTTAGGTGCAGCGTTGCGTGTTTCTTGCCGGAGGTAGAGCTACTGGATGGCCGATGGGCCCTACAAGGTTACTGACGTCAGCCAAACTCCGAATGCCGGTAAGTGAGAGCGCAGCAGTGAGACTGTGGGGGATAAGCTTCATAGTCGAGAGGGAAACAACCCAGACCACCAACTAAGGTCCCTAAGCGCGTGCTAAGTGGGAAAGGATGTGGAGTTGCTTAGACAACCAGGAGGTTGGCTTAGAAGCAGCCACCCTTGAAAGAGTGCGTAATAGCTCACTGGTCAAGTGATTCCGCGCCGACAATGTAACGGGGCTCAAGCACGCCACCGAAGTTGTGGCATTGACATTATTGGTAGGCCTTCGTGGTCCAGCCGTGTTGATGGGTAGGAGAGCGTCGTGTGGCGAGTGAAGCGGCGGTGTGAACCAGCCGTGGACGCCACACGAGTGAGAATGCAGGCATGAGTAGCGAAAGACGTGTGAGAAACACGTCCTCCGAAAGACCAAGGGTTCCAGGGTCAAGCTAATCTTCCCTGGGTAAGTCGGGACCTAAGGCGAGGCCGACAGGCGTAGTCGATGGACAACGGGTTGATATTCCCGTACCGGCGAAGAACCGCCCAAACCAATCCAGTAATGCTAAGTGTCTGAATCCCAGTGACTGATCCCTTCGGGGTGACGCTCTGGGCCTAGCACACGACCCTATGCTGAGGCGGTTAGCGTATTAACAGGTGTGACGCAGGAAGGTAGCCCAAGCCAGGCGATGGTAGTCCTGGTGCAAGTGCGTAGGCCGAGCGATAGGCAAATCCGTCGCTCATACAGGCTGAGACACGATGCGGATGAAAAGTGGGTGATCCTATGCTGCCAAGAAAAGCATCGACGCGAGGTTCTAGCCGCCCGTACCCCAAACCGACTCAGGTGGTCAGGTAGAGAATACCAAGGAGATCGAGAGAATCGTGGTTAAGGAACTCGGCAAAATGCCCCCGTAACTTCGGGAGAAGGGGGGCCTTCGACGTATTAGGACTTGCTCCGAAAGCGTTTGGAGGCCGCAGAGACTAGTGGGTAGCGACTGTTTACTAAAAACACAGGTCCGTGCCAAGTCGCAAGACGATGTATACGGACTGACGCCTGCCCGGTGCTGGAAGGTTAAGAGGACCGGTTAGCCGCAAGGCGAAGCTGAGAATTTAAGCCCCAGTAAACGGCGGTGGTAACTATAACCATCCTAAGGTAGCGAAATTCCTTGTCGGGTAAGTTCCGACCTGCACGAATGGCGTAACGACTTCCCAACTGTCTCAACCGCGAACTCGGCGAAATTGCATTACGAGTAAAGATGCTCGTTACGCGCAGCAGGACGGAAAGACCCCGTGACCTTTACTACAGCTTGGTATTGGTGTTCGGTGTGGCTTGTGTAGGATAGGTGGGAGACTGTGAAGCAGGGACGCTAGTTCTTGTGGAGTCATTGTTGAAATACCACTCTGGTCACTCTGGATATCTAACTTCGAACCGTAATCCGGTTCAGGGACAGTGCCTGGTGGGTAGTTTAACTGGGGCGGTTGCCTCCCAAAAAGTAACGGAGGCGCCCAAAGGTTCCCTCAACCTGGTTGGCAATCAGGTGGCGAGTGTAAGTGCACAAGGGAGCTTGACTGTGAGACTGACAGGTCGAGCAGGGACGAAAGTCGGGACTAGTGATCCGGCAGTGGCTTGTGGAAGCGCTGTCGCTCAACGGATAAAAGGTACCTCGGGGATAACAGGCTGATCTTGCCCAAGAGTCCATATCGACGGCATGGTTTGGCACCTCGATGTCGGCTCGTCGCATCCTGGGGCTGGAGTAGGTCCCAAGGGTTGGGCTGTTCGCCCATTAAAGCGGTACGCGAGCTGGGTTTAGAACGTCGTGAGACAGTTCGGTCCCTATCCGCTGCGCGCGTAGGAAGTTTGAGAGGATCTGACCCTAGTACGAGAGGACCGGGTTGGACGAACCTCTGGTGTGTCAGTTGTTCCGCCAGGAGCACCGCTGATTAGCTACGTTCGGGATGGATAACCGCTGAAAGCATCTAAGCGGGAAGCCGGCCTCAAGATGAGACTTCCATGCCTTCGGGCGAGAGGCTCCCAGCCAGACTACTGGGTTGATAGGCCAGATGTGGAAGCGCAGCAATGCGTGCAGCTGACTGGTACTAATAAGCCGATGACTTGATAACACACCGTTCATGGTGCTTGCGTCCACTGAGTGGTTCTCGATGTACGGTCGAGAACCGCACCAACGTATTCGTTGTGTGCAGACTGAAACATCAATAGTGTTTCGGCGGCCATAGCGAGAGGGAAACGCCCGGTCACATTCCGAACCCGGAAGCTAAGCCTCTCAGCGCCGATGGTACTGCAGGGGGGACCCTGTGGGAGAGTAGGACACCGCCGGACTTC
>NZ_RJAD01000006.1 GCF_003999995.1 Microbacterium sulfonylureivorans
GCGTGCGCCGGCGTGGCCGGTCTAGGAACGCCGGAGGGCGCGGATGAGCAGCCAGGTACCGACGGCGAGATTTGCGATGGAGACGACGAACAGTGCGTTTGCGGTCACAACCGGTGTGAAGTACAGCGCGTACCACGGGCCTCCGAACTCGTCGCCGGAGAGCCCGTATCCGGGCACGACAGAGTTCAGACCATCCCCGCTGGGGATTCGTGTGAGGACGAAGAATGTCGCTGTGAAGAGGCCAGCTAGAAGCGGTGTGAGGGTCGCGACGACCTTTTCCCATCGCCGCCATGCGGTCGAGACCCACACCATGATGAACCCCGCCACGGCGCCAAGGATCGGCACGACGTAGATGCCGACGCCCACTGCCAGGCTGGCCACGACGATGTACGGCCGTGACTCCAGTGCGGACCTACGCTGCAAGGAAGCCTCGTCCGCGCCGCCCCGAGCCTCAGCGGCAATGAACTCCGGGTCCCCAAGTTGCTTGATACGTTCGCGGGCAGCCTCAGGATCAAGCGAGGACAATTCCTCGATGATGCCTTGGCGGATCTCATCGGCTGTGTGCGGCGGAACGTCCGCCAGGGCTGCATCGAGTCGCTGGATGTAGCGATCCACCTCGACCGGGCGACTACTGTTCATCGTCCCCAACTCCTTCCACGATTTCGGTGACCGCGGCAACGAACGGACCCCACTGCTGCCGGAATCCCTGCAACTCGAGTTCCCCTTGACCGGTGAGCCGGTAGTACTTGCGCACCGGCCCCGCCCCAGACTCCTGTTCGAACGCCGTTATGAAACCCCGCTCGCGCAAGCGGCTCAGGATCGGGTAAAGCGTTCCGATGCTCGCGATGAGCCCCGGCCGTGCAAGCGCCTCAGACAGCTGCCACCCATACATCGGCTCACGCGCGAGCAGCCCGAGAATGCAGTACTCGGCGACACCCTTACGCAGTTGAGCGCCGGCTGAAGCTATCATGCGTGACAAGCTAGCATGCAATGCAAGATATCAAACAGTCCGGATTCCAAACGAGACCGCACAGGTCGCCCGCTGACCGACCG